>JAFPYO010000012.1:0-79224 GCA_017412145.1 Prevotella sp.
CGGTGTCCCACCTCTTCCCATTCCGAACAGAGCAGTTAAGCCCGCCTGCGCCGATGGTACTGCGCGACAATGCGGGAGAGTAGGTGGATGCCCCTTTTTTTACAATCCGACGAGTCTGAAATCAGGCGCGTCGGATTTTTTTCGTAAAAGGAATCTTCTACCCTATTCCTTCATCCATTATCACAATAAATTGCGGAAAAAGTCGTTATATAAGCGTATGCAATGGACTGACCGAATTCGACAAGTGAAGATTCTGCTGGTGGTCATGGCAATTCTGATTGCCGTGGCATCGCTTGTCGTATCGAACATTTTGACGCGCGACCTCTATGAAGAAGAGCACAAAAAAATGGAAATCTGGGCCGAGGCGATGCACACGCTGAGCACCAATGATGAAAATTCGGGCATGAACCTTGTGTTGAAGGTCATCGAAGACAACACGACGATTCCCGTCGTGGTGATGGACAAAAACGGTGAAGTGCAGGTGTTTCGCAACATCGACATGAAGGAACTGAACTCCTCCGACAGCCTGCAGGCCATCGCCCAAATCGGCCAGCGCATGAAGGCCAAAGGACGTAGTATTCGCATCGGCTTCGACGACGAACGCGACTCTGACTACATTGAGGTTTGCTACGACGACTCGCTGATTCTCAAGCGGTTGGCAGTCTATCCCTACGTACAACTGGGCGTGGTTTTGCTGTTTGTGGTCATTGCGATTTTCGCCCTTTTGACCTCGAAACGCGCCGAACAGAACAAGGTTTGGGTCGGCCTCTCGAAAGAAACTGCCCACCAACTCGGAACACCGATTTCGAGCCTGATGGCGTGGACAGAAATGCTGCGCGAAACCTATCCCGATGACACGCTGATTCCCGAAATGGACAAGGACGTGAAGCGACTGCAACTCATCGCCGACCGTTTTTCGAAAATCGGTTCGCTACCCGAGCCCGTTCCCGTGAGTCTCAACGAAGTGATGAACCACGTGGTCGATTACATGAGCCGTCGCGTGTCGAACAAAGTGCAGTTGGTGACGGTTTTTCCGCCCGACGACATCATCGTTCCGCTGAATGCGTCGCTATTCGAATGGGTCATCGAAAATCTTTGCAAAAATGCCGTCGATGCGATGGAAGGTGAGGGAAAAATCACACTTTTCACGGGTATGGAGATGGATCGTGTGGTCGTGGAAGTGGCCGACACGGGCAAGGGAATCAAGAAAAAAGACGTGAAAAACGTGTTCCGACCTGGTTTTACGACCAAACAGCGCGGTTGGGGTCTCGGATTGTCGCTTGCCAAGCGCATTGTCGAGGAATATCACCACGGTCGCATCTATGTGAAGAGTACGGAAGCAGGTCGCGGAACAACCTTCCGCATCGAATTGATGAAATAAAAGTTTGCACACTCTGCCCAACGAATGTGCAATCTGTAGGATTTTCAAAGCAGATTTTTGATAAAAAGCGAAAAAAAACTTCATTCTTCATTCTTAATTCTCATTTTTTTCGTAACTTTGCAGGCCGAATCGCATGATTGCGTTTTTCGTTGAACGAAAATAGTTAAATTATAAAATATTAAAAAGTTAAATTGTAAATTATTATGGCACATCCTAAAAGAAGACAGTCGAAGACTCGTACTCGCAAAAGAAGAACCCACGACGGAGCAGTAGCTCCCACGCTGGCTGTATGCCCCAACTGCGGTGCTTACTACGTCTATCACACCGTTTGCCCGACTTGCGGTTACTACCGTGGCAAGGTGGCTATCGTTATGGACGCTGAATAATGGTGAATGCAATCATCAGCGGTGTCGGCGGCTACGTGCCCGACTACGTTCTGACGAACGAGGAACTGGCGCGCATGGTTGATACCAGCGACGAGTGGATTATGACGCGCGTTGGTATCAAGGAGCGTCATATTCTCACGGAAGAGGGCCTCGGTACGAGCTATATGGCTCGGAAGGCTGCCAAGCAGTTGCTTCAGAAGACCGGTGCCGACCCCGACAGCATTGATGCAGTTTTATTGGCGACGACGACGCCCGACTACAAATTTCCCTCGACTGCCTCGGTGGTTATCGGGAGACTTGGGCTGAAGAATGCGTTTGCGATGGATATTTCCGCCGCATGCGCAGGCTTTATGTATGCCTTAGACACGGCTGTTTCGATGATTCGGAGCGGTCGATGCCGTCGGATAATCGTCATCGGAGCCGACAAAATGTCGTCGATGGTCGATTACACCGACCGCCAGACCTGTGTGCTCTTTGGCGACGGCGCCGGAGCGGTGATGGTCGAGGCGAGCGAGGAAGAAGGCATCGGCGCACAGGACGCATTTTTCCGTACCGACGGCAAGGGACTTCCGTTCCTTCACATGAAAGCCGGCGGTTCGGTTTGTCCGCCCAGCCATTTTACGGTTTCGCATCGCTTGCATTACATCTATCAGGAAGGCCGCACGGTGTTCCGCTATGCCGTTACATCGATGGGCAACGACGTGCTGGAAGTCATGAAGCGCAACGGAATGACCAAGGACGATGTCGATTGGGTGATTCCCCACGAAGCCAACCTGCGCATCATCGAAGCAGTGGCGAAACGTGTCGATGTTCCGATGGAGAGAATCGTCGTGAACATCGAGCGTTACGGCAACACGAGCGGTGCAACGATTCCGTTGGCCATGTGGGACAACGAAGCCAACATGAAAAAGGGTCAGAACATCATTCTCACGGCCTTTGGAGCCGGTTTCGCACACGGCGCAAGCTATTTCAAATGGGCTTATGATTCGTGATTCGTGGAGTGTGAAGTGTGAAGTGAATAGTTATGCACAAAGCAGGATTCGTCAATATCGTTGGTAATCCCAACGTCGGAAAAAGTACGCTCATGAACCAGTTGGTTGGTGAGCGTATTTCCATCGCCACTTTCAAGGCGCAGACCACACGCCACCGCATCATGGGCATCGTCAATACGCCCGACATGCAAATCGTTTTTTCGGACACGCCGGGCGTGCTCAAACCGAACTACAAGATGCAGGAAATGATGCTGGCATTCTCGGAATCGGCCCTGCAAGATGCCGACATTCTGCTCTATGTGACCGATGTGGTGGAGAATCCCGAGAAAAACATGGATTTTCTCGAGAAAGTGCAGAAAATGAAGATTCCGGTGCTGTTGCTGATCAATAAGATTGATGAAGCCCCTCTCTTATCCCCCCAGAAGGGGGGAAGAAAAAGTGTCGACGAACTTCTTGGCGAGTTGGTCGAAAAATGGCACTCGCTGCTGCCGAATGCGGAGATTCTGCCGATTTCAGCACTGAACAAGTTCGGAACGGATATGCTGCTGAAGCGCATCTACGAACTGTTGCCCGAAAGTCCCGCCTACTTCGACAAAGACCAACTCACCGACAAGCCCGCCCGATTCTTCGTCAGCGAAATCATCCGCGAGAAAATCCTGCTCTACTACGACAAGGAAATCCCCTACTCTGTCGAGGTTCGCGTCGAGTGTTTCAAGGAGGCCGAGAAACGCATCGACATTCGCGCCATCATCTACGTCGAGCGCGAGTCGCAGAAAGGCATCATCATCGGCCATCAGGGCTACGCGTTGAAGAAAGTCGGCATCGAAAGTCGAAAGGCATTGGAAAAATTCTTTGACAAGAAAATCAACCTCGAAACCTTCGTCAAAGTCGATAAAGACTGGCGAAACAACCAGCGCGAACTCAGTGCTTTCGGGTATAATCCCGACTAAAAAACGCTGTATATTTTTTCATTTCGTATTCGCAAAAACGTTTTTTTTGAAAAAAAATAGAAAAAAACTTGTCATTTTTCGATTTTTTATTCTATCTTTGTTGCTGAAAATCAACCAAAAACGAAAGATGATGAAAAAACGCTACATTTCTCTTCTTTTGGGACTGCTTGTGGCAGTTCCCAAAATAGCCCTCGCACAGGGCAGCACAACCGGCAACGTCTATGTCGGTTACACGAACTACGACGACCAGATTTGGGAATACGATGGATTTTCGCTCAACCACGACTCGAAAGTAGGTTGCGCCATCGTTCTCACGAAAGAAATGCTTGCCCCTTACGTTGGCGGCACGATTAAAAGTATGCGCGTGGGCTGGGATACTTCCACGCAGACGGGTGTTTACGAAGGTTTCGTGCGCAACACTTTCAACGGTGAAAACCTCTCGACGGGTAAGGCTACGGTGAAATATAGTTACAGCGACAGCAATCCCGGCTGGAACACGATGACGATGAGCGACTACGTGATTCCCGAGGATGTGGAACAGTTGGTTGTCGGCTTCACCACCACGTTGAAAAAAGATGTATGCGCCATTCCCAAACTCTATCCGAACAACGTCCCCAACAGCTGTTTCCTCTGGGTAGATGGCGATGTGGATGACGATGGCAATCCGGTTTGGGCCGACATGAAAGCGCAAGGTTCACTGCCGATTCTGCTCGTCATCAAAGACACGAAAGGCTCGTTCAACTTCGTGCCCGTTGTTACGATGTTTGCGCAAAACGGCATCGGCATCAGCGGAGAGGCTGGCGACTGTGCCCTACGGCTGAAAAATGCGGGTTCGCAGGCCATTCGCTCCCTTGAAATCACCTCGAAACAAGGCGAACAAGTCGATGCGAAGAAAGTGACCTTGTCGAAAGCCATTGCAACGGGAAAGACGAGCGAAACGTTCCTCGCGCCACTGACCTGCTTCAAGAGTGGCGATGTGGAGTTCAGCATCACGAAAGTAAATGACAAAGAACTGGCCCAACCCGTCACGCGGACAGCCAATATGCTCGCCATTCCGAAGGCTGTGTCGGAAAAGTTCACGCGCCGTCCGTTGGTGGAATATTTTGAGTCTGAGAACAACTACCGCTCGCCGCGCTATTACGACGAATTCATCGGTCCGATGACGGAATCGATACGCGATGAAATCACCTTCGTCAGCCAACATCTGGACGACCAGTTCATGACGGGCGAAGACGATGCCACCGTGCTCGCCCTGCAACTCTGCGACAACGATTCTTCGCGTGTGAGCATTCCGGCGATGACCATCGACCGCGCCATGAATACGAGCAACATCCTTGTGCAGATGAATACGTCGAGTAATCCGATGTTCGACGTGTTGGCCGACTTGTATTATTTCGAACGACTGATGACATCTGTCTTCAATATGCCGACATTTGTCAGTGTTGAAGCGCGTGGCGAACTCGGTGAGGGCGAACTCGAACTCAACCTGTCGACGGAAGTGACGGGCGAAATTGCCGAGGGCGTTCTGCCCGACGGCGAAAAACCACGTCTGACGGTCTATCTGATGGAACGCGACGTACACAGCGACAGCCAACTTTTCTGGACCGAGAAAGAAAAAGAGGAGTCGATAGGCGAATACGTCCATGCCAACGTGATTCGCGAGGTTCTGGCCGACGGCGAAGAGTTGCCCGAGAGTGGTTCCTATTCGTGGAAAATGGACAGTTACGAGCCCGACCCACTGTGGAATCAAGAGAATCTCTACATCGTCGCATTCGTGCATCGCGACGGCAAATTGGGTGGAAAATACATGCACGTGTTCAACAGCACCGAAGGCGACATCTCGCTCTTCTCGGGCATTACGCTCCTCGACGAGGAAAAACAGAAAAACGCAGCCGTCTATGACCTCAGCGGTCGGAAAATGACGCGTCAGAACACGCTGTCGAAGGGAATTTACATCGTTAATGGCAAAAAAATCGTCGTGAAATGAAAACCATTCGAACCATCTGGCGGCGGAGCCTCGTCGCCCTGCTACTCTTCATTGCCGCCATGCCACTTTGGTCGCAGGTGCCTTACGGCTATGCTCCTGCCAATCCTGTCGTGGAAGAACTGTCGGCACTCGGCGGCAATAAAAATCAATTTGTGCAGGGCTTGACCAAGTTCGACCCGGCGCAAGACCCCGTCTTACAACGGCTGAAAGGCAAGGAGGTGAAAGGTGTGCGCTGCTATGTGCGTGCCGACTACAAACAGGCACGGCAGAAGCGGTCGGGCATCCTCGCCAGTGCGGGAAAGCCCGATAACATTGTGCGCCAAACCTACGCCGACCTCAGTGAAGGGTGGAACGACGTGCTGTTCGACGAGCCATTTGTCATCGGCGACGAGGCATTTTATTTGGGGTGGCAAGCCTACGAAACCATCGGCACGCCCTACCCGCTCGTGGCTTACGCGAAGGCGACCGTGCCGCAGTCGTGTTGGGTGAATCAGGCGAAAAAATCATGGGAAGAATACACTGACCGTGGCACTTTGCTGATTTTCGCTCTGCTCGACAACGAGGCTGCCGCTGAGTTCAACAACGCGGCTTACGCCCAAAACACGACGCATCCGCAAACCGTAGCGCCCAACCAGGACTTCACAGGCGGCCTCTATATCCACAATTTCTCGCCCCACCCCATCGAAAACCTCGAAATTGCCATGCAGGGCGAGGGAGCGACGGAGCCGACCTACCAAACCATCACCCTGCCCACGCCGTTGGAGGCATACGGCAGTACGGTGGTTGTTGCTCAACTTCGTGCCGGAACCACCGAGGGAACGAGCGTCGATTGGAGTTGTTCGGTGTCGAAGATTAACAACGAAACGGCGCAGAGCGGACGCCCCGGCGTGACAAAACTCTATGTCACCGTCGATAATTTCCAGCGCGTGCCCATCGTCGAGGAATTCACCAGTCAGCGCTGCATCAACTGTCCGCAGATGGCCTATTTCCTCGAAAAAGCCTTCGAGCAATACGGCGGTCCTTACGTCTATCTGTCGCACCACAGCGGTTTCGCCGAGGATGTTTTCACAACCGAACCCGACCGCCAAATCAAATACATTTTCGGTGGCTACGAAAACGAATACAATCCGGCCATCATGTACAACCGTGCCATTTTAGAGGGTGAAAACACCGTCATTCAGGGCATTCGCGACATGTCGCCCACGCCCTATTTGGAGGCATTGGCAAAGGCAGCGCAGATGCCAGCGATGGCCGAGGTGAACATGGCGGCCGACGCGTCGAACATCATCGTTTCGGGTCGCATCGCCCGCGACCTCGTCAATCAGCCGCTTTACCTGTCGTGCTACCTCGTGGAAGACGGCATTTCCGTCGAGAAATATCCGCAGTTGGGCATGGACGACGCGGACGCACCCAAGGATTTGAAGGACGTTTTCCGCCACAATGGTGTCATTCTGCACTACTTCACGAACGAGGCCGTCGGCGACCTGCTCAGCGTGAACAGCGACGGCACGTACAGCGTCCGTTTCGAGTCGGTTGAAAAGACGGGATTCGGTGGAAGTGGCCAACGGCTCGTCGCCTTGATTCACAAGGTGAACAAGGGTGATTTACGCGACAATCAGGTGCTCAATGCGGCGCAAATGCCGTTCAATACGAGTGGAATCCATACCATTTCGTCTGGAACTACGAACAACGACCATTATTATTCGATTGATGGCCGTCGTATCAAAGAGAAACCCACGCAGAAGGGCATTTATATTTACAAAGGTAAAAAAGTAAAAAAGTAAAAAGGTGAAATTGTCGAGTGTGAAGTGAGAAATGCATTTGGCTTAACTTCTTTAACTTCCTAACTCCTTAACTTCCAATTAAAAAGAAGCGAAACTTTTGCGCTTTCGCTTCTTTTTCGTAACTTTGCACCCAAATCAATAGCATTATGGGAAATTTAGTAGCGATTGTGGGTCGTCCGAATGTCGGAAAATCCACGCTGTTTAATAGGCTGACGAAGTCGCGTAACGCAATTGTGAGCGACGAGGCAGGCACGACACGCGACCGCCAATACGGCAAGTGCGAGTGGTGCGGCAAGGAGTTTTCCGTCGTCGATACGGGCGGCTGGGTGGTCAATTCCGACGATATTTTCGAGGAGGAAATCCGCAAACAGGTGCTCGTGGCGACCGAAGAGGCGAGCCTGCTGCTGTTCATGGTCGATGTGACGACGGGGCTGACCTCGCTCGACGAGGACGTGGCGCAGATTCTGCGTGGCTCGAAGTTGCCGGTGATTCTCGTGGCGAACAAGACGGACAACAACGCGCAGATTTACGATTCCTACGAGTTCTACAAGCTGGGACTCGGCGAACCGGTCTGCATCAGTTCGATGTCGGGCAGCGGCACGGGCGACTTGCTCGACCTCATCATGGAGAAAATGCCGAATGTCGAGGGCGAGAACATCGAGGAAGGCATTCCGCGCTTCGCCGTCGTGGGTCGTCCGAACGCTGGAAAATCGAGCATCATCAACGCATTCATCGGCGAAGACCGCAACATCGTGACGGAGATTGCCGGCACGACACGCGACTCGATCTACACGCGCTACGACAAGTTCGGCTTCGACTTCTATCTGGTCGATACGGCGGGCATCCGACGCAAAAACAAGGTGACGGAGGACCTGGAATTCTACTCGGTGATGCGCTCGATTCGCGCCATAGAAAACTCCGACGTCTGCATCCTGATGATCGACGCGACACGCGGCATCGAGTCGCAAGACATGAACATTTTCCAGATTATCCAACGCAACCAGAAGTCGCTCGTGGTCGTGGTGAACAAGTGGGACCTTGTCGAAGACAAGTCGCCCGTCGCCATCAAGACGTTCGAGAACGCGATTCGCGAGCGCATGGCTCCGTTCACTGATTTCCCGATTGTCTTCGCCTCGGCGGTGACGAAACAGCGCATTTTCAAGGTGCTCGAACTGGCGAAAGAGGTCTATCTGAACCGCACGTCGAAAATCGGCACGACGAAACTCAACGAGACGATGCTGCCGCTCATCGAGGCATTCCCGCCGCCCTCCATCAAGGGAAAATACATCAAAATCAAGTATTGTTCGCAGGTGCCGGCACAGATTCCGACGTTTATCTTCTACGCGAACCTGCCGCAGTATGTGAAAGAGCCGTACAAACGGTTCCTCGAGAATAAAATCCGCGAAAATTGGCCGCTGACGGGTACGCCCATCAATGTTTTTGTACGACAGAAATAAAGCCCCCTCCCAACCTCCCCCAAAAAGGGGAGGAGAAAATGTTGAATAGAAATGAAAAAATATAAAACAATGATAGTCGCCCTTATTTCCCTCCCCCTTTGGGGAGGGCTGGAGTGGGGCTTCAGTTCCTGCTCGTCCCATTCCTCTGCCGACAAGGCGGCGCGGGTGGCGAAGCAGTATTACGACTATCTGATTGAGGGAAAATACGACGCTTTCGTCGATGGGCGCTACCAGCCCGAAGCCATTCCCGACAGCTACCGCGACCAACTCATCAAAAACGCGAAAATGTTCATGGGACAGCAGCAAATCGAGCATCGTGGCATCAAGGAGACGCGCATTGTCAATGCCACTGCCGACGACAACAACCACGAAGCCAACGTGTTTCTAACACTGTGCTTCGGCGATTCCACGGTCGAGGAAGTCTGCGTTCCTATGGTTGAGCGTGATGGAATTTGGTATCTGCGATAGATTTTTTATGCTCAAACTCAATATCGTTTTCGATGACGACATTGCGCATGTTTTTCAGCAGGTCTGAGGCGAAAATGAAGTCGGTGAGATTGGTGTTGTCTGAGCGCATCACCTGCGACGAAACACCCTGCCATTCCTTGTGACCCTGACGAATGAAAACGATGTTTTCGCCAATGCCCATCACCGAATTCATGTCGTGGGTATTGATAATCGTGGTGATTTTCAGGTCGTGGGTAATCGACGAGAGCAGTTCGTCGATGACGAGCGACGTTTTCGGGTCGAGACCGCTGTTCGGCTCGTCGCAAAACAGGTATTTCGGGTTCAACACAATCGCCCGTGCAATCGCCACGCGCTTCTGCATACCGCCCGAGAGTTCCGCCGGATATTTTCGTTCCGCCCCCACCAGATTCACGCGCTCCAAGCATTTCATCGCCTGTTTTTCGCGCTCGCGCAGCGTCATCGGCGAAAACATATCGAGGGGGAACATCACGTTTTCCAACACCGAGAGCGAGTCAAACAACGCCGCCGACTGGAAAATCATGCCCATCTCGCGGCGCATCTGCACTTTTTCCTGTTTCGACATCTGCACGAAGTCGCGACCGTCGTAAAGCACCTGTCCGCTCGTCGGATCGAGCAGTCCCACGAGGTTTTTCATCAGCACGGTTTTTCCCGAGCCCGACTGTCCAATAATCAAGTTCGTCTTGCCATTCTCAAACACGGTGCTGATGTCGTGCAGCACCTCTTTGTCGTCGAACGATTTATATAAATTCTTAACCTCAATCATGACAGAATCTGCGTTAGGAAAACATCACTGAAAAGAATCAACACCGACGACGACACCACCGCATTGGTCGAAGCCTTGCCGACCTCCACTGAACCACCCTCCACCGTGTAGCCGAAGAACGACGACACGCTGGCGATGATAAACGCGAAAAAGAGACTTTTGATGATCGACATATACATGAACCACGGCACAAACGAGTGTTGCAAGCCCTCGGTCAGGTCCTCGGGTGTGAGGATGTGGCCGACATAGGCCGTGGCATAAGCACCGAGAATACCCGTCGCCGACGAGAAAATCACGAGAAACGGCATGATGGTGATCAGTCCGGCGATTTTCGGTAGAATCAGGTACGACGCCGAGTTCACGCCCATGATTTCAAGCGCGTCGATCTGCTGTGTGACGCGCATCGTGCCGAGTTCCGACGCGATGTTCGACCCGACCTTTCCCGCCAGAATCAGACACATAATCGACGAAGAGAACTCCAAGAGCAGGATCTCGCGCGTCGTGTAGCCCGACACCCATCGCGGCATCCACGGACTCTGGATGTTGAGCTTCATCTGAATGCAAATCACCGCACCGATGAAGAACGAAATCAACAGCACGATACCGACACTATCGACGCCGAGTTGCGCCATCTCCTTGACGTACTGTTTCCAGAACATCCGAAACCGCTCAGGAACGGAAAACGTCCGTCCCATCAGCAGCAAATAGCGTCCGAAAGTTTCCAGCAGTCGTTTCATGCTGCAAAATTACGAATTATTTCCCGAAAAACAAAAAAACAAACAAAAAATCGGGAACGCCTGCGCATTCCCGATTCCTTGAGGGGGGAGAAGTTTTTATTTCCACATTACCTTCACACCATTCATGATGTAGATGGTGCCGGGACGGGGATTCGTCACCTTGCGACCCATCAGGTCGTAGATTTCGAGGTTGCCGTCGGGCTCCACACGTTTGTTCACATCCTCGATGCCGTTGGTTTCCACGAGAATCTCAAAGAACGAATCTGCACCACTGATGAAGGGCTTGGCGTAAACTTTGGGAGTTACACCATCACTTTCCATGATGGGATTGCCACTGTCATCAACCTCAACCATTTGCAGGTAGGAGAACAAGCCTCTTGAGGTGGAAATAGCCTCACTGGTATAGTACATCTTGCCGTCTGCCCAGAGATAGGAGTAGGCAGGAATAGGCTCGCCGGCTGTGTAGTGAGCCGTTTCCAGCATCTTGTATTTCTTGCCTTGAAGTTCGCCTCTGTTGATGCCATAAGTCTTGCTTTTCTTTGTCACACTGTCAAAAGCATCAATGGCTTTCCAAACTGCGTTATCTGCAATGTCGTCAGCACTGGGTTCGTCGCTTCCATTCCTATATTTTCTACGGAAGTATCCCGGGGTGTCCTCCACCATATTTACATCGGGGAATGTCCTTTCCGATTCGATTCTCACGTCACTGATGACATAGATCGGACCCGCCATGCTCGTTTCCACCTCATAGTTGCGTTCTTCGTCGCGGAGGTAGTAGCCTGCGATGTCTTTTGCAGAAGTCGAGTAGGCCAGTGTGAACCTCGGGCGGTCGTAGGTCACTTCCACATTATATGACACCGAATTGTCAGGATTGACCACTTTCGTCGGGGCGGGAACATCCGGATCTTTCGAAGGATTGATGATATAGGGCACACCAGCCTCCATCAAAATTTCGTCATCGCCTGTTATGTCTTGCAATGCCTTGTAGATAATGGTGCGACCCGTGAAATCGTCGAGTTTCGACACTCTCACATTCTCGCCGAAGCCTTCCTTCACCTGTGCTTTGGTCAGATCTACTGGCACTACGATGCTGCTGTAGCCACCCTTCTTCAGTGTGCGACGGATAACCACAGTTTTCACCCTGTGTACCTTTTCGCCTTCGAGCGCAATATCTGTTTCCGAGAAAATGTCGTTCCACTGCGTGTTGTTCTTGTTGACAACTTCTGCCGAATATTGACCATGTTTTTCCTCTCCTTCTGCGTAAGGTTCGCCCGTCGAGCCATCGGTCAGCAGACGCGGTTCTACCTTATAGTCACTATTGCCGTGACGCTCGTCAATCACGAATTCGTCGGGTTCTACCTTACCGAGATAAATCAGTTCGAAGTCGTCGAAGCAAACCCACTCGTCTGGGTTGGATTTGGGAAGTGTCATATCTATGGGGTCGCCTACAGGATTGCCCTCTTCATTTACTTCCTGATAAGTATAGGGCACTTCTTCATTCACCAACGTATGGTCCACACCGATGGTCAGAATTCCTTCAGGACCGACATACACGGGCAAAGCAATACGGTAGGCCGAAAGGTTTTTATAGGACGGGCTGCTGTTCTCATCAACACCTTCCATGCCATTGAACCAGTGGCCGGCACCAATCAGCGACTTGGGCACTGCCCATTTTCCTGTGCCGTAGTTCCATCCGCTATATCTGCTGCTCGAGAAATGTCTTCCGTCGTAAATAGCGATATTTTTCTCGTCTTTCAATCCTTCGGTAAGTTTTCTCCAACCTTCGTTACCTGCTTCATAGCCCGGACGATTTCCTGACAGGCTATAACCAACCTCCGTGTAAAGGAAGTCTTGATTGCCATCGTCTAACAAATACGCTTTCGACAGAATTTTCTTCTCATCAGCCGTGACGGCATCCGCTCCTTCCCAGAGAACTGCTCCTTCGTAGATGGAGGGCAACATTCGGCGCACTTCCTCGGGATCTTCATCGGGAATACTTTGACCCTCGTAGTAAGCGTTTCCGGCATCAATATCTGCCTGCGTAGCAGTTTTCCTCCTCGTCACAACTTCGGGATAGCTCCATGCGAAGAGATAGGAGTCGTGGCTGCGTTTCCATTTGCCTTTGTTGGGGCCGTCGGTGGTAACAACAGCTTCTGTGTACCATGGCATACCCGTGGTCAACGCGTCTTCTGTATCCTTTTTGCTAGAAAAATCAACAGACCAGTGTTTATATTTGTTGTCATCTTCATCCTTGAAGTATTTCATCATGTCGTGGGGAGCGTAGAAACCCTTCACAGCAACCAAATAGAGGCCTTCGCGCAGTTTCGGGTCGCCGGGCTTGCCTGTGCCGATGGTCTGCTGCAAATTGGTCGAACCTTTCCAGATGGAACCCACATAGTTCGACTCCAGTCCTTGTGTAATAAACATTTCGTCTTGCTTCCTATCGACATCAGGCGTATTAAATCTGTAATACAAACCCGTGCCCACCTTGTGGAGTTCGCGCTCGCGAGGTGTGTCTTGGGCTTCCGGATCATACCAACCCGGATTCCAAGTGCCTTCTCCTACTTTGTGCTGGTTCCACGGGTGGATGTGGTGGTTGGTGTAGTGGGTTTCGCGGTCCACGTCGAACCACTGCCAGCCGAAGTCGCGCTCGCCGTTGGCATGCGTATAATGTCCATGGGGAGTTCCGTCTACATAATCATTCGGCACAACATCGTTAGGGTCTGAAGAACTTTCCTTCAGCGTGCGCGTATAAGTGTAACTCGTATAGAACTTGGAGTTCTTGATTCTGTAGGTCATATCAACCGGCTGGTCCTCGGAAGCCACGAGGCGGAAGCGTTCACGCTCCGACTTGGTGACGATTTTCCAGAGGTTGTTTTTGTCTTTTGCGGCCTGATTAAGACCTGCTAAACGACCGACGCGCTTGTTGGCATCGACCAGAGCACCAAAGTCGTCTGATTTAGGAGTTCCGTTGTCGCCTACGAAGTCTTTCTCGTCGCCGAGGGGTATGTCTCTATCACTGTTCCAAGTGGTTGTGACAGGAAAATTTGCGGTCGGTTTTCCGTACATCTGTCCGGCGAACTTTCTGAAGCGCACGGTGTGGTAACCCGTTTTCTCTTTACTGGCAGACTTGAGCAGCAGGTAGGAGTCGCGATTCCAGTATTCCTGCGCTTCTACATCTTGAGACGATGATGTTTGTCTGTGGGTATAGATGATGTATGCCTGTTTGCCGTCGTTGGTGGTGACGGAATGGAACTGGAATACGAATCCGCCCGGGTTTTCTCCTGCGCCGTTGTCGTCATATTCGTACTTGTCGCGCAAGGCGAGGTATCTGTTGTGCTCGAAGTGGCCTTGAATACCATCGTTTTTGTGCATACGACCGACGCATCGACCTTCCTTGGTACTGTTTTGGAGAACTGGGCAAATCCAGTAGCCGTTCATGTTTGTGTCTTGGTTCATGAACTCTCCCCAAGTGCTTCGTGCAAATGTTGCACCAGTGGCATCCAGTGTGTACGAGATACCTGCGTGGTTGGTCATCGTGTTTTCACCCCAATAGTCACCCACCTGCAAATATTCGCCAGTTTCCACGTTGCACAAGTAAATTTGCTCTCCCGACGCTGCCACTTCTTCGATTGTGTGGCCTTTCCAGTGGTGTCCAAGGAATTTGTCAACAGTCACATTGTCGAACTTTCCACCAGTGTAGTAATGGCGGTCGTAAACGACGTGTTTTCCTCCTTCCACGACGGCATAACCCGTATTGCGGTCAATCTTCGGGAAGTGGATGATTTCCCAGTCGTCGCCTTTTTTGGGGTCTTTTGCCGTGGTTTTGTGGCTGTGTCCACCCAATCCCTGAGCAAAGACCATCGTGGTCGCGAAAATGCCCATCACGATCAGGGCAAAAATTTTTGTAATCTGATTCTTCATATTCTTTTTTATTTTTATGTTTTCGAGTTTTTTGAATTTCTGTCTTTCATAAAGGGAGATTACTCATCCCAACCGAAATCGTATTCTTCGTAGTACATAAAATCTTTGGCTGTCCAGTCGTCCCATCCTCCGGGAGGGGGATCCGTTCCCGGCTTTTCGGGACTTTCGTCGTTGTTTCCCGTCCAATAGCGCGAAACGGCTCCATGAGCCTCCATCACTTCATCGACATAAGGCACAACTTCGACGAACGGTGCCTCGTAAACCATTTTACTGATTTTTTTCATAAGCTTTTCTCTTGTTTTTTTGTTGGTATTTATGATTATTTTTTATCGTTCTCAAGCCTAAATATTTGCATTTTTAATGTTTAAATATTCAATTTTCAGACGCCTTCTATATGATTTTTCAAAATCGGGTGCAAAGGTGCGGATTTTTTTCAATACTCACAAGCGTACGCGCAAAAAAGTTTGTTTCCACCCCCCCATTTTAGGTTTTTTAATATATTTAACGTAATTTATGGCATGAAGTGAGGAGTTTTCTCGATTCTCGCTCCTCCTTCCTCGCTCCTCCTTCCTCGCTTCTCCTTCCTCGCTTCTCCTTCCTCGCTTCTCCTTCCTCGCTTCTCCTTCCTCGCTTCTCCTTCCTCGCTTCTCCTTCCTCGCTTCTCCTTCCTCGCTCCTCAATTAAACTTTTGAAGAAGTAAAACGTCAAAGAGGGAAACGAAAGGATTTTTTATGAAGAGAAGATTGTTTTTGCTGCTGCTGACGCTGGTGGCAGCCGTTTCCTACGCGCAGGAAAGGAAGATTTCGGGCACGCTCATCGACCGCGACACCAAAGAGCCGCTGCCACAAGTGACATTGCAACTGCTGACGACCGACAGCGCGTTTGTGGGCGGTGCGGTGTCGGACGAAGACGGCAAATTTGCCATCACGGCACCGAAAAACGACAAGTATCTGCTGAAAATTTCGAGCGTGGGCTACATCACGACGCTGAAACGCATCGAAATGGTGGAGGACCACGACTTGGCGATGGGTCAGGTGGTCTTGAATTCCGACGCCATCATGCTGAAGGGCACGGAGGTGACGGCGCTGGCGCAGAAAGTCGTGTTGCGCGAGGACACGTTTGTGTATAACTCGGCTGCCTATCGCGTGCCAGAGGGTTCGGTGGCCGAGGAATTAGTAAAACGGTTGCCGGGCGCACAGGTCGATGACGACGGAAAAATCACCATTAACGGCAAGCAGGTGAAGAAAATCAAGGTCGATGGCCGCGAATTCATGACCGGCGACACGCAGACGGCGATGAAAAACCTGCCGACGTCGATCATCGAGAATATCAAGGTATATGACGAAAAGAGCGACCTGACCCGCGTCACGGGCATCGAGGACGGCGAAGAGGAGACGACGCTCGACTTCACGATCAAGCGCGGTATGAACAAAGGTTTTATGTCGAACAGCGACGTGGCGATTGGCACGAAGAAGCGCTATTCGGCTCGCGGAATGGGCATGTATTCGAAAGATGCCCTTCGTGTGCAGGTGATGGGTAGCGCCAACAACACGGGCGACCAAGGGTTTGGCGGTCGTGGCGGCGGTCCGGGTCGTGGCAACAACGGCCTGAATGCGTCGAAAATGCTCGGCGTGAACTTCAACTACGAGGAGCGCGACCCGAAAACGCGCAAGGAACGGCTGGAACTGAGCGGTTCGGTGCGCTGGAACCATCGCGACGGCGACGCGCTGACAAAGTCGTCGAGCGAGAATTTCGTCGCACGCGCGGGCGCGTTCACTAATAGTATCAACCAGAATTATTCGCGTGGCGACTCGTGGAACGGCCAGATGAAGGTGGAATGGAAGCCCGACTCGATGTGGAACATCAACTTCCGTCCGAACGTGAGTTTCTCGAAAAACGACGGACGGTCGTGGAGCCAGTCGGCCTCGTTCAACGAAGACCCGTATGATTATGCACTCGACCCGTTGGAGCAGATGGACCTGATTCCGAACGAGGTGAAGGTGAACTGGCGGCGAAACCAAGGCATTTCGTACAGCGACACGAAGCAGGTGGGCGGACGGTTGCAGGTGAACCGCAAGTTGAACACAAAAGGCCGCAACGTGACGCTGCGTGCCGAGGCATCGTATAACGAGGGCGACTCGAAGAATTTCTCGACGAGCACGGTCGATTTGTATCAGGTGAAGAACGCACAGGGTGGCGACTCGATTTATCAGCGAAACCGCTTCAGCATCACGCCGTCGAAGCGCCACAACTATTCGTTGCAAGCGACCTACAGCGAGCCGATTTGGGAGAAAACCTACCTGCAATTCAGTTATCGCTACAACTATTCGCACAACAAGAGCGACCGCTCGACCTACGACTTTTCAAACGTGGGCGAGGGCATTTTCGACGGTCTGACACCCCATTATCGGGCTTGGAACGAGTATCTCAATCGTCTGGAAAAGCCTTACGAAGACTATCGGAGCGCGTCGCTGAGCCGTTATTCGGAATACAAAAACTACACGCACAACATCGAACTGACGTTCCGAATGGTCCGCGAAAAATATAATTTCACGGCGGGTGTGATGATGCAACCGCAGCGGTCGAACTTCATTCAGGACTATCAGGGACGATTTGTCGATACGACGCGCACGGTGTTCAACGTGTCGCCGACGCTGAATTTCCGCTATCGTTTCTCGAAAGTGTCGCAACTGCGCATCGACTATCGCGGCACGACGTCGCAGCCCTCCATCTCGCAGATGCTCGACATCTACGACGACAGCGACCCGCTGAACATCTCGCGTGGTAATCCGGGCTTGAAGCCATCGTTCACGCAGTCGCTCAACCTCTTCTACAACGGCTATCAGCAACGCTATATGCGCACGTGGATGACGTTCTTGCGCTTCTCGACGACGAACAACTCGATTTCGTCGATGGTGACCTACGACGAGAAGACGGGCGGACGCACGACGCGCCCCGAAAACATCAACGGCAACTGGAACGTGGGCTGGGGAGGAATGTTCAACACCGCGCTCGATACGACGGGCGTGTGGAACATCAACACATTTCCGACCATCAACTACAACAACCACGTGGGTTACGTGACGCTCGACCGCACGTCGTCGTCGCAGAAGAACACGACGCGCGAAACAACCATCGGCAACCGCCTCGGACTGAGTTTCCGACCGAATCTGGGGCAATGGATGGCGGAGTTCGAACTCGACGGCAATTTCAACTACAGCCACGCCCGCAACAAACTGCAAGAGCAGGCGAACCTCGACACGTGGGTGTTTTCCTATGGCGGTTCGCTCAACATCACGGCACCGTGGGGCACGTCGATTGCGATGGACATTCACGAGCGCAGCAGGCGCGGCTACGACGACCAGTCGATGAACACGAACGAACTGCTGTGGAACGCGCAAATTTCGCAGAAGTTCCTGAAAGGCAAGAATCTCTCGGTGATGCTGCAATTCTACGACATTCTACACCAGCAGTCGAACTTCAGCCGTATGCTCGATGCTTGGCAACGCCGCGACACGTGGTACAACAGCATCAATTCCTATGCGATGCTGCACGTGGTCTATCAGTTCAACGTGTTTGGCGGCAAGCAGGCTCGGATGGGTCATGGTGAGGGTCCCGACGGAATGGACGGTCCGCCCCCGGGAATGGGTCGACCAGATGGAACTCGCGGCGGTGGCAATCGGAATGGTATGCCACGCGGTGGATTCGGAGGACCAGGGAGATTTTAACCTAAAAGAAAATACAAGAATATGAGAAAGACACTCCTTTTCGCCGCAGTGATGGCGATGATGGCCGCAACCGTGCAGGCACAAGGCATTGCGGGCACGTGGCACGGGCAGCTTGACCTGCAAGTGATGAAGCTGAACCTCGTTTTCCACTTCTCGAAGGAAAAATGCACGCTCGACTCGCCCGACCAAGGCGCGAAAGGCATCGCAGGGGAAATCAAGGAATTGGACGAGAAGAAAGTGGATGCCGCATTTCCGAGTATCGGCGCAGCGTTTTCCGGCGACTTGAAAGACGGAAAAATCGTCGGCACATTCCGACAGATGGGGCGCGAGCTTCCCCTGACGCTGACCGCCGGCGAACTCGTCCGACTGCGACCGCAAACGCCGCAACCGCCCTACCCTTACGAAACGCGCGAAGTGACGTTCAAAAACGACGAGGCCAACGCCACACTTGCCGGAACGCTCACGCTGCCCGCGAATTTCGAGACATTGAAAAAACGTACGGTCGTACTGATGGTGACGGGTAGCGGCCTGCAAAATCGCGACGAGGAACTTTTTGACCACAAACCTTTCGCTGTCATTGCCGACTATCTGGCGCGTCACGACATCGCCTCGCTCCGCTACGACGACCGAGGTTTCGGACAATCGACCGGCGACGTTGCCAACGCCACGACGGCGGATTTTGCCCAAGATGCCGAAGCTGGAATTCATTTTCTTCGTTCGATGAATTTTTCGGAGAAAAACGGTAAGAAAACACGTGAAAAACCGATGTTTTCAAAGGTCGGCATCCTCGGTCACAGCGAAGGCGGTAGCGTCGCGTTCATGCTCGGTGCACAGCAGGCGGTCGATTTCATCGTGGCACTCGCTGCGCCCGGCATCAAAGGCGACACGCTGCTCGTCGAACAAACCAACGCGCTATTGCAGCTGAGCGGTCAGCCTGCGAAAATGACGTTGAAACAGATGCGGTTGACGATGGCGATGCAAGAAACCAATCCGTGGTATGACTTCTTCACCGAATACGACCCTGCCGACGACATCAAAGCCACGAAATGTCCTGTTTTCGCGCTGAACGGATCGCTCGACAAACAGGTTTTGCCCGAAAGCAACCTCAATGCAATTTACAATTTACAATCTACAATTTACAATTCAAAGCCCAACACCCAACACCTAACACCCAACACCCAACACCCAACCATCAAACTCTATCCTGGCCTCAACCACCTTTTCCAACACGCAACGACGGGCGCGACGACCGAGTACAACCACATCGAGGAAACGATTTCCGAGGAAGTGCTCCGCGACATTGCCGAGTGGATTGGGAATCTGCAATAAAATCGGGGAAATTTTGAACAAAAAAAAGTGCATCGACTTGTTGGGTCGATGCACTTTTGCATTGCTTGTCTCAAAAAAAGGAATCAGTACGCCGCGCGATATTTGTCCTCGTCTTTGTCCTCCATCATCGAGAGGTAGGACTGGTAACGGCTTGGCGCAATCAAATGGTCGTCGAGTGCCTTCAAGACTGCGCATCCGGGCTCATGCGTATGGGTACAATTAGAGAATTTGCACTCCTCGGAAAAATGGAAAATCTCGCGGAAATAACTCGTCAGTTCCTCAGGTTCCATGTCGAAGGTGCCGAAGCCTTTGATGCCGGGAGTGTCTATCAAGAAGCCCCCGTCCGTTCGCAACATCTCCGAAAACGTCGTTGTGTGCATTCCCGTATTGTGGGCATCGCTGATTTCCGCCGTCCGCAGTTTCGCGTCGGGAATGAGTCGGTTGATGAGTGTCGATTTTCCCACGCCGCTGTTACCCGAGAGCAACGTAATTTTCCCCTGTAGCAACGGGCGCAACGCCTCTACGCCCTCGCCCGTTTCGGCTGAAATGGCGCGACATTCGTAGCCAATCGCCTCGTAAAGCCGCATCATCGCCTCTAAAACAGCCTTGTTTTCGTCGTCGAGGCGGTCGATTTTGTTGAAAACGAGCACGACGGGCACGCTGTAAGCCTCTGCCGAAGCCAGAAAACGGTCGATGAAGGTCGTGGAAGTCTCGGGAAAAGTCACCGTGACAACCAAAAACGCCTGATCGACGTTGGCCGCAAGGATATGGCTCTGTTTCGAGAGGTTCGACGACTTGCGGATGATGTAGTTGCGGCGGTCTTCGATGGCAGAGATAAAAGCAAACGAGGAACGGGAAGCGTTGTTTTCTTCCTGTCCCTCGGTAAAAGTAATGGCAACCCTATCACCCACAGCCACGGGATTCGTGCTGCGGATGCCTTTCAGTCGGAAATTGCCCTTGATTTTGCAGTCCACGGTCTGGCCGTCGTCGGTGAGGACGGTGTACCAGCTGCCCGTGTTTTTAATGACAAGACCCGTCAATTATCAATTAACAATTTACAATTATCAATTAACAATGAGCAATTGTCAGACTGTCATGATCTCCTTCTGCTTCGCATCGAGGAGTTCATCGACTTTCTTGATGTATTTGTCGTGGATTTTCTGCAATTCGAGTTCGGCATCCTTCTCGTTGTCCTCGCTCAGACCGTCTTTGATGGCCTTCTTGAGTTTGTCCTTGATTTCGCCGCGCACGTTGCGCACTTCCACTTTCGCCTTCTCGCCGATTTTGTTACACTGTTTCACGAGTTCCTTACGGCGCTCTTCGGTCGGCTGCGGAATCGCCAGACGGATAATTTCACCGTTGTTTTCGGGCGTGATACCCACGTCGGAATCCATAATCGCCTTCTCGATGTCGCGAATCGTCTTCTTGTCCCACGGGCTGACGGCAATCGTCCTCGCATCGGGGCACGACACGTTCGCCACCTGATTCAGCGGCACCATCGAACCATAACTATTCACTCGCACGCCATCGAGGATGGCCACGTTTGCACGGCCTGCGCGGATTCTGTTCAGTGACTCATCCAAGAACATCGCGGCCATCTCCATGCGCTCTTCGGCGCCTGCCAGAGTTACTTTTACGTCAATCATATTCTTCTTGTTTGATAAATTTCGATTCGCAAAAATAAACAATAAAAATAAATCACACAACTCTTTTGACAATATTTTGCAATTTTGTCAAAAGTTTCGCCATTATTTTCTTAAATCACGCAACTGATGCCAAACCATAAAAATGGGGCGCGACAGTGCTTCCGACGGAAATTCTTTGGCAAAATGAAGATTTCTATAGACATCTCTTCCAAACGTCATTATTTTCCCTTTTTTGGGTAATTGATAGCGTTGGTCATATTTCCCAAAATTGCCGCCAATGATGATTTCTTTTTCAATCATCCGCCCAATTTTCTCATTGGGTTCAACGAGTAAATACTGCTTTTCCAACCCAAGGTTGTTGTGTAGCACCCACATCGCTCCTTTGACAAATTTCACCATGCGCAACCTTTTAAATTCATTCATTGTCGCCTGCTGTTCTTCAGGAGTAAAACCTCTTTTGAGCAAGAAATAATAATCAATGAAATGACGATAGCCGATGCCACGAAAGAAAAAATGCTTCATGACATGCGTCATCTGGAACACACGGTTAAAACTATCAGTTGGCATACAAAGAGTATTCCCGTCTGGCATCTTTTCAAAATGCCGATATTGCTCGTCGGAGTGTTGTTTGAAATATTTCTGAAGTCTTTTGTTCAAATATAAATTGTTGAGGAAACATGGAGTATAATGCACCTCCATGATGATACCTTTTAAGATGGGGAAATGAATTTCGTGATATTGGTCGTGTGTGTCGGGGAAAAAACTTTTTACATAGTTAAAAATCTTTTTCCGTTCTCCTTCAACCCAAATATCGATGTCACCGGGCGACCTCATAAATGGATCTGGATACATCAGCGCATTTCCCTGTCCTTTTAAGATGCAACTTCGGAAACCTTCTTTTCTAAAAGCTTCAACAGCAAATGCCGATTTTTGGTACATCGTCTCATTTCGTTTGACGATTTTGGACGTTTCTGCCATCCAATCCAGCACATCATCGTCTGTTGGTTTGTTCTCTCCTTCTGTGATTCTTTTCATTCCATGAAAGAACACACCAATAATGCTTTGCTTCTTGGCAAAATCTAACAAATCGCTCCAAACAATCTTCTTCATATTGTCTGGAATGGGGCGTTTTTCATCAAGGCAAAAACGCAAAAACTCCATGTAGATATCGGTCACACTCTTCTTTTTTTAATCCAACTCCGAATAAATCGAGTTATTGCTGATGAATTCCGGCACCAATTCCTTCATCTTTTTCACCGTCGCCATATCGTCGTAGTCGGTGCTGACGCGGATGAGTTCGTCGATATCCTTTTTCACCTTTTCGTAGTCGTATTCGCGAACGGAAGCGATGCGAATCTTCTCGTGGAACGACGGTTTGGTGTTTTCCTCGGTCGAGAGTACTTCCTCGTAGAGTTTTTCGCCCGGACGCAGACCGGAATAGACGATTTCCACGTTCTGCGCACCGCTCAACAAGATCATTCGCTTGGCCAAATCAGCGATTCTGACGGGTTTTCCCATGTCAAAGACGAAAATTTCACCGCCGTTGCCCATCGTTCCTGCCTCCAAAACGAGTTTGCAGGCCTCGGGAATCAGCATGAAATAGCGGATGATGTTCGGGTCGGTCACCGTCACGGGACCACCTGCCCGAATTTGCTTCTCGAAGAGTGGTATCACCGATCCGTTTGAGCCCAAGACGTTGCCGAAGCGTGTCGTGACGAACTGGGTGGCACCCTCGACTGCGGAAGCCTTCAACTGGTTGTTCAACGCCTGCACGTAAATCTCGCAGATGCGCTTCGAACAGCCCATCACATTCGTTGGGTTCACGGCCTTGTCGGTCGAAATCATCACGAATTTCTTTACGCCATATTTCACGCTGAGGTCGGCCAGAACTTTCGTGCCATAGACATTGTTTTGAACGCTCTCACTCGGGTTGTCCTCCATCATCGGAACGTGCTTGTAGGCTGCAGCGTGGAACACGTAGTCGGGACGGAATTCCGCAAACACGTTTTCCATGCGTTTCTCCTTGCAAATGCTCGTCACCACCGTGTGAACCTTGATGTCAGGCCACTTTTTCTGCATCATCAGGCGGATGTCGTGCTGCGGCGTCTCGGCTTGGTCGATGAGCATCATCTCCGACGGAGTGAACGATGCAATCTGCCGCACCATTTCACTGCCGATACTGCCAGCCGAGCCTGTAATCAAAATGCGCTGACCCGTCAGCATCTCGCCCACTTTCTTCAAATCAATGTGAATTTCATCGCGTGGCAGGAGGTCGTCGATGCTCACTTCCTTCAGTTGTATGCTGGGCACCGTCTGTCCGTTCCATTCTGTCGATTGGGGCACCATATAGATTTTAATGCCCATTTCGGTCAAGATTCGTTGCAAATTGGCATCATTGCGGAATTGCTCGGTTCTCGTCGGCGACACCAATACGGCCTTGATATTCTTCTTCTCCAACACCTCCCGGAGTTTTTCATCAACTTCATACACCTTCACGCCCATCAGCAGATGTGATTGAAAATCAGGAAGATGCGAAATAAAACCTCGCAAGAGGAAACGGCTCGACTCATCGCTTTGGATACTTTTCGCAATTCCAATTCCGCCTTCTTTCACACCATAGACGAACACTGGCATGAGGTCTTTTTCTCTGAAAGAATAATCATACAGATACTTCACACCCACGCGCAACATCCACATCAGCATCGTTGCCACGGCGTAAGTACCGAGAATATCAATGGTGCGCAAATGGACGAAACGATTCGCCGGCAGATGATTAATCTGGTAGTGAAGTGCAATCATCACGACACACGCCAGCGCATTCGCGTATCCCACGCGCATCAAATCGACAAACGACGAATAGCGGATGATACCAGAATACGTGTGGAACAACTTGAACGTGATGGCACTGATGAATAGATAAATCATCAACACTCTCGACAACGCGTAGGAATGCAATAGCGTTTGCATACCGCGGTGCACCGACCAATAGACGATGAACGCCGAGATGAACACGAAAAAGAGGTCAATCAGAAAGATGCCCCAGTACGGCAGTGCTCGTTTGGTGAAGTACCAATTTCTGAGTTTGAGCAAGAAATCCATACACATTTCTTTTTAAAATTTACGCCAAACCATCTTATTCACCACTCCGGTGTAAGATTGGATGATTTTCACGACTTTCGTGGAAACATTTTCCTCGATATAGTCGGGCACGGGAATACCGAAATCGCCGTTTTGGTGAAGGGCAACCGCAGTTTCCACTGCTTGGAGCAGCGACTGCTCGTCAATTCCGGCAAGAATAAAGCACGCTTTGTCCAACGCTTCGGGTCTTTCCGTGCTGGTACGAATACAAATGGCAGGGAAAGGATGACCGATGCTGGTAAAGAATGAACTTTCTTCTGGCAAGGTGCCGCTATCGCTCACGACGGCAAAGGCATTCATCTGAAGGCAATTGTAGTCGTGGAATCCAAGCGGTTCGTGCTGAAGAACCCTCTTGTCTAACTGAAAACCGCTTTGTTCCAAGCGTTTCCGACTGCGAGGATGGCAAGAGTAGAGAATCGGCAGGTCGTACTTCTCAGCCATTTTGTTGATGGCATTGAATAGCGAGAGGAAATTTTTCTCCGTATCGATATTTTCTTCACGATGAGCCGACAGAAGGATATATTTTCCTTTTTCCAAACCCAGTCTTTGGTGGATGTCGGAAGCTTCAATTTCTTTTAAGTTGTTGTGAAGCACCTCAGCCATCGGCGAACCCGTCACATACGTGCGTTCCTTGGGCAATCCGCAGTCGGCCAAATAGCGACGGGCATGCTCGGAATAAGCCAAATTCACATCGCTGATAATGTCCACGATTCGACGGTTTGTTTCCTCGGGCAGACATTCGTCCTTGCAGCGATTTCCTGCCTCCATGTGGAAAATTGGGATGTGCAGACGCTTCGCTCCTATGACAGAAAGGCACGAATTGGTGTCACCAAGTACCAAAACGGCATCGGGCTTCGTCGCCACCATCACCTTATACGACTTGTCAATGATATTTCCCATCGTTGCGCCAAGGTCGTCGCCTACGGCCTCCATATAGATGTCGGGGTCGGCGAGTTTTAAATCCTTGAAAAACACACCGTTGAGGTTGTAGTCGTAATTCTGGCCTGTATGGGCAAGCAAGGTGTCGAAATACTCGCGACATTTGTTGATTACTGCCGCCAGACGGATGATTTCTGGACGAGTTCCGACGATGATGAGAAGTTTCAGTTTTCCGTTGTTCTTAAACTGGGTCATAATAGGTATCTGGTTTGTTCGGGTCGAAAAGTTCGTTACAATACATGACGGTAACAAGGTTTTCCGTTTCCGAAAGATTGATAATGTTATGCGTATAGCCCGGAAGCATGATGACCGACTGGATTTTGTCGCCGCTCACCTCGTAATTCAAGACTTCGTCGGTTCCTTCCTTACGGAGTTGGATGAGCCCATGTCCCGAAACCACGATGAATTGCTCCCATTTCGTGTGGTGCCAATGCTGTCCTTTCGTAATTCCCGGCTTCGAAATGTTGATGCTCACCTGACCGCATTTCAGCGTATGCACCAGTTCGGTGAACGAGCCGCGGTCGTCTTGGTTCATTTTCAGGTCGAAAATGGCTTTTTCCTTGGGCAGATAACTGAGATAGGTGCTGAGCAACTTCTTTGCAAAACTATTCTTTGGAATCTCAGGAATCATCAATGTCGAGGAAATCTTTGAAAATTCATTCAGCCAATCGACAATCTCGCCCAACGTCACCTTGTGGGTCGTTTCACAATAGCAATATTTGCCGTCGGCAGTGGGAAGAACGTCCAAACCTTCAAATTCACAGCGATGTTCGCCCCCTTCCAAGGCATCCAGCATCTCGGCAACGAGGTCGTCGATATACAACAATTCCAATTCGACACTGGGGTCGTTCACCTGAATCGGCAGGTCGTGGGCAATGTTATGGCAAAACGTGGCAACTGCCGAATTGTAGTTCGGGCGACACCATTTTCCGAAAAGATTCGGGAAACGATAGACGAGAACCTTCGCACCCGTTTCTTCTTGATATTGCAGGAAAAGGTCTTCGCCAGCCTTTTTTGAACGACCATACTCGCTGTTTCCAAACCGTCCGGTGAGCGAGGCCTGTTGCGATGACGAAAGCATCACAGGACAAGCGTTCCTATGCTTTTTCAGCATATCGAGCAAAGTCGATGCAAAACCGAAATTCCCCGACATGAATTCTTCTTGTTCTTTCGGACGATTCACACCTGCCAGATTGAATACGAAATCGGCCTTGGCACAAAAATCATCGAGAAGTTCCGCTGGCGTATCGATGTCAAATTCAAAAATCTCACCAATCGTCAAGTTCGGACGTGTCTTATCTTTTCCGTCGCGAAGATTTTTGAGCGAAGCACTAAGGTTCTTTCCGACAAAACCCTTCGCGCCAGTTACTAAAACGTTCATTGTTTCTTCAATTCTTCTTGGATATACTCTAACGAAGCGATTTTCGCCTTTGTCTCTTCCAAATTCAGCCGACGGGTATTGTTGGAATTGAATTCCGACAATTTAGAACGCTCATGATTGCCTTCCGTGAAGAATTTGTCGTAGTTCAGCGAGCGATTGTCAGCAGGAACGCGGTAGAAATCGCCCAAATCCACAGCCTTGGCACATTCTTCGTTGGTCAGCAGCGTTTCATACATTTTTTCGCCGTGGCGGATGCCGATGACTTTGATGTCTTCCCGACGACCACCAAACAATTCGCAGACGGCCTCAGCCTGCGTCTGAATCGTGCAAGCAGGGGCTTTCTGCACCAAAATATCGCCACTCTCGCCGTGTTCAAAGGCGAAAAGCACCAAATCGACAGCCTCATCGAGCGACATAATGAAACGCGTCATTGTCGGCTCGGTCAGCGTGACGGGCTGACCATTTCGAATCTGCTCAATCCACAGGGGAATCACCGAACCACGCGAACACATCACGTTTCCGTAACGAGTGCAGCAGATTTTTGTCTTCTTCGGATCGCACTGACGAGCCTTTGCCACAGCAACTTTTTCTTCGATGGCCTTTGTGATGCCCATCGCATTCACGGGGTAGGCGGCCTTGTCTGTCGAAAGACAAATCACGCTCTTCACCTCTTGTTCGATGGCTGCCGTCAGTACATTGTCCGTGCCAATCACATTTGTGCGAACTGCTTCCATCGGGAAGAATTCGCACGATGGCACTTGCTTTAATGCCGCAGCATGAAAAATATAGTCCACGCCAGGCATCGCAGCACGAACACTCTCCAACGACCGCACGTCACCAATGTAAAACTTGATTTTGTGCGCCACTTCCGGGAAACGACTCTGGTATTCATGGCGCATATCGTCCTGTTTCTTCTCATCACGGCTGAAAATACGGATTTCGCCAATGTCAGAAGTCAGGAAACGACGCAAAACTGCATTTCCGAATGACCCTGTGCCTCCTGTAATCATGAGGACTTTATCCTTAAAAATACTCATTTGTTTTTTATGTTAATTGATTGCTTCTTTTATTTTTTCCACGATGTATTTCACATCCTCGTCCGAAACGTATGGTCCGCTCGGCAGGCACATTCCGATTTTGAAAAGTTCCTCCGAAACGCCATTAACGTATGCCGGAGCATCCTTGTAAACGGGCTGCTTGTGCATGGGCTTCCACAACGGACGCGCCTCGATGCCGCGCTCGTCGAGATAGACGCGCATGGCTTCAACGTTGTCGTTGGGTTGGCAGTCAGTGGTGGCGGATTCCGCCATATGGATGATGCCTGCCGCACCGCCCACTGCGCCTTGAACCACGGTCTTGTAGGCATTTTCCTGGCCTTTCACCTTCACGTTTTCATCGATGGTGATAGTATTCAGCCAGAAGTTGCTGTCGTAACGCTCATCGGGGTTGCCGTGAACCTCAATGCCTTTTACGTCTTTCAGCAATTCCTTATAAAGTTCAAAAACGTGCTTGTGGTGGTTGATGTGGTCGTTGGCGACCGTCATCTGGCCGCGCCCGATGCCCGCGCAGATGTTCGACATTCGGTAGTTGAAGCCGATTTTCTCGTGCTGGTAGTAAGGATAACTCTCGCGGTACTGTGTGGCGTACATCATGATCTCGCGCCAAGCGTCCTCGTCGGGCGTAATCAGCGCGCCGCCACCCGAGGTGGTGATCATCTTGTTGCCGTTGAACGACAACACGCCGTATTTTCCGAATGTGCCCAGCACCTGCCCTTTCCAGCGGCTGCCAAAACCCTCGGCGGCATCCTCGATGACGGGGATGTCGTAGCGGTTGGCGATTTCCATGATGCGGTCGATGTCGTAAGGCATACCATAAAGCGCGACCGGCACAATGGCTTTAGGTTTCTTGCCTGTCTTGGCGATTCGGTCTTTGATGGCCGCTTCCATCAAGTCTGGATCGATGTTCCACGAGTCCTTCTCGCTGTCGATGAAGACGGGTGTCGCACCGAGATAAGTAATCGGGTGCGACGACGCGCAGAAAGTGAAACTCTGCACGATGACCTCATCGCCAGGCTGCACGCCGCAGGCGATCAAAGCCAAATGCACGGCAGCGGTTCCGGCACTTAAAGCCACAACACGCTTGTTCTCACCGACAAACTCTTCAAGGTCTTTCTCAAACCCATTCACATTCGGCCCCAGCGGCACCACCCAATTGGTGTCGAAAGCCTCTTGGATATACTTCTGTTCAAGTCCCGCTTCGCTCATGTGGGCGAGGCAGAGGTAGATGCGTTTTCTTTCTGACATAATCTTCTATGTTGCTTTCCAAATAATTGGAGAATATTTATTGTTTATTAACTGTTTATTATGAATTACTTAGCGTGAAGTCCATCAGTACGATGACTTTTGAAGAAGCCGTAGCCATCAGCCCGACGAGTGGACGCTGAGTAACGATTGACTATCGACAACAGGACCTATCAGACAAACTTCTATGAGATAGCACGGACGTATCCGCCCATCAATTTACTTCTTCAGAAGATTAGGTTAGAACGCAACAATCTATTCTGAGATGAAGCCAGAAAGCGCATCAATTATGACGAGGAGTCGTTCTGTGAAGTTGTCCCATAATCCGTATGTCATTTACCCGTTTGATGGTACGGTACATATTCCTTTTCATTTTTCAGGATGGCGAAGATGAAATGATACGGCCTTGTAGTAACCCGCAATATTGTATTCAGGGTACTCTGCTGTCATATCATATTCCACATCAGTTCTGTGCTTGTTTGCCATTAGATCACATTTTTATCTTTTCATCGCACTCTCAATCTCCCCCAACGCCACTCTACCACCCCAACAGCGATAAACATATAGAGGTGTAATGCATCCATAGTCCATAGAACAAGACTTTGCCTCCTGTTCCATAACTCCTTTATCTTTTCTTTCAATGTACTTTTATTCATAACCATGCCCCCTAACCCTTCACCATGAACCTTGAACTGTAATTGTCCTTTCTGTGTTATCTGTGCTGTCTGTGTGACTTAGACTTGAACCATAAACCCTGAACCATAACTCCTGAGCCATTAGTGATGCAATTCACCATCAATCCACAATATCACACTTCTTACTTGAACACCAACACCTTACACCGCCAACCATTAACCTTTAATCATGAACCATTAACCATTAGTGATGCAATTATGAGCCATTAGTGAGCCATTTAATAGTTCCGTATTCTGTAATAGGAGCCAACGCCATGACCGACCAACTCTAACACAACATCCAGTCTCTGTAATATTCGTGTAGCGGTGGGTTTGCTCACCCCAAGCATCTTCTGCACCTCACCATTCGTCACCCGATGATTCTTCAGCACATGCCCCAATATAGGGATTGCCCTTTCGTCAGCACCCATCGCTCTCACCTGAGCCGTCACGTCCACATAATGCGTCACCCTCAGGCCATCCTCAGTCTCCACGATAGGCGGCAACAGACCGGCAGCCTCGTTACCACGAACAATCCTTCGGTAACCTCTGCCCCACGACTCAATATCTCCCGAACGGAAAAACACATTCGCCAGCGAACGGTTCAGCGGCATCGACGGATGTTTCACAAACAACCTTCCTACCGTCCAACCTTCCGGCAACTGTCCGTAGTTCCATACCGACAGATGGTCGGGATAAACACTTATCTGTATAGGATAACCCGAAGTATAATCCTTGTTCGTGATGGCGTTCAACACACTCTCACGCAGCGAGTCCTCCGGATACTCTATCCTCTCCCGCCTATGGTGCTTCTCATACGAGATGGCACGCACCAGATAACGTTCCTCCAGCAGCCTGATTACCTCATCCACCTGAAGCATCAACGGTCCGTGAACCTCGTCTTGGAACACCAGTTCATCATCCTCACCCGCAAAGAAGCCCAACTTCACATACGCCCCAGGTACAAACCTCTCCGGCTGCGGATGAAACAGCATCACCGCTGAGCGCTTCAGCTGCCCTGTCTCATCCTTCAGCAGCAGATTTTCCATCAGCACCTCATTGCTGTCCTCCAACACTTCCTTGTCCACACGGCCGCTCTCTGCCGCCTCCCTGCTGAAACGCTTGAAAGCCTCTTCCGACAGGTCTGCCACCGTCACCTTGGGTACCACATACTCATCCCAATGGATGCCACCGCGCTCCAGCAAGAATCTGTTCAGTGCAGCACCCTTCAGTTCTTGTTTCGTGCTGCCGCTCCTATAGTGGTACTGTCCTTTATAGTTTATTGGATTGCTGTACGCAGGCACCACAATCTCAATGTACTCCTTCCGATCTTCTTCCAGCAAGTTCACATCCACGATGATGCCCAGCACATCCCTCACCTTGTTCGGGATGTCCTCCATCAGCCGTTTTGAGTCCTCCACGCCAACCACCTGGCGGTCATCATCCATACCGATGTAGATGCGACCGCCCTGCGCGTTGGCAAACCCACATATCCATTTCAGATACTCGTCCCGCCAAGATTCTTTATATTCAGTATTCTGCGATTCTGCTATCATATCTTGCATATTTCTCAGACTGTAAGCATTCCACTTCCGGTTAACGGTTAGCGATTAACGATGCACGGTTGACATAACCATGGACCCTTCACCACGAACCATGCCCCCTGAACCATGAACCAAAAGTGACTCTAAACTTTATATGATTAAGGTTAGCACTGTTCCCTTTCTGCAATATCGTTTTCACCCTTACCATCCTCGGGCTTCTCAAACAGCAGCAGAGGGACGGTCTGACCATTCGCATTCAAAAAACTAACGTAGCTGTTATAGCTTATCTTCTTGTTAAAACTCTTTTCGACAAACCTCAGCGACATCTCAGTCTCTATCGAATAGTCGTTCAGACAGAACTTCCTGCAATAGAAAGTAGAGAACCGAGGATCCTGTAAGTCTTTCAACAGACATAAGGCCAACTGATTCATAAAATACGAAACATGAAACTTGCTCACCGTCGGTATGGCACCGCCACCCATCTTGCGAGAATTTGTAACAACTTCATCAGGTTTCAATGCATACATCAAGGCTCCAGGTGAAAGCGTCATGATATACAAGCAATCATCCCATTTATCTTCTGGAATTTCCAGGTTCTCTTGAATCCTAACGATAGCGTCCAAAAGTTCATCGTTTATGTTTTTCACATAATACTCCGTTGCTATTCCGTCAATAATCATAGGTGCGCTATCATACCACTGGTAGAACCCAACAATATCTATCTCATGTGCATTCTTTAGTTCTATCTTATCGCCGTCCTTTTTTATATATTCACACTCTTCTATCAGCTTTTCTATCTCTTCCTTACCTATATCCTTCAAATAGTCAAATTTTCGGGTTTCTTCTAATACATCAGCTAGTGCCATTCCACCTTTCCCCATCAGGAGATAAACCACGCTCTTTTTTACAAGCCCCTCCATCAGTTTGGCCGCCTCTTCCTTTTGTACATCCACATAGTTCGCCTTTTTGAACACAGTATATTTGGCCAGCCTATCAAGGAAATCATCCAGATATTTTTCCTCAACAGTATCAAGATTATCATTTACAACCGTAAACTCCTCATGCACAAAACTCACCACCCACCATACCTGCTTTTCATAGTACAACAAATCCACATGTTCTATGGGTTTTGTTGTTTTATTCCTGAAATAGTCGCGAATCGACTCTGCATCCTTCAGTTTAAAATGGCGGCATATAAGTTTTATCAATTGGTCATGAGCTATAAGGTGGAGATAACTTTTATCCGGCAGCGCCTCGTAGCTGTCATACACCGTCCCGTATGCACCGCTTAATGCAATCATTATGCCCTCTGTCTGGGCATTACTCATGCGATCAATACTTACCTTGCCCACAAACTTCAGCCAGTCGGTAATTGATATCGGGTCATTCTTCGCCTTACATTCGCATACCACAGGTATTTCCTTCTGAATGCTAGCCAACTCATACGTACGTTTAGCCTTTACGTCTATCTCATTACCACCAGCCTCAATCGAATTACGCCTGATAAACTCATATCCACATTCCTTCAAGATGGCAGCAGTCAGTTCTTCCAGCTGCGTCCCCTTGTCATCATGCGTGTTTCCTATAATAAAAAGTCTCATCTGATTTCTACCACGATTAACAGTCTCGCAATTTCAAAGTATCCGAAAGCCGGCCCCACTACGACCTTGACGGCATCACCTGCCTTTGTGCCAAGGCCAAGGCTATGCCAGGTCTTGCCACTTTAGTGAGAATCGACATCCGGTCAGCACTATCATGCTCAACATCAGAACTTACTACATCATGACATTCCCCGTTGAATTGGAAGAAGTTTGAATACACAAATATCTCTATCATCACTTCCTTCATAAAGGTAGCCAATTCACCTTCGTTTATTGTATCAAATGCTCCTTCTGCGACTGGTCGTTTGATGGCTCCTCCCTTTATCTTTTTCTTTGATTTCTTGAGCCGCACTTCAATTTCATCATGGTTCTCGCTAACCTTAATACCAATATTATACCTTGATGATATTTCTATTTCTTTTCTATTCGCGCCCTCTATGTCCAGCATCTTTGTCATCAGTTGCTTAAACAACAACGCCAATTGGTCCAAAGAACCTACTTTGTCTTGGTCGTCTATCATCTCTCTCCAGTAACTGAACTCCAATAAACTCATAATCGGGAGGTGTTTCAATAAATTGAACTGGTTCACATACTGGCACATCTTACTACCGTATGGTGACAAGCAATTGTATCTCAAAAGCAGTAATTCACCTTCACTCAATTGTCCTCTAATACTTTTCGCATAAGTCACTCTGTAACTCTCCTTCATTTTCTCTTCAGCAGTCAAACGGCTTAACAAATATAGCATTCGGAAATGTACAGATAACTCAACCCTATATTTTGCGTATAAGGCTAAATATTCAGATACCGCACCTATCGACCTTCTCTTATACTCAGTATGATTACTAAATCCGCATTCTTTGAAATCTGTTGCATATTTTTCAAAGCAGGCCCTACCTTTCAGTTTATCATCCTCACTACGGTACGAATCAATGGCTTTGTGATATAAATTCAACAAGGTATTGAAACGGCTGTCAAAAATTTGGAGTTCCGACTGCCTTACCAGTTTTTCGTTAGTCTCAATTACACTTTTGTTAGCGTCTATCACGCTTTCGTTTGTATTAGTAACGCTGACATTCGTCTCAATCTGGTTTTGGAAAGTCCTTACCAAGAGGTATACAGAATAGAATGCTATGATTGTACCCAGAATACCCCCGATGAAATCGCCTAATGTTCCGAAGAGGTTGTAATCAATCGGATACAAGAATCCAAGTGATTTCCATTGCTGCCAGAAGAAAATAATACACGCACAAGCAGAGAATACAGCACACCACTTAAAAGCCCTCCAAAAACTGACGCCAACAGACTTTGCCGTTTGTTTGGCTTTCTCTTTAGCCACTTCTGCAGAATCTATTTGCTTTGGAGATTGCTGGGGATTGTCCATGTTTGCTTCCTTTCAATGTTTTTATTACCCTCAGAACTGATAGCAGTATCGAAAATAGGAGTTTTATCTCCCTTTGCCTCATTATTTCTCCAATGCAGCGGAAAAAGATTGGCAAAGTCGTCGCCACCACCATGCGAACGAGGAACCATGTGGTCTATTTCCCATCCTAATGGCGACTGTATTCCATATTGGTCCTTCTGGATCCATGCTCCCGCAAAATCTTGCCTCCATTTTGTTAAGTCATAGCCTTCAATTGTGCGAGCTTTTTCCCACACTAAATCAATATATACATCAGAGAAATACGACATTATTATTCAAGTATTAAAATCGAATCTATTTCTTTCTTATGTTCAGCTCTAATAAAGCTCAGGTTGAACCATTAACCTTGAGCCCTTAACCGTAAGCCCCCCTTCTCGGTGTCCGCACCATAGAGACCTTCCTTCTGGCAGAGCACCACGCTCCCTAACGCCGAGCCTTCATAACCATATGATCTTCACTTATAATACCCCCTCAAAAACTCCTGTATCGCCACCTGCTGCCGCTGTTGTTGTGCCAGCCATTCGTTGTATTCCCTCAGAAGCCGCTGAAAGTGCTCCGCCCTTTCTTGTCCGTCAATGACATTGCACATCTGCTCCGCTATCTGAGGAGGAAAGTTGTTGCGAATAATTGCTTTCCCGGTTTCATTGGCAATCCTGTTCCCAACGATATTATACAAATCTTGGACGGTTATCATTTTCTTCTATTCCACTGCAAAGAAATATATTTGCTATAAAACATTTATCATAAAGCAAATAAAATCTACGATTTTCAATCTGGGCGAGGCAGAGGTAAATGCGTTTATTCTTCATGATTCTTTATCTCCATCAAGTAATCGTTCTTAGCAAACATTCTTCCATATTTAGGTTGTAATAAGGTAACGTCAGCATCATTACCTTTTATCCATTCAATAATTACTTTTGGGAGGTTCACCCCTGCCTCGTAACTGAATGGGAAACCACCTCCAAAACGGGGGTTCAGCTCCAGAACGCAGTAATCACCATTGGCGCGTTGCATGACATCCATATCAAGGTTGCCAATGTGGTGGAGGTTTTCTCCCACTATTTTTCCAATCTCTCTTATTTCTGGCAAATCAACCGTGATGGCTTTATCTGTCTCACCAGCTCGCATGGCGAGCTTTTTCTTCACAGACACCCCCACATGCTTTCCATTTAGGTCGTTCATGACATCTATACCGTATTCGTCACCCGTCAATTTCTCTTGAATCATAATATAATCATCTCCGACAGATGCCGTGGCAAGAATGGTCTTCTTGATTTTCTTCATCAAAAGATGATAGTAGGTTTCCAATTCTTCCATGTCGTCAACGGTTTCAAGCCCGATGGAACCACTGCCCCATCGGGGTTTCATAAAGAGCGGGAAGGCAATTTCTCCCTTTGCTATTGCCGCCTTAGCATCCAGCAAATACACGTATGTCTTTGGAGATTTCAAACCAATGGATTCTATCCATTGAGCAGTTTTATATTTGTCAAAGCAAATATCGATGACATTCGGGTCAGATACTATAACCTTTACTCCAAGTGCTTCAAACTTAAGCTTGTTATCAGCTAAAATCGGCAATTCTAGGTCGTTGAGGCTGATGAGTGCGTCCACCTGGTATTTTCGACAAATGTCAAGAGTGATATTTACATAATCGCTGGCGTAAACTGCCGGTACTTGGAGCTTTACATCCGCAACCTGCAAAGCCGGTGCGCTCAACTGCATGTCGGTGGCAATTATCTTGTCGTCTTCCGACATATTTTCCCTAAAATACTTCAGCAGGTACGTTCTGCGCCCTGCACACGTAAAAAGGATATTCATTGATTATTTCATTATATTCATTATTCCGCCTGTATGCCAGAATACTATTTTCTTATCTTGCAGATTATGTTTTTTGATGTAATCCATCATCCCATAAAAAGCTTTCCCTGAATAGGTCGTATCGAACATCAATCCGGTTTCTTTCATTGCATCCTTCAGGTATGCATCCATTTCTGGAGTAAACAGCTCATATCCGCCACATAAGTAATCTGTATTGAACAAGATGCTGCCATCATATCTTTTTGACATTTCGTAGTGCTCCGCTAACGTATTAGCAAAGTCAGCAATGACGTGCCGTCCTTGCTCATACTGACGAGCCACAGAAACACCAATACACTTCACGTCACCCCAACCTACACGGTCAAGTCCGACTACAATGCCAGCTTGGGTAGAACCAGTGCCCGAAGCGAGAAAGATATAATCTGGTTTTTCTATTTGTTTTGCCAATTCTTCTATCGCCTCAACGAATGCTATCCCACCCGGCAAGTCGTGACCGCCTCCGTGACAATAATATGGTTTATAGCCCTCTGCAGACAATCTTGCCATTGCTTTGTCCATTGCGGCAGCGGTATCCTCGGGCTTTATAAGTTCACATTCTGCTCCACTCAGCCGGTCAAGCAGTGCATTTCCTTTTTCGGCCAAGAAACGTTCTTCCGTACCCTGTATACAAAGATGGCACTTCCAGCCGTTCTTGGCGCACATCAATGCAATCGCTCTGTTGTGATTACTTTGTATGCCTCCACAGGTCACAACGGCATCGTAACCCTGCTCGCGAAGCATATGCTCATAATAGACCGCTTTGCGAGCTTTGCCACCTCCACCAATAAAGGGATAAAGGTCATCCCTGACAACAGCCATCCTCTGCCCATCTATAGAGATACTCTCCGAATATAACCACGACCTATTATTCATAAAGACATCATTTATAATGCTCTTTCAAGTAGCCCAAATATATTCTATCTTTTAGAATTCCTTTTGAATCCCTATATTCCTGTCTAAGACGGCCTTCAATTTCAAATCCTATCTTTAAGTGAAGATGAATACTGGCCTCATTATCTTCGTTGGTAAACGCATATAGCTTATTTAGTCCCAAAATCTCAAAACCGTACTTACAAAGCATTATCATTGCCTCTGTTCCGATTCCTTTATGTTGCACATTAGGGTTGGCAAAAATATACGTTTCTCCCTTGCGCACATCTTTATTGATGGAAGTTATCCCACCAAACGCTACAATCTCATTCTTGGAATCATAAAAGGAGAAATCAACTCTGTCATCACGTTGCTTATTCCTATTATACCACTCAATGGTTTTGTCCATTTTAACGGGTATATCGAAGTGCATAGTAGAATATACTAAAGGATTATTCATCCATTCTATACGCTGCTGTAAATCTGCAAATGCCAATTTTCTGATTTCCATTTTTACACCGTTTTGTTCTTACGTTCGTCACTTAATTTGCCACCTTTCAAACTTGGTACGACGTTGACATCTTTACCACCCAACACATTCTTGATGGTTTGAAACATCACCTTTATATCCATCAGCATCGATACGTTCTCTATATAATAGACATCCAACGCCAATTTATCATCCCAACTCAGATTGTTACGTCCGTGGCATTGAGCCCACCCCGTTATTCCCGGGCACACAGTATGACGCAGCCGTTCTTTTTCGGTATAAAAAGGCAGATATTCCGGCAATAGCGGTCGTGGTCCTATCAGCGCCATATCGCCTTTCAGCACATTGATCAGCTGCGGCAACTCGTCTATGGACAGTTTACGAATCACCCTTCCTATCGGCGTGATACGTTCTCTGTCTGGAAGCAAATTTCCTTCCGCATCCCGCTCGTCCGTCATAGTCTTGAATTTAACTATCTTGAAGATTTTCTCGTCCTTACCCGGGCGCTCTTGCAAAAAGAACACGCCTGTACCTTTATTGGCAAAATGCAGCCATACGATGACGACAATAAGAAATGGACTCAACACAAGAAGTGCCAAGAAGGAAATGATAATGTCTAAAATGCGTTTGAAAAAGTGTTTGTACATCATTCAAAAATGCTTCATAATAGCATTGTAGGTATGCGTAATCGTGTAATTGTCCAAAAAGAATTGATAGCCCTTTTCTCCCATTAGAGCCAAATCCAACTTCAAAATCTTATCCACACATTGCGTAAAAGCCTCCACGTCGTTGCTCGGACACCAAAAACCGTAGCCGTTTTGCTCGGCAATACTGCCCGTGTCGCAATTCGGGTCTGTGGCGGCAATGATGGGCTTCTTCTCCATCAGATAAGGCAACAGGCGAGAAGGATAGTTGGGGATCGTGAAACGATAGTCCAAGAATATCAACCCGACATCGCAGGCACGAACCAATCGGTCATAGTCTTCCTTGGGCAGTCGTTGGAAAACCGATACACTTTGGGGGCGTTTGGAACTGAACCACGCTTCCAATTTGCCGTATTCCGTGCCATTGCCCACTACCACAAAATGGCAATCCTCTCGGCCAGCGTTGGCATCCAAACATTTTATCAAGAAAGGAATGCCCTGCGGCTTGCCCAAGTTGCCGCCATAAATAAGAATGGGCTTTTCTGTCGGCAGATCGTACTTCTGCCGAATCAATCTGCGCTGTTCTTCCGTCAGAAATGTCGTTTTTTGAACCTCGTATGAGTTTGGTGCCACTTCCACCTTATCGGGAGCGATTTCTGTATTATGCCTCAAAACATACTGCACATTGGCAGGACTCATACAACCAATATGGTCGGATAGAGCATAGAGCCTCTTTTCTTTCTTTCGGAAAAAGCGATACAACACACCCTTCAGACCCGATTTGCTCATCATTCCCAAATCCACGGCATTTTGTGGAAAAATATCCTTCAGCAACAAATATGTTTTGGCTTGTGGATTGGATTTCTTCAGATATTGTATCACTTTGGGGAACGTGATGGGTGGCGTGGAGTACAGAATCAAATCTGCTTCGAGACTTCCCAAATGTTTTTTGATGGCCTTTTTATATAGCCTCTCCACCATCACCTGTCCAATTCCTTTCTCGATGGCATTGGTTTTCTGCAGGTTGAGCGTACGCACACCAAGAATTTGGACACCATCCACTTCTTTAAGACTCGTGTGCTCTCCCGAACGACGTTCATGCGGTGTCACAATCGTCACCTGATGACCTTCATCGCGGAACTTCCGAATCAAATCAGAATAGATTCCATGATTGCCCAACCCTTGGATATTGGACATGGTGAGGAAAATGATGTTCATTATTTATGAAATGTTTTCCAAAATTCCAATCAGCTTTTCCGCGCGCTGCTTGTAGTTGTCAAACGTGATAAGCTGCTTTTTCCCAGCCTTGACCAACTGGCTTGCAAAGTTCTTATCTGTTGCCACACGATAAATAGCCTCTGCTGCAGCCTCAGCATTTATGGCATCATAGTAACAAGCGGAACCATTACATAAACTGTGGGCAAATTCTAAATCCGTAGTAACTATTGGTATCTCCATGCGCATTGCTTCGGGATATGTCGCAGTAAAACACTCTAATAAAGATGGCATAAACATCACGTCTGCCTGCTTATACAAATTGGGGCATTCCGAAACGTCCACCCTGCCCAACAAACAGAAATGTTCACTGATATCTCCATCGACAAACCACGCTTCTTCACTCGTTAAGGTCGTCACGAAACGGAAACGGAATGAAGGATAATGATTTTTTAAATACCTGGCAATTTCTGCTGTTATTTTCATATTTTTCCACACTCCATTAGACGTTATGGTTAAAATTGTAGTTCCAGAAAATGCTGGTAAATCGATTGATTTCTTCCACATATCGGGATGGTCATATACCTGATTGTAATAGTTTGTCACTGTATAGACTTTTACATTTCCCAATAAATGTTGAAGTTTTTCTGAGATATAAGGATTTTCTGTGTAAAAAAACCTTGAACTTCGTTTAAAAGCCCATGTCAAAACTTTATTTTTTAGTAGTTCTTTCCAAGATAATTCTTTGAAATAAGGAGAATCTATTAACAACAATTGGGCCCTCGCGAACCCACAAATATGTTTACATTTTGGAATCCACCGAGACGGGCCAAAAACTGTCAGCACTGCATTTACTCTCTTTTCCTTTACCAAACTGTCCAAGAACGGATCTCTACCAAGTAGTATCGTACTTATGTTATTGCGAATATCATATGTAAATACTTCCACATTCTCGTACTCTAGAATTACTTCTTTTGTTTTATTGAGACTATTTGAAAGGACCACACAAAATTTGTGTTGTGAAAAACGATTCAGTTGACTACAAATAGAATTCGAGACCTGCAGTCCACCACCACTCTTAATGTTAGAACAATTAATAAGAAAAGTCATTATTTATCTAAATGTATTACATTATTAAACGTTTCTTTTCGAATAAAAAACCACTGTATCAGGATTAAGATTAAGGTTTCATAAACAAAAGGTTTTAATACTGCCCCAAAATCATTACGTTGCTGACAAAAATAAAGTATAATAAGTATGGCAGACATTGATCTCCAAAATGTTCCAGATCTAATATTTCGTTGATAATACCAAAGAATAAATGCAAAAACTAAGACATATAAAAAATATCCAATCTTACCAAAACACCAATAGAAATCTGCCAATACCATAAAATCATATCCTTGGTTAGGATTGTCATTAAACCAATAGTCAAATAAAAAAACTGAACGAGTATAGGAAATTTTCCCCATCAGCATGACATATAATGAAGAAGGCAAAAAAATGGATGTAAAATGGTATAAAAAGTCAATTGGTTGCATTGTTATTCCCAATTCTTTATACTCCTTTACTCCCCATAAAAAAGATGGATCTGAATTCGTTTTTAGAAATGCACTAATAGAATTTTGCAGGGTGTTTTCCATTCCGTTTGATTGGCTATTAACCTCAATCTGAGTTGCTTCAATAGAATTTTGCTGGATATCTTCTACATCTCCTCCCATCCTCCGAAGATTAAGACTTAAACCATAAAGAAAAACAAAAAGAATTAGGATTGGGATACTCTTATACATTTTTACTTCTTGGGGCTTAAATGTACAAAAAAATATAGACAACGAAATTACCATATATGACAAAGCCCTGCGTCCACCTCCAGAAACGCCATCAAGCACATATACAGCAAGGAGAATTATGAGATATAATGTATTCTTTCGTTTGAAAGGTTTCATGTACAGCAAGAATAAGATAAATGGCAGTGATAACGCATGGACTATTTGAGAAAAGAAAATAGTCATTCCACCGCGTTTACTTAACTCAAATTGTCCAACTCCACGTAACGAGTTATCGAAACTGATTCCCATTATATGCATCACTATCAACCCCCAAAAAACGAATTCTGCTAATCCGACATTTTTACAAACATATTTCTTTATATTCCTCGAATATTGGTCGTTGTTTTTATTATTCCTGATAATAAATAATATAGAAATGACCATTAGCGCAATTGATATTCTTTCGAGTTCAATTACCGTTTCCGAGAAATATTTATTAGGGGAAACGATGAAACGATCCATCTCCTGCCATCCAATTGATGAAAGAAAAAAAGATGCCCAAAAATTTGCAAATATGCATAATAAAACGATAACAATATGAATATTCTTTTTTATCATTTAATTAAAGTTTAAACTGCCTATATGTCAGAATGTGTTTCTATTTGATGAGGAATGTGCTTTCTCAATCAAAGTCAGACAAATTCCCTAAAACCCTTTTTGTATTAGTTTTGTTTGCAGAATCTCTCATTTTGAGAAATAAAACCACATCACATATAAAAATTTATAAAGCCAAAAGACCGAGTATTTGAAAACATTCGATGGCATATTTCTGTACCGTAATCTTTTCAGCAATTGTTCTGGGTACTCATATGGTATCTCATATAGATTAAAATGAGTGTCTGTTTGAATTATTTCTTTGTCAAGTCCTTTTACTACGCCACTATGTAATCCTGACCCGTCTGCACCCCAGTTTCGAACCAAAGATTGTGTAGGTTGGAGAGTAAATGTACCATACAGTAAATTATGCATACTATATTTTATGTCTCCATAATTTTTTTTAGATTTCACCATGTGTACTGCCATATAAACCAATGCAGGGTAACACCAAAACAAATGCCACATAGCCTTCAAAGAAGATTTGAGTTCTTTCTCTATCTCTACATAATCAAAAGTTTTTATCTCTTTTTCCTTTTTGAACCATGAACCAAGCCCATAAGCAGGCGTATCAATTCCCAAAAAAGTCGTTTTATCTGTTAATTGTCCAAAAATGGTTGGAGTATAGGCTGAAATTTTAATAACATGTGGGATATCCTTATACATTTCCAATGCCTTATTCATATATTCAAGAAAATTTGGAGAAAATTCGTTGTCATCTTCCGAAAAAATGCATCTGTCATATAATGATTGAACTTCTGTAAGCAGCAAACGGCCATTACTACCTTCTTTTCCAACTCCACAATTGTGGTCTCGTCTGAACACTATCAGTTTATTAAATTTATTATTCTTTTCTTTTTCTGCTAAATAATCGTCAATCAAGGTCCAACCCTCCACGTATTTTTCTGATGGAGGATAATCCAAACCTACGTAAACGTCTGTAAATTCTGCTCCAGTACAATTTTCCAACGACTCAAGACATCGTTTAAAATGAACATATCGATTCAGCGTAGGAATGATTACTGGTGCATAAGATTTTATTTTCTGCATATAATTATGTTATTAAAAAAATCTTTTCTCACCTTTTTCTAACTCGGCATACTTGTCGAACAATGGACTTTTCTTCATCGTTGAAAAGAAAAACATAAGAGATTATGGCATAGCATAAAGCGTATATGATAGTAAAAGATATCAATGCCCCCCAGTTTTCCAATCTAACTTTTGTGGATAAAAAGAAAAAAACGACACAGAGAACGGCCAAAACGGGAACTATTCGAAAATGACATTCTCTAAAAAAACGTCCTACTTCTATTTGAAGTTTCTTTTTATAAAAAACATTCAGTTGAACAATATTTAACATCATAGCTGCAAAAAATGACAACGCACAACCAACTGCTCCAAACCGAGGAGCTAACAAAACGGATCCAAAAAGAGCTAAACCAGAAGCTATAAATGTCAAAGAGGCAGTATAACGAACTTTATTATCTGCATAAACCAAATCTGAGGCTACATGTTGTGTTAGGGTGACAAAATTGCTACCTGTCAGCAACAACAACACATAATATGACAATTGAAAATCGTCACCGACCCACAAATGTAAAAATTGTTTTCCGACAACAACAAACCCCGTCAAAATGAGTGAAATTATAAATAGTTGAATACGTCCAACCTTAATCATTAAGTTTGTGATGGCGATGGTATTACCTTGATGACTCAATCGTGAAACCTTTGGCAAAAACAATCCATTGAGAGCAGTTGAAAGCACCCACACCATCCCTTCAATAGACATTCCAAGTGCAAAAATTGATATTTGAGTAGAATTGGAAAAGATGCCGAGTAAAGATGGCATGAAAGATAGCCTAAACCGCTGTGCCATCGAAATCAGAAAAACCCAGAAAGAAAATGAGAATAACTTCTTCATTTCTAAGACATCAAAAAAATTCCAATTAATTTTCAGATGGGCCTTCCTAACAAGAATTAAATATCTTAATATAGAAACGATTAATCCTACTGCACCGTTAATTAAAACTAAGACATATACCCCCCCATGCATGATTAATGCTATAACGATCAACACAACTGTGCCGACTTTGTGAAGCATACTTAATAATTTGCTTTCAACAAAAAACTCATAGGCCATTAAGGCTCCTTTTGCAGGTTGCAACACAAATGTCAGCACACTAAATAGACCCGCAATAGCATAAAGTATTTTTAATTTTTCAATCTCTAATGGGGTTAATCCTTGAAAGATATTCGATATAAAGAAAAAGACGATTAATAAAACCAAGAAAATTAAAGCATCAATAACCAAATAACATTTTGTTATGAGACCTATCATGTTTGATACTTTAAGTTCATCTCCTTCTGCCCGATATTTCGCTATAAACCTTGTCACAGTTCCAGACAATCCGAAATCCATTACAAAATAGGACAAAAAGGTGATTACGAGACTATACAAACCATAGTCCGAAACACCTATTTGCCGTATCATCCATGGTGTATAAAAAAAAGTAATTGCGATATTCAAAAATACCGACAAATAAGAAATGACGGCACCTGCTTTTATGGAACTGCTATTATTTTTCAACCTGTATTACTGTCTAATAAAATATTATTAACTTTAAGTTATAGAACTTATTTTTACAAAAGGCTTTTTTCTATGCAATACAAAATTGCGCTACCCCAACTTAGGCCTACGCCAAATCTAGTGACACCGATCAACAGTCTTGTCTTTTAATGATTGCTTTACCATTTATATTTTCCTTGTTACAAAACGCCATCCTCAATTATGTTCTTACGCCTATTTCATTAATTCTCGATAAAAGTCCAGGCCATTCCCGATTCGGCTTTATGTTTTAACTTGTCCTGATGCACCAGTTTCTTATCTTAACTTACAGTATCTCTCATACGCAGCTTTTTCAAGCATTTCCCTATCATTAGGATGGGCAATGCTAATCAGTTTTTTTGCCCGTTCCTGTAATGCCAATCCTGTTAAATCCACGGCACCAAATTCTGTCACCACCCAATGGGCATCGGCTCTTGGGGTGACAACTCCTGCACCTTCATCAAGAACAGGAACTATCTTGCTTTGCCCATTTTTTGCTCTGGAAGGAAATGCCGTGATAGACTTCCCGCCTTCTGATAAAGTTGCACCTTTCACAAAATCCAGTTGTCCACCAGTTCCGCTAATGATGCGTGTTCCGACTGAATCGGCTGAAATCTGTCCTGTCAAATCCACTTGAACAGCTGAATTAACAGCAACTACTTTCGGATTTTTAGAAATGACATACGGGTCGTTTACATAGCCAATATCCATCATCAATATGCTACGATTGAAATCGACATAATCGTACAAATCTCTCATTCCTAGGAGAAAAGAGGCAACTGACTTTCCTCGATCAATTTTTTTGTTTGCTCCAGTTACAACACCCATCTTCATCAATTCCAAGATACCGGCTGAAAACATTTCTGTATGAACTCCTAAATCGCGTCTGTCTCGAAGAAAAAAGGCGATGGCGTCGGGCAATGCGCCAATGCCCATTTGCAGGCAAGATCCGTCTTCAATCAGTTCTGCACAATTTCTGCCTATCTTTTCCTCAATCTCCGATGGAATCATCGAACGATGTTCGGGCAACGTCCTATTATCTTCTACAAAATAGTCAAAACTGTCAATCGGCACCAATGCATCGCCATAGGTGTGCGGCACATAGCGATTCACTACGGCTATCTTGATTTTGGCGACCTCAAGTGCGGCGACTGAGCAGTCCACTGAGCCACCTAAAGAGACATATCCTCCCATGCCAGGTGTGGAAACGGAAACCATCGCCACATCGCACGGAACTATTCCGTCGCGATAAAGTTTCTGAGTTTCCGACAGATGGACGGGAATGTAATCAGCAATTCCCAAGTTGACATTGGGTCTCACTGTCGGACCGATAAAAAAAGCCTGATCAACGAATATTCCCTTGTATTTCGGATGGGAATACATCGCTGGTCCCTCAGTGTATGAATGATGGAAATGAATGTCCTCCAATTCGCTAGCGTCCGCGCGTCGGCACAATGCCTCAATCAGGATTTGAGGAACGTGACCTGCGCTACTGATATGGATATGGTCGTGCGGTTTAACAACCTTTACGGCTTCATCTGCACTAACGAATGAGAGGGGTTTCATTTCTTATTCTTGAGGTGTTTTCCAACTAATCATATCGTGTTTTGCCAAGATGTTCTTTGCCATTTTGACCATCGGGGGGCCGATAAACTTGTTGTCTTTGACGGCAACACCATTACCCTCTCGCACGGCTTCCTCTGCCAATTCGACCATCTCAGTTGCCCAAGCCACTTCTTCTTCCGAAGGTGAGTAATATTGGTGGACGATGGGGAGTTCCTTCGGATTGAGTACCAACATTCCCTCAAAACCAAGTTCCTTACCCAATTTCACCTCTTTCTCCAAATCTTCGAGGTCATGAACCTTGATGTGGACAGTGTCGATTGGAATGATTCCGGCAAAGCGAGCGGCATTGACAATCATATTTCGAGCAAAGAAAATGCTATTTCCTTCATCATCGTGTTTCCCTCGGAGATCGGTCACATAATCCTCACAACCAAATGCAACGGCCACCACACGCTCATTTGCCATACAAATATCTTTAATGTTAACAATGGCACCAGCCGTTTCAATCAGAGGAATAATCTTAAAAGTACCGATTGGAATATGTTTTTCGTATTCGATGGTTTCCAATAGTTTTCCAACGAAATAAATGTCTTCTCCACAAGTTGATTTCGGATACATAAAACCATGTACCCCCTCTATCGTGAGTTGTGTAAGGTCTTTCAATAATTCGCCACTCTCACGGTCGTTGATACGAGGAAAAATGAGTTTTCCTTCAAGGTCGTCACGTTGAACGAATGCCTTGATGTTATCTCTCGCCAGTTGTTTGTCAAAAATAGGAACAGAATCCTCTACATCCAACAGGAGTACATCAGCATCACGACGAACTGAGCTATCCAACAACTTCTGATTGTGCGCAGGAACGAACATCAAACTGCGCATTAAAAGATTTTCTTTCATTATGATTTATATTTAGTTAATATTTTTTCTTTACCAAAACATTGCGACGGAAAGATATCACATCCTCGCCTCGCTGGTTATAGCCGATAGTTTCAACATAGATGATTCCACGATCGGTCTTCGACTGCGATTCACGTTTGCTGATAATGCGGGTACGGGCATATAATGTGTCGCCGATAAAGGTTGGAGCCAAATGCCTTATATCCTCATAACCAAGGTTGGCGATGGCTTTCCCGCTAATGTCAGGAACTGTCATACCTACAACAAGAGAAAAAACCAACGTACCCACAACTAACGGCTTCCCGTGTTGATTGTGACTAGCATAGTCAACATTGGTGTGTACGGGATGGTGATTCATTGTCATCAAACTGAAAAAATTGTTGTCACTCTCGAAAATCGTCTTTGAGAGCGAATGTTTTATCTCGGAGCCAATCTCAAACTCTTCGAAATATAATCCTAAAACTGATTGATTCATAGAATTTAGAATTTTTTATTTTCTTTTTTCTTTGTCTCTCCATGACTCATAGCAGGGTTACCAAAAATGGTTTCATCATGGTCGTAACTCTTAGTAACATTTGAGGCCTGACCCACAAGTATAGCCTCTCCAAGACGGACGCCCTGTTTGATTGCGGAATTAAGCCCAATAAAGTTCATATCACCAATCTCCAAAAGGCTTCCCACTGTTACTTGTGCTGCAAAGAAATTGTTGTTTCCTACTTTAATGTCGTGACCTAACAAAGTGCCAGAATTGAGGGTGTTGAAATTACCTATTTGTGTATTACTATTGATAACACAATTGGCCAACACAACATTGCCATACCCCATTTTAACCGAGCGAGCTACCAGCGCCGAAGGATGGATAAAGTTACACCATTTCTCTGCTGGTATATTAAGATCATAAAGGATTTTACAGCGCTCCCTAATTTGGTCGCTTCGGTAAAGTGAATAAATAAACTTCACTTCCTCATCATCCTTAAACTTCTCATATACTTCCTTTATACCACATAAGATAGGATAGCCACATATTTCATTACCCATAGTGTGGTCATCAAGAGCCAACCCAATCACCTCTATATCCATGCCAAAACGAACATGTGCATCATAAATTTGATCGGCAATGACAATAGCAGTCCCCTTGCCTCCAATAATTACGATTTTCATAAGTTTTAAATTGTGTTTATTATTCTATTTAAATCCTCCTTATCATACCTCTGATCAATAGGTAAGAACACCGTCTTTTCTGCCAACCAATATTCCAAATCATCTGGTATACACCATTCTTTCACATTCGGCCAGTATGTAGCCACGAATATCTTGTTTTCTATTAATCTCTGCTTAAGTGAAGCATCATTCGAAAAATAGGGATAAACCATCGGGCATGAAAAAGACGACAAGTCAGGCATAGCATATTGGTTTGAAACCTGCAAAGTCTCATGCAACACCACAAAATTGACTATCCGTTTACGTTTCACATCATCAAAACTGATGCTCGACAGTATAGTTTTGGTCAGTTCTGACATTGTTCGGATAGGTTGGTCATAAAGTTTGTGGCTATTCGCCTTGAAATCAGAATAACCTTCCGAGGCACCCATGTCTATCCGTTTCAACAAGTGTGAACATCGGTCGAAAGAATGGTCTTGTTCAAACTGGTTGATGTCCAATCCATTCGGGCAATAAGCGATGCCACCATCAGGAATGCCCACATATTTGCGGGGACTATAGACGGTGCTTATTCCATTAATAGGTTCGGCAAACCATGCTTGGGAATTGTCGACAATCAGTTTTGATCCATATTGTTCAACCAATTGCTTCACGTATGCATCCTTAATGCCGAAATAGTTGGTGTAAAGAAGAGCATCACCGTCTCGCAGAGCCAGTTCATCCTTCAATTCCAACCGATCATCAATGTGATAGAAATTGAAAGGAATGCCCAATTTAGTGATGGGTTCCAGAATGGCATCACATGTATAATATGGAATCCATAGATGCCGAGCCTCAGGCTTTGACCTCAGCACATATTCCAAGGCATTCCTACCACTGTTAAGCAATACACCGTCGTCATGCAGGAAGCCTCTGTGCTGGGGAAGTTCCAATTCAAAATAACCACCAATTGCGTCTTTCATTGATTATTCCAATACTATGTTCACAAATTCATCTATCCTTTCCAAAATCTCATCCATCTCACGTCGATTACTCGCTTTAAGAAATAATGTTCCGATAGCAGTGTTCGCACCAGTAAAAGGCATGACTTTTTCGCCCCTGCTGACACGCACTTCTTCCTCTACAACATGCCGTTTTTTGAAATCCTCATCAATTATTATACTATTGAATATGCCACTTTTGGTGGCATGCAATACCTGAATGGTAAAACAACCCTTGTAATTTGGCTCGTGTATTCCTTCGATGGGCAAACCGAGCGCTTGGTTTACTTCGGCCTCGATAAGGTCAACATCGGCTGCGTATTGCAATAATTCCGCCAAACGATTGCCACCGCCACGAGGCGACACCTCCATCAAATAAGCCTTGCCATCCGTACAAACACGGCACTCCACATTGAAAATGCCCGACCTCACACCTAATAGGTCTAAAAGCCGCTGCAACTCTGACTTGATTTCTTTTTGACGTGACAAATCCATTGTGGATGGCCAACATTCAGCAGCCGGCGTAAATGGATTTATAGCTTCTTTGTCAAAATACTGATCATAAAAACCATTATATAACAATCTCCCCTCCACAGCAAATGACTCCGAACCATATGAATACCCTACCTTCTCAAGAAAATCTTCGATGATGAAATGTCCGTTATGCGACTCGGAAATGGCATATTCGATAGCCTTTCGAAGATTCTCTTTGTTTTCAACCTTTGTTACGCCCTTACTTCCAGCCGAATCCACGGGTTTTACAATAACAGGCCAATTGAAATAGTCAACGTTTTTGATCGCGGCTTCTATATCGTCGTATCCTTTTGCTTTCGGACAATTGAAACCGTTTTCTGCAAGGAAGCGACGGAATCTAGACTTGTCCTGCAAGATACATGCGGATTCGTATGAGCATTGGAACGGCAAACCCATCTGTTCTGCCACATAGGCTGCACTCACTACCCCTGGATCTACCCCAAACGACATGATGCCATCAATCTGCTTTTCTCTTGCCACTTTCAGCACCGCCTCCTTGTCTATGATGCTTACATTGACATACTCATCGCTATACTTATGGGCGACGTTATCGGGCAAGTAATCCGCTGTAATAACGTAGCATCCTTGCTCGTGGGCAGCTTTAATTACTGGCAGCAGGTAGCGGATGCCGCCAAGAAGCATCAGTTTCTTTTGATTCATCAGTTTTTATCGACAATTTCATCAGCCACCTCGACGAATTTCATCAAGTCTGCCTCATGTATAGGATGATACATACTCACAATCTTGGATATATCCAAGCCTTTTCTTTGCAAATAAGAGAAACTACGATTGGAATGCCACTGGTAAAATGCCAAAACCCATCCAGCCCAATATTCAGAACCGACATGAAAGCTGCCATCGTTTTTTTCTGAAATAGGATTCCCAGATGCCTGCACAACCAAATCTGCCAACTCGGCCCCCGAAAGTCCGACCAAATAACGTGGATTCCCTTGGGCAAACTGTTTCGACACGTCACATGACAAGAATTTGTCATAGAAATCCGACAATGAAAAGTCGTATTTATTCACTCCGCAATCAAGCATCACGGCAAGATTGCGCATGGCATCCTTCAAATAGGTTTTCTTATATGCCCTGGCCATTCCGCAAATTATTTCTAATGATATCAATCACGTAAGTCTCATTTTCAGCCAATGGCTGATTTGCAATTTGCCTATATTTATTCCTTGCTTCCTCATCACGTAACTTGTACTTGGCATAATACTCGTTTCTATTCACTCCTATTGCCTCAATAAACGTCAAAGCTTCAAATGCTCTTTGTGATTTCAACACCACTTGTTCACCCAATTTGCCTAATCTCATGGCTTCGCCCAAATCATTAAGTGAAAGTGTGTTATTCACAAAATCGCTTGCGTAAGAAAAGTATGAATCATCAGCTCGATAGCCAACAATGACATCATAACTCTTATAATCCACTGCAAAATTTTTCAACAAATAATCCTTAGCCCGTTGGGGCAAACCATCAGCGACAACAAATTTTCTGTTTTCAAGCAATATTGTCAACCAATTTAGAATATTATATCCGTCTTCATTCAGATTAAGCACAGTTAGGCCATCCATTTCCAACTGATAATGATTGGCATAGCCATTTTTATTGGAGGTACAGGCCCATTCCTTAGCCAGTTCGATATGTTCAGTGCAATAGAATCCGAGACCATAGTCGTTATATGGTTTTCCTTCGCCGTAAACTGGTTTCTCAATAATATTGGTCGAACCATGATAGATATGAATTGGGGCAATCATATCAAAATCGATAAAACTATTTTACGATAAGTTCAAGTATTCCATTAACATCTTCATCACTCAACTCATGATGCATCGGCAAGCAAATCACTTCGTTGGCGATTTTCGTGGCAACGGGCAGGTTCTCAGGGGAAGCCGATGGCAGTCCACGATAGGTGCTGAAGGTGCTGATGAGCGGGAAGAAATACCGGCGGCCCAGCACGTTCTTTTCCTTCATCTCGAAGTAGAGCTGGTCGCGGGTCGTGCCGTATTCCTTGGCATTGACGAAAATGGGGAAATAGCTGTAGTTGTGCTTGACACCAGGCATATCATCAAAGAAACGGATGCCAGGGACATTGCGCAATGCCTCGCGGTATCGGAGGGCAACTTGACGGCGTTTTTCGATGGCCTCATCGACTTGTTTAAGGTTCAGCAGACCGTAGGCAGCACGAACCTCGTCCACCTTGCTGTTGATACCAGGAGCCACGACCTCCGTTTCACCGGCGAAGCCGAAGTTCTTCAGGTAGTCGATGCGCTTCTTGGTCTGCTCGTCGTGCATCACGAGGGCGCCGCCTTCGAGGGTGTTATAGACCTTGGTGGCGTGGAAACTGAGGGTGGACATATCGCCACGGTTCAGCACGCTCTCGCCGTTCACCTCAACGCCAAAGGCGTGTGCTGCATCGTAGATGACCTTCAGGCCATACTTGTCGGCAATAGCCTGGATGGCATCCATATTCACAGGCTTGCCATAACAGTGCACCGGCATGATGGCCGTGGTCTTGGGCGTGATGGCTGCCTCGATCTTTTCAGGGTCAATGCCGCAAGTGCTCTCCTCGATGTCCACGAACACGGGACGGCAACCGTTCCACCAGATGCTGTGGGTGGTGGCGACAAAGCTATATGGCGTGGTGATGACTTCGCCAGTGATGCGGAGTGCCTGCAGGGCTGTCAACAGCGGCAGCGTACCATTAGTAAACAGGCTGATGTACGGCACCTTCAGATATTCCGCCAGTGCCTTTTCCAACTGCCTGTGGAACAGTCCGTTGTTCGTAACCCACTTGCTGGCCCAAATCTCCTTGAGCAGTTCATTGAACTCGTCGAGGTCAGGCAGCAACGGAGAAGTTACTGTTATTCTGTCGTTCTTCATAAGCGCAAAAAATCCGGATTTTTCTTCAGGGCGCACCAATCCCTTTCTCGCGCGAGCGTATGCGCGAGGTTTGTTGCCGACGCAATAAAAGCGGGCAACACGGGAGGAGTGCCGCCAAGTAGCATCAGTTTTTTTTCATATCTAATCTATCAATCAAACCTTTTCAGCCAAATTTCAAGAAACTTGTCGTAAACTTGATAAATGCCTTTTTCCTGTGTTATCAAATCTTTGTCTAACAGAGCATTTACGGCTGATTTCACTGCACTGGGTGAAACTAAGCCATAGCGTTTTGCGAACTTGCCTGAGGTTATCTGTCGCGCCTTGCCTTCTTCGGCAATGGCTTTCAGCACAAGGCTCTGTTTTTCGGGCAACTGATACATCAAGTCTTCGTAAGTAAGGGTTGTAAAATCAACGATATAGTTGATGGCTGGCTGAAGTTCAGCAATACCGCAGTGTCCACTTTCTGGAGTGCGCATAAACAGCACATTCATCACTTTCTGCAAATAGAACGTAATTCCTTCGAAATGGGCATATAGTTGTTTGACGACGTCTCTATCTATTGTCTTTCGGGCCTTTTCAAAGTGTTTTTTGCAAAACTCCCAATATTTCTCTTCTTCTATTAAGTTCAGGTTCATCACCGTCACACTTTGGTAAAAGGGCCGATTTGGCGAAACAAACATGGCTCCCATCAAATGACGCTGAGACCCCATGAATATGAAATTGGCATTGTTGCAATATTGAACGTATGTGCGCAAGGCGGCTTCTACATTCGTATCGCTATATTTCAATATCTGTTGAAACTCATCGAAGGCCACAAGGCAGGGTTTGTCGGCCTGTTGGAGGTAATGAAAAATCTCATCCAACGTGTTGTTGGGATTGACAATATCGCCCACTGAAACATTCCACGTTGGCTGTCCCATGGCGTCGTAGGTGATTCCGGTCTTGAGCGAACGAACGACGTGAAGAAACTGTTCCCAATGTCGTTTCCCCTTTGGTTTAAGGACTTCAAGGATGTTTCTGCCCATTTTGTTGACCATTTCCGAGAGCGACTTCGTGGAATAGATATCAATGATAAAAGTATAATATTTTTCCTTGATTTCCTTCTGCTCGAAACAATGTCTGACCAAATCCGTCTTTCCATAGCGGCGAGGCGAAATCAATGCGATATTGTTGCCATTCAGCATGCAATCTGTAATATCTTTCGTTTCTTGAACGCGGTCGCAAAAATACTCTGGACCGGCATAACCGTTTGTAACAAAGGGATTTACCATCCGTTAGATTGTTTCGTTTAAGCAAATGTCGATTTTGTCATAAAATGATAATCGCAAAATGACAATTTTTGCTTCTGACCATATTCTGTCGTTCTTCATAAGCGCAAAAAATCAGGATTTTTCATATAGGGCGTACCAATCCCTTTCTCGCGCGAGCGTATGCGCGAGGTTTGTTGCCGACGCTGTAAATGCGGGCAACACGGGAGGAGTGCCGCCTTAGAGATTCATGGCTGAATCTCGCAGAATTCCGTTTAATTTCATATTAAATGCAAAGGTATATATAAATAATGAGAAATCGGATGATTTCCCCGCCTTACCCCCCCAAGTTTTATAAATTTATATATTCTTAATATTTTTTAAATGCCTTGTGGCAGATAATTGGTCAGTTCGACGAACTGTTGGATGGTGAGTTGTTCGGGACGGAAAGTCAAAAAATCGGAATGTTGATGGTAGAATGTTGCACTTTCTTCCGATGCCTGCGGATTGAGGATTTGACGGAGCGAAACGCGCAGCATTTTCCGGCGTTGGTTGAAGGTGGTTTTCACGACGCGCTTAAAAAGTTTTTCGTCGCAACCGAGGTCGGTGACGGCGTTTCGCGTCAGTCGGATGACGGCGGACTGCACTTTCGGCGGCGGATTGAACACGGAGGGTTCGACCGTGAAAAGGTATTCGACATCGTACCACGCCTGCATCAACACGGAGAGGATGCCGTAGGCTTTCGTGCCGGGCTGGGCGGCCATGCGGAGGGCGACTTCGTGCTGAATCATGCCGGTGCAGCAGGGAATCAAATCGCGGTTGTCGAGCATTTTGAAGAAAATTTGCGAGGAAATGTCGTAGGGATAGTTGCCCGTGAGCACGAAGGGGCGACCGCCGAAGACTTCGTTGAGGTCCATGCGGAGGAAATCGTCCTCGATAATTGATGGGTGATGGGTGATGGGTGACGGGTGATGGATGTTAGGTGATGGGTGATGAGAGTTGAGAGTTGGGAGTTGGTGATTTTGGAGGAATTCGACGCTTTCGTGATCGATTTCGACGGCTTTGAATTCGCGTTGTTTTTGCGCGAGAAACTGCGTGAGGACGCCCATTCCGGGACCGATTTCGAGGATGGGAATGTCGGGACAGGCATCGACGGTGTCAGCGATGCGGCGGGCGATGTCAAGGTCGCAGAGGAAGTGCTGACCGAGGTTTTTCTTGGGTTTCACCAGTTTCATGGCTGCAAAATTACGATTAAAAGAGAGAAAAAACAAATTTTGCACTCGGAAATGAAAAGAAAAATGTGTTTTTCTTTTGCATTTCACTCGTTTTTTCGTAACTTTGTGACTTGAAAACCGAAAAGTGGTAGTCAGAGTGAAAAAAATGAGGAAAAATGCGCTGAACGTGGTCGTTTCGCTCGTGCTGGGCGGTGCGATTCTCTACTGGATGTATCGTGGTTTCGACTTCGAGCGTGTCCGCGATGTGCTCACGAGCGAGATGTCGTGGACGTGGATGCTGTTGTCGTTTCCGTTCGGCATTATGGCGCAGGTTTTCCGTGGATGGCGGTGGCGACAGTCGTTGGAGCCGTTAGGCGAGAAGTCGAGGACTTCGGTGCGCGTCCACGCCGTGTTTTTGTCGTATGCGGCCTCGCTGCTGATTCCCCGAAGCGGAGAATTTTTGCGGTGCGGCGTGTTGCGGCAGAAAGATGGTGTTTCGTTTCCGAAAGCCTTGGGAACGGTGGTGACGGAACGCGCCATCGACACGTTGTTGGTCGTGGTCATCGCGTTGCTGACGGTCGCCACGCAATTTCGTGTTTTTTCGTCGTTTTTCGAGGAGACGGGCACGAGTCTCGACGGTATTTTCCACCGTTTTACCTTGACGGGATGGATTGTCACGGCAGTTTGCATCGTTGCCATTGGCATTCTGGCGTGGTTTTTCGTGTCGAGGGCCGCGTTAAAGAGGTCGAGCCGTCCGCAGTCCTCTATATATAATAAGGTGAGGGAGTCGTTGGCAGGCATTTGGCAGGGCATCGTGTCGCTGCGGAACGTGCGGAACATTCCGCTGTTTTTGTTCTTCACGCTGGCGATTTGGGGCTGCTATTTCCTGCATTACTACCTGACGTTCTTCTGTTTCGAGGCGATGGAGTCGTTGAGCATCGGTTGTGCGATGGCGACGTTCATTGTCGGTAGTTTCGCCATCATCGTACCCACGCCGAATGGTGCTGGGCCGTGGCATTTCGCGGTGAAAACGATGTTGATTCTCTATGGTGTGGGTGAGACGGATGCGCTCTATTTCGTGCTGATTGTCCACTCGATTCAAACGCTGTTGGTGGTCGCCTTGGGAATTTATGCTTGGGTGGCGCTGGCGCTTTTTTCGAGGAGCGAGATGCGAGAGTCGAGGAACGAGGAAGGAGATGCGAGGAGGGAGAATTATTATAATTAAAAATTAAAAAAATGGGTGATTTTTTCTACAAAAAAGTTGATGCTTATCATTTGGCAAAGGAATTTGTTGTGTACATTTATTCTTTGTTAGAGAGATACCCTGTGTTCGAGCAGTATTCTTTATGCGCCCAAATGAGAAGAGCGGCCATTTCCATTCCTTCAAATATCGCGGAAGGTTTGGGAAGGACTTCTATTAAGGAGAGAATTCACTTCATTGAAATTGCTTTCGGCTCATTGACAGAAATATCCTGTCAGTTAGACATATCTCAAACGCTGGGTTACATCACTGAAGACGAGCTCACAGAAGCGGAAAAAATGGCCCAACGACTCTCAAAAGTGATGTCTGGACTAAAAAATCATTATTCTAACCAATCATAATTAATAACCTGAGGATTCGAGCTTGGAAACGGAGTTTTTCTCCTTCCTCCTTCCTCCTTCCTCGAAAAAAAGAACTATTATGAACGAAATCCAAAATCTTAACCCACAGTGCATTTGGAAGAACTTCTACGCACTGACGCAAGTGCCGCGTCCGAGCGGACACTTAGAGAAAGTACAGAAATTCCTGCTCGATTTCGCCAAGGAAATCGGTGTCGAGGCTTTCATCGACAGCGGACAGAACGTGTTGATGCGCAAGCCTGCCACGCCTGGAATGGAAAATCGGAAGGGTGTGATTTTACAGGCGCACATGGATATGGTGCCGCAGAAAACGCCCGAGTCGAAGCACAATTTCGAGACCGACCCCATCGAAGCGTGGATTGACGGCGACTGGGTGAGAGCGAAGAACACGACGCTCGGTGCCGACAACGGTCTGGGCGTGGCTGCGATGATGGCTGTGCTTGAGGCGAAAGACCTGAAACACGGCCCCATCGAGGCGCTCATCACTGCCGACGAGGAAACGGGTATGTTTGGTGCTAACGCGCTGCCTGACAACGAGTTACAAGGCGACATCTTGCTCAATCTCGACTCCGAGACATGGGGCAAGTTCGTCATCGGTTCGGCTGGTGGCATCGACGTGACCGCCACGCTCGACTACAAGGAAGTGGAAACCGATCCCGAAGACGCTGCCGTTCGCGTGACGCTGAAGGGTTTGAAGGGCGGTCACTCTGGCTTGGAAATCCACGAGGGTCGCGGTAATGCCAACAAGCTGATGGTTCGCTTCGTGCGCGAGGCCATCGAGGAATGTGAGGCGCGTCTGGCCGTCTGGCACGGTGGAAATATGCGCAACGCCATTCCGTTCAAAGCCGAGGTCGTGCTGACGTTGCCGAAGGAGAATATTCCTGCATTGAAAGAGCGCATCGAGGACTGGAAAGCCGATTTCATCGACGAATACAAGGGCATCGAGAGCGGCATCGAGTTCTTCGCCGAGGAAGTGGAAACGCCGAAAATGGAAGTGCCCGTCGAGATTCAGGACAACCTTGTGAATGCCATTTACGGCTGTCACAACGGCGTTTTGCGTATGATTCCGAGTTATCCCGATGTGGTTGAAACCTCGTCGAACCTCGCCATCATCGACATCGAGGGCGGCAAGGCATCGTTGAAGGTGCTTGCTCGTTCGAGCCGCGAGGATATGAAGGACTATGTCGTGAAGACGCTCGAAAGTTGCTTCAATATGGCTGGAATGAAGGTGACGACGGCTGCCAGTTACGGTGGTTGGGACCCGAATCCCGACTCGGAAGTGCTGCACCTGCTGCTGAAGGTCTATAAGGATTTGTTCGGCAAGGACGGCATCATTCAGGTCGATCACGCCGGTCTGGAATGTTCGATTATCCTCGGCAAATACCCGCACTTGGACGTGGTGAGCCTCGGTCCGACGATGAAGAGTCCGCACACGACCATCGAGCGTGCCTACATCCCGACCGTCGAGCCGTTCTGGACGCTGCTCAAGAAAACGCTTGAGGAAGTGCCTGTGAAGTAAGCACGAATTTTTCGAACGCTACTTCCCAATCGACAGTTGATTGGGGCTCGAATCGCTGCATTGTCGAAGTTTCGGCAATGCAGCGACGCATTTCCCAGACATCGCCGACAAGGCCGGCAGCGCGAGCTTGCAGCATCACGTTGCCGAGGGCGGTACACTCTTGCGGTCCAGCCACGACGGTGACGTTGCAGGCATCGGCGGTCATTTGGTTGAGCAGGGCGTTTTGCGAGCCTCCACCGATGATGTGCAGCGTGTCGATGGGCACGGGCGAGAATTCTTTCAGCCACGCGAACACCTGCCGATAGCGCAAGGCCAGCGAATCGAAGATACAACGGCAGATTTGGGCTGTGGTTTCGGGTATGTCTTGGTTTGTTTTTCGGCAAAAATTCTGAATCGCCTCAACCATCGAGGGTGGATTGGCGAAAGCCGCGTCGTCGGGGTTCACAACCGAGCGGAAAGGCGTTTCCGAGGCCGCCGCAGCCAACAATTCCGCGTGCGAAAGTCCTTCGATGCCGCTTTCTTTCCATTCCTTGCGACACCGCTCGTAGAGCCACATTCCACAGATGTTTTTCAAGAAACAAGTCGTGCCGTCGATGCCGCCCTCGTTGGTGAAATCGAGGTCGTAACTGCGCGGCGTGATGGCTGGATTTTTCAGTTCGATACCCATCAGACTCCACGTTCCGCTCGACAGATAGGCGAAATGCTCGTTTTTCGCAGGCACGGCGGCGATGGCCGAGGCTGTGTCGTGACTTGCAACGGCAACCACTGGCACGGCTCCAAGCCCCGTAAGTCGTTGAATTTCAGACGTTAAAGTTCCGATTTTCTCGCCCGAAAACACCATCCGACCGAATTTTTCGCGTGTCAAACCGACCGACGACAGCATTTCCGTCGAAAAATCCTTCGTGCGCGGGTCGAGCAATTGCGAAGTCGAGGCAATTGTGTATTCACAGACCGCCTCGCCCGTGAGCAGATAGGCCAGTGTGTCGGGCATCAACAGGATTTTCGCGGCATTTTTCAGGGCGGAATTGCCTTCGCGCCGCATCGCGTGGAGTTGGAAGAGCGAGTTGAAATTCATAAACTCGATGCCCGTAATGTTGTAAACCTCCTCGCGGCTGGAAATGTTCTCCAGATAGTCGTTCATCGCCTCGAACGTGTGTGGGTCGCGGTAGGCCAGTGGATTGCGCAGAATGGCACCGTCGTCGCCGATGCACACGAAATCGACACCCCACGTGTCGATGCCGATGCTCTCGATTCCGATGCCGCGTTGGGCAACGAGTTTCAGGGCACTGAGAATCTCGCGGTAGAGCGCGAAAATGTCCCAATAGACGTGTCCGCCCATCTCGATGAGGTGGTTTTCGAAGCGCGTCAGTTCCTGCATATTCATTTTTCCGTCGGCGAAGGTTCCGACGATGGTTCGCCCGCTCGTTGCGCCGAGGTCGATGGCGAGGAAGTTCTTGTTTTCAGTCATAGTTTTCAGTCAGATGTTTTTACATTCACGGCAAAGTTACAAAAAATCATCGACCAAACACAAAGATTTTCATTTTTTTATCTTTTATTTTTCTACTTTCGAGAAAAGTATGTAACTTTGCACGCCTTAAAATATAAATAGGTGTAAAACAGAAAAATATTTAATCAAAAAAAATCAATAAAAAAATGTCAAGTTTAACCATTGCCATTATCACCGCTTTCATTGTTGGTTACTTTTGTATAGCCATCGAAAGCGTTACCAAAGTTAACAAGGCGGCCATTGCGCTGCTGATGTTTGTCGTCTGCTGGACGCTCTTCATGATTGATCCGGCACAGTATCTGGCTGCGGCCATTGGCGAGGGGAAAGCCCTCATCGTGAGCGAGGAGATTGAACGACACCTCGGCTCCACCTCAACCACGCTGTTCTTCCTGATGGGCGCGATGACCATCGTGGAACTCGTCGATCAGAACGGCGGCTTCAACTTCGTGCGCGACATGCTGCAGACCACGAGCAAGAAAAAACTGCTCTGGCGCATCGCCTTCATGACGTTCGTCTTGTCGGCCATCCTCGACAACCTCACCACCTCGATTGTGATGATCATGATTCTCCGCAAACTCGTCAGCGACAAGAAAGACCGCTTGATTTACGCCGCGCTGGTGGTGATTGCAGCCAATTCCGGCGGCGCCTTCTCGCCCATCGGCGACGTGACGACGATCATGCTCTGGAACAAGGGTGTGATTACGGCGGCTGGTGTGATTATGGAGATTTTCCTGCCGTCGCTCGTGTCGATGGTGATTCCGGCCTACATCCTGTCGCTCTCGCTGAAGGGCGAACTGACCTTCACCAAGGAGCAGGCGCAGAGTTTCCAAGCCAGCGAACTTACGACCAGCCAGCGCAAAACGATTTTCTTCCTCGGCGTGGGCGGACTGATTTTCGTGCCGATTTTCAAGTCGATTACCCACTTGCCGCCGTTCATCGGCATTCTGCTCGTGCTGGGTGTACTCTGGACGGTGACTGAGGTGTTCTACGCCAGCCTGAAAGAGAAAGAAGAGAAGGGCGCCATGCAAAAGCGCGTGACGAATATGCTCTCGCGCATTGATATGTCCACGATTTTGTTCTTCCTCGGCATTCTGATGGCCGTGGCCTGTCTGGAGACCATCGGCGTGCTCACGCAGTTGGGAAAAGGGCTCGACGTGGCCTTCGAAGGCAACCACTATCTGGTGACGGGCATCATCGGCGTGCTGTCGTCGATTGTCGATAACGTGCCGCTCGTGGCCGGTTGCATGGGTATGTATCCCGTTCAGGCAGCAGGCGATATGGCCGTGGACGGCATTTTCTGGCAGCTGCTGGCCTACTGCGCCGGCGTGGGCGGTTCGATGCTGATTATCGGCTCGGCTGCCGGCGTGGTGGTGATGGGACTGGAGAAAATCACCTTCGGATGGTATCTCAAGAAGATTACGTGGATAGCCTTCGTGGGCTATATCGCGGGCATCATCTGCTACTGGGCACTACGCACCTACGTGTTTGTGGCGTAAATTCTTCATCGACATCAACTTACGAAAAATGGGCAATTCTGCAGCACGTCAGAATTGTCCATTGCTTTCGTATCTGAATATGACGGGCTTGAAGCCGTTTATCTCTTCTTGATTGTGAACTCCACTTTTTGAATTGCGCGCTTATAGACATTGCAGAGGATGAGGCCGTAGTGCAGCGTTTCGCCCTGTTTCATCGATTGCTTAACGTGTGCCATCTCGCCCTCGGTCAGTATGTTCTTGAAGAGGAAGCCGGAATTGCTTTTCCGTACAAGGCGAATGTCATCGGTAAGCGGTGAAAGAACGTAGGCGTAGGTTGCTTGATAGCGGGCACCCGACTGCCATAGCGGGTGGCTCTTGTCGAGAATGTTCTCCAAGTAGATTTGTGCATGTTTGTCAATTTCGGGAGTCGGCGTGCCGTCGGCGTATGTCAGCTTGCCGTCGGCATCCATTAAATATTCACCCCCTTTGTAAATAGCATACTTCTCTACTGGGCACTGCTGCTCATACGCTATGTCGGCTTCGCTCTTAACGACTTTCTCCTCAGGCTCTGCCACGTCTTCCACTTTCTTGTCGGAGATGATGCGCACCAATTCGTAGGTTCGGTTGCTGGCATCCTGCGGAGGGTTGGCCAAAATCGTGCGCTTCACGCGTAGTTCGTATTCGTGACCTCTTTCGTAGGTGAAACCCTTGATTTCGCTGAAATGCAGGTTCTGCCATTGCCCCGGCTCGTCTTCTGTCATCACGCGCATGCACTCGATGGGATGCTCTCCCATGCTGTCGAAGAGGTCATACATTACGCCCGGTTCAGCAGAAACACTCATGTTAATCTCCTTGACAATGTCTTTATCATCGTCGCTGCTGCAAGAGGCGAGGGAGAAAGCAGCAAGCATCGCAAAGGCGAGTCTCCAAATCTTCATTGTCTTCATTTTGAATGTGATTAAAGGTTCTGTTTCAAGTTTTGCGGCGCAAAATTACGCAATTTCCCTTAAAATTGAACAGAAATGCAGATTTTTTTTTGCGATTTCAGAAAAACACGCTATATTTGCAGTGGAAACCAATCAAACGAAAACTTATGCCCAAATACGCAGAATACATCACCCAGATTGAAATCGACTCGCTGTGGAGCGGGCGAAAGCACATCATCTGGAACCTGAACCGCCACGTGAACGTGCTCAGCGGCATCAATGGCGAAGGCAAGAGCACCATCCTGAACAAGGTGGTGAAGAGCCTTGCGCAGGGCGGCGAATTTCCGAGCCATTTGCTCAAGGGCGTGCATCTGAAGGTGGAGCCGAAGGATGCACGATGGATTCGCTACGACCTGATGCGGTCGTTCGACATGCCCGTGCTCGATGCCGACACCATCGCGCAAATCGACTCGCGCATCTCCTCGGCACTCGATTTCCAGCTCTACAACCTGCAGCGCAAATACCTCGACTATCAGGTGAACATCGGCAACCGCCTCATCGCCATGCTGCAGAGCGGCGAGCCCGACGCTGCCGAGCGCGCACAGGAGATTTCGCAGCGCAAGACCCGCTTTCAGGATATGCTCGACGACCTGTTCAAGGAAACCGGAAAACGCGTCGTGCGCACCGAGAACGAAATCCGCTTCACGCAGATTGGCGAGACGCTCGTGCCCTACCAGCTCTCCTCGGGCGAAAAACAGATGCTCGCCATTCTGCTCACGGTGCTCGTGCAAGACAACGAGCCCACGGTGCTCTTCATGGACGAGCCCGAGGTCAGCCTCCACATCGAGTGGCAGAAGCAGCTCATCGACCTGATTCTCGAACTCAACCCCAACGTGCAAATCATTCTCACCACCCATTCGCCCGCCGTCATCATGAACGGCTGGATGGACCACGTGACAGAGGTGTCGGATATTTTGGTGAACGAATAGAAACATGAGCAAACGCCTGCGCGACAACATATCCTCACAATATTTCGAAGCCGCCAACAAGCTGAAGCCCAAGACGGCGCGAAGGCGCGTCGTGGCCTACGTCGAGGCCTACGACGACGTGTTTTTCTGGCGCACGGTGCTCGGTCGGTTTGAAAACGAAGAACGCTACTTCGAAATCATCCTCCCCACGCGTGTGGGCAAGCTCGAGCGAGGCAAGAAAGCCGCGATGATGAAACTGCTGATGGGCAAGGTGGGAAGAGACATGATAGCCTGCGTCGATGCCGACTACGACTACCTCATTCAGGGAGCCACCGAGACGTCGCACGAAATGCTGCACAATCCCTACATCCTCCACACATACGCGTACGCCATCGAAAACCTACAGTGCTATGCACCCACGCTGCGCGACGTGTGCGTGGCCGTGACGCTCAACGACCGGCAGGTCTTCGACATCGCCGAATACCTGCGCGAGTATTCGCAGGCCATCTTTCCGCTCTTCGTGTGGAGCATTTGGTACTATCGGCAAGACGTCTATAAGAATTTCACCATCAGCGACTTCAACACCGTCATCGAAACGGGCAATTTCACGATTCAGAAGGCTCCGGAAATCCTACAGCGCGTGCGTCGGAAGGTGGGAACACGCATCGCGCAGCTGCAACGCGAGCATCCCGATGCCAAGGAATCGTATCTGCAAGTGAAAGAGTCGCTCAAGGAACTCGGCGTGACGCCCGACACCACTTATTTATACGTTCAGGGCCACCATCTTTTCAACTCGATCGTCATGCCGATGCTCAAGAAAGTGTGCAGCCAACTCATCAGCGAGCGGCAGAACGAAATCCACCGCCAGAGCCACCACAGCACCCAGCGTCGCAACGAGCTCTCGTGCTACAACAAAAGCATTGGCGACATCGAACGCACACTCAAGAAAAACCTCGGCTACGTGCTCTCCGAGCCTTTCCAGCGCATTCTCGACGATGCCGGACGGTTGTTCGACGACGCAAAGAAATCATAAATTTTTATCTTTTGTTTTGTCTTTTTGATAATTTTTCTTATCTTTGCAGGCAAAATTAACGTAAAAAGATACATTTATGATGAACCCGAGACAAATTTTATTTCCTTGTTTCGGCCTTGCAGCCGGAGCCATGGCGCAAGCCGACCAGCGTCCGAACGTGATTTTCCTGATGGCCGACGACCTCGGCTACGGCGACCTCTCTTGCTACGGGGCCACCCGCGTGAGCACCCCGAAAATCGACAGCATCGCACAGCACGGCGTTCGCTTCACCGACTGCCACGCTGTGGCCTCGACGAGCACGCCCTCGCGCTATTCGGTGCTGACAGGCGAATATTGCTTCCGCAGACACGGCACCGACATCGCCGCTGGCAATGCTGGAATGATTATCAAACCCGAGCAATACACGCTCGCCGATATGTTCAAAAGCGCAGGCTACGCCACGGCTGCCATCGGCAAGTGGCACCTCGGGCTGGGCAGCGTGACCGGACAGCAGAACTGGAACGCCGAGCTCGACTGGACACCGCGCGACATCGGCTTCGACTACCACTATCTGATGGCGGCGACTGCCGACCGCGTGCCCTGCGTGTTCATCGAGCAGGGATTTGTCGAAAACTACGACCCCTCGGCACCGATTTCCGTGTCGTACGCCCAGAATTTCCCCGGCGAGCCCACAGGCGCGAACAATCCCGAGCTGCTGACGAAGCTGAAGCACAGCCACGGCCACAACAACAGCATCGTGAACGGCATCGGGCGCATCGGCTGGATGAAAGGCGGCGGAAAGGCTCTCTGGCGCGACGAGGACATCGCCGACTCGATTATCTCGAAATCGATTAAGTTTATGGCCGAGAACAAGGAACAGCCGTTCTTCATGTATCTCTGCACGAACGACATCCACGTGCCGCGCTATCCTGCCGACCGATTCCGCGGAAAGAGCCCGATGGGACTGCGCGGCGACGCGATTCTGCAGTTCGACTACACCGTCGGTCGCATCGCTGAAGCCCTCGACAGCCTCGGCATCGCCGACAACACGCTGCTCGTGATTACGAGCGACAACGGCCCCGTGCTCGACGACGGCTATCAAGACCAGGCCGCCACGCTCGTCGGAAACCACAAGCCCGGCGGTCCGTGGCGCGGCGGTAAATACAGCGCGTTTGAGGCCGGAACAGCCGTGCCGTTCATCGTGAATTGGCCCGCCCGCATCAAGCAGGGGAAGGTTTCCGAGGCCCTCGTCTCGCACATCGACGACATCGCCTCGTTTGCCGCCCTCGTGGGCGCGGAGATTCCGCTCGGCTCGGCCTACGACAGCCAGAACCACCTCTCGACGTGGCTCGGCGAGGACGACCAAGACCGCGAATACGTCGTCGAAATGGCACAGGCTCGCGGACTGTCGTATCGCACGAAAGGCTGGAAATACATCGAGCCGATGCCCGGCAACGCCCGCCAGAACCAGACGGGCATCGAGACGGGCTACTCCGCATCGCCGCAGCTCTACAACATCTCCTCGTCGAAATACGAGAGCACAAACGTCTATAACTCGCAGCGCGCCGTGGCCAACGAACTGGCCGGAAAGCTCGCCTCACTGCGCCAGCCGCTCACGAGCCAAGACACTTGCTTCTGGTACCATCTGCTCACGCCCGGGCGACTGCGCTACACCACGTCGAAGGGCGTGGGTGCGGGAATGGTGGGCGAGGCCAAGCCCGACGGCATGAAGTCGCAGTGGAAATTCGTCCTGCGCACCGACGGCAGCTACGACATCGTGAACCGCGCCGACGGCTCTTTCATCGTGCCCGGAGCCGTGCAGAAGCCGGCCTTGCAGCTGAAGACCTCGGCCACGTCGCCCTCGAAGGGCTGGACGCTGACGACAGACGGCAATATGAGCTGCCTGTATGCCGTGGTGAACGGAAATTCGCAGATGAACCAAGCCGAGAAGTCGAACAACTGGAAGGTGCTGAACTGGGGCGACGGCACGAACACCACCGACGTGGGCTGCCGCTATGCCATCCACATGGTCGATGCTGAAGTGAAGAACGACCCGACGGGCATCGACCTGCCCGAAGTCGGCTTCAAGGACATCGAGGTGCGCGACAGCCAGTTTTTCAACGCCACCAGTGGCAGCACGGTGAACCTCTTCACGGTTGACGGCAGGCGCGTGGCGGCGCAGACGGGCAATCGCCTGCGCGGCATCTACATCCTCTGCGATGCCGGTCGCACGTGCAAGGTGGTCTATCCCTGAGTGTTTTTCTGAATAAAGTCGATCAGGCTCCGGTAGAGCGGATCCTGTCGCAGCGTGGGCTCGTGGCCAGTGATGATCATTCGGCGGCGAGCCCTTGTCAGTGCCACGTTGAGTTTGCGGTCGATGACGGCATCATCTTCCACAAACGTGTTGGCGCAAAGGAAATCGAGTTGATAGCGATGGGTGACGGTGGTGCTGTAGATGATGACGTCGCGCTGTGAACCTTGATAGCGCTCCACCGTGTCGATGCTGACGCGCAGCAGCTCGGGGATGTCCAAAGCCTCGATTTCGCGGCGAATCATACTGATTTGGTTGCGGTAGGGCACGATGACGCCGACGGTTTTGTCGGGGTTGAAGTCTGCGCCGTATTCCTCGATGATTTTCTTGAGTTCGCTGGCGACAATGCGGGCTTCGGAAGGATTGACTTTGTCAGAGAAGGAAGCCCCCTCCCTGCCTCCCCCCGAAAGGGAGGTGTTTGAATTGGAGTTTTCCGACGGAATAAAGACGACACGCGGTTGTTTGCTCGATTCTTTTTGATGCGGAAGGGGTACGGGCAGCAATTTTTCGCGGCGGTAGAACATTCGGTTCGGCCATTCGGCGATGTCGGGGTGCATTCGACCTTGACGGCGGAGAATGCCAACTGCGGGGAGCGAGGAGCGAGGAACGAGGAGTGTGGAGTGTGGAGTGTGGAGATTGAGCAGTCTTTCAAAAAGCGAATTTCGGCAATTTGTCAGCCCGATTTCGCGGAGTTTTTCGTCGGTCACTTCCGATTCCGCCTCACTTTGTTGCACGACGGCTGGCAGTTGTTTATGATCGCCGATGAGAATGAATTTTGGCACCTGACAAAGCAATCCAATCAACTGAGGTTCAAGGATTTGCGAGGCTTCATCAACGATGAGCAACGAGAAATTCTTCAACGTAAACAGCGACATTTGTGCCTGCAACGAAGTGGTCGTTCCCACAACGATTCTGACCTCGTCCAATCGCTGCCGAATCGCACTGAGTTGCGGTTGGTCGCCGATGGTCTGCTGCAACAGCCGATGACGGAAACGCGGATCGCAAGAATACCGTCTTCCGATGCGCATATAGTCTAAATGGGCGTCTTCGAGCATATCGCAGATTTCATCGACGGCGCGGTTGGTGTAGGCGGTGAGGAGGATCGAGGATGGGTGATGGGTGTTGGGTGAGTCGGCGAGGGCTTCTTCGACGAGAAAACGCAGTGCCAACGAGGTTTTGCCCGTTCCCGGCGGGCCGATGAGCAGGAAATAGTCTTGCGCCTGCTTCGCTTTCAGCAAAACATCGTCGTAGGCTGGGTGGTAACTGCGCGAAAGTTGCACGGAAGTGTCGATTTGCGGTTCACGCTGTCCGAGCAAGAGGGCGCGACGATTCGGTGCTGCCGAGGCGAAGGCGGCAATGGCTTTCATCGGGGCACTTCCGCCGATTTCGCAGTGTTCGAGAGCGTATTTTTTATCACTCGACAAAACATTCGGATTCTTTTGTCCATCGCGCAGGGCGACCGTCAATTGGTCGGTAGAAAGGTCGATGAGCGTGGCGCGGAAGAGCAGACTGCGCCGCACATCGGGCTCGTCGCCGTCGTTGTAGGCATAGAGATAGACGCTGTCGCCAGCGCGGAAATTCGGCAGAAAATTCTCGCCCTGCTCGGGTACGGCCAACGTGATGAGGTCGAAGCCGCGGTCGGGATCACTTTTCTCCTTTTCGATGACTTGAAGGTCGGTGAAAATGTTGCCCAGTTCTTTTTTTTCGGCAGTCGGCAGGTTCCAGAGATTGGCCACGCCATCGCCAGGCTTCTGTCGGTTGCCAAGTCGCGAAGCCAGTTGTTCGCGATAGCAGAAAGTCAACATTCGGCAAACGTAGGATTTTTCGAGCGGCGAAAGGCAGTGAATCGGCTGGGTGACGGCCTCGGTCTGCGGTTTGATGTATTGCTCGAAAAGCGTGCTCGAAAGTTGTTTTTCGTTGAGCGTTTCGGCGTTCAAATCGTCGAGAATCGACTCGAAACCCTCGGTGGCGAGGCGAAAATCGATGTCGGCGATGCGATTGCGCAGGGCGATGGCCTCGTGGAAGAGTTTTTGGTAGAAATTCACGGCGACCAGACCACCTGGCAGCGGATATTTCGAATAGAGCAGTCGTGCGTCGATTTTCCGAGTTCCGAGGCTGAAATTCTGCGTCAGAACGCCGTAGTAGAGCAGCAACTGCACGTAGTGGTCTTCCTTCTGAAAACTGCCAAATTCGTTGGGTCGGCCTCGCTCGATGTTGAAATTTTTACCCGATTTTTGCTCAACCAACAGGCTGAAATCGGTCGTCATCAAATCGACGCGACCCTGCAAACCGAGGCGTTCGCAGACAAACGAGGGCTCTAATATTGAATGTTGGATGTTGAATTGTTGGGTGTTGGGTGATAGGTGTCGGGTGATGGGTGATGGGTGATGGGTATTGAATAATTCATTGACAATCTGGACGATATTGGCTGCCTGCCGCGCTGCCGCCTGCTTGAAATCTTCGTTGCGATTCAGGTCGTCGCAAGCGCAATAGTCGAGTGCCTGCTGGCGGAAATGGGCGCGCAGGGTGCTTCGCCAATCGTAGTCGCCGTCGCTGTTGATGACGTCGTCGAGGGCGCGACCTGCGAAATTACCGAGCAGCAGCGCCTGCGAATTGGCGTTGGGCGCGATGTTGCGGATGGTGTAGCCGAGCGGATGGTGGCCGATGGGCTGGAAACAGGCCGCGATGGAACTGATGTCAAGCAAGTAATCGGGTTCGACGACAATCAATTTCGGCACGAGGCAGTCGGGTTCGCCCTTTTCGAAGGTCGCATCCAAGAGGTTCAACTGCATATCGCGGCGCAGAATCGGCTGCAAATGGCGCAGATGGTCGGCAGAATAATCGACCACGAACGTTTCCGCCTCATCGTCATCGACCGTCACGCGAATCGTCGTGTCATCGAACTCATCGACAATACACCGCAGACATTCGAACCGCTCGGCAGCGAAATCCTTCCCTTCGCGAGGCTTGTTCGTGGGCGGAATCCGTCCGATGAGCACCGACGGAATCGACGTTTCAAACACCGCCGCGATGAACATCGACAACGCCCGACAACCATACAAAACATCCTCGCGAGCCATCGGTTTGCGGCGGTTGCTGTCGCGGCGCATTTTTTGTATCGCCACCACGTCGCCCAAATGCACCCGAAACCGCTTGCACAGGAAATCGACCTGCGAAAACAGGTTGCCGAAGGCCATTTTTTCGTCGCGCAAGGCTTCCGCACAGCACAACACCAGCGTTTCGTGCATCAGTCGGTTGGCCGCCACGTCCTCGGGCAAGTCCAAGATTTTCGCCACGCGGTCGAACAAATCGGTCGCCGTGAGGTATGATTTCGTCGTCTTTTTCATCCGTTTTTGTTAATGATTTGCAAATATACGCATTTTTCTTTTGATATTCGAGGGAAAAGCATTATTTTTGCGCCATTATGACGAAAGAAGAATTGATGCGCAGGGCGATTGTCCTGTCAATAAATAGTGTGAAAACAGGTGGCGGACCCTTCGGAGCCGTCATCGCGAAAGACGGTGAAATCATTGCCGAGGCGTCGAACAGCGTGACGCTCGACAACGACCCCACCGCCCACGCGGAAGTGAATTGTATTCGGAAGGCCACGAAAAAACTTTCGACATTCGACCTTGCCGGTTGTGAAATCTACACCTCGTGCGAACCCTGTCCGATGTGCCTCGGTGCCATCTATTGGGCGCACCTCGACCGCATCTACTATGGCAACGACCGCAAAGATGCCGCCAAAATAGGATTCGATGACAACTTCATCTATGATGAAATTGCCATCGAACCGAAACATCGCCATCGCCCGATGAAGCCGTTGCTTCGCAAAGAAGCCCTCGAAGCCTTCAAACTTTGGGAGTCGAGCGAGGAGAAGACAGAATATTAAGCAAGGCTACGGCACATAATCAAGGTCGAGGGCGCGACGGCCGTCGAGGTCAGTGAAAACGAAAGTAAACATCCATTTGTTAAGTCGAATTTTCGGCGTTTCGGCGTAGGGAAGCACCATTTTCACCGTGTTCCAGCCTTTGTCAAGATGGAGCACGAAAGGTTTTCTCGCCGCCATATTCTCGTCGGCGAGCGGTGTTTCGAGTCCGACGCGCTGACCGTGGTGTTGCCACAGCGGAGCGATGATTTCCACGTCGTTGAGCCAGATGCGCGAACCCCGAAAATCCCAACGGCCATAGTCGGGCACGGTGTCGGCATCGGAGCGCGAATAGTTCTGAAATTCGATGAGGGCGCCGACTTTTTGTTCTTCGGGCGAGAAAACGCGGGTGGAAATGTAGGCGGTGTCGCCCGTCTGACCCAACGGCAAAAGCCCTTCTACGTGCTGTCGCCACGTGTGGTTCAAATAGACCGTCGCGCCCTCAGCCTCGTAGGTTTTTCCCTTAAAATCGACCTTCCACCGCAAATGCGACTGCCGAACATACACAATCGGCTCATTTTCAAGGGAATGGGTCTTGTGGAAGAGGAAGCGGTCTTCGAAATCAGAAAAATCTTTCGAGATTCGAGGAACGAGAAACGAGGAGTTTTTCCCCTCAAAAGAGGGTTTTCCGCCCTGCCAAGCGCGGGCTGCCGATGCAATCGTCGCCACATAAAAACTGTTTTGACGCTCGATGTCGGCAACAGACGGCAGCACGTGGTCGTTCCAAACGCAGGCAATGGTGCCAACCATCTCTTCTGAGCCTTGCTCGGCACCGAAAATAGAACGGAGATAGTTGGCGGCCACGTCGGAAAACAGGTCGAAATGGTTCAGATAGTTCAGTCGGCAGTCGATGTTCGGACGACCCGAAACCATCTGTCCCGTGCGGCTCCAAACCTGCACCATATCGGCCTGCGAAGCGTCGGTAGCGGTCGGATTCCAAACCACCGCCTTGCGCCCCAACGACCGCACCCACGCCATCAACGACGGAACGAGTTCGGGCATCGTAATCTTCACCTCGTCGGCCCCGAGATGGATGTAAGGTGCCTGCGGAAACGCCTCGACAACCTCGGCAAGCACACTTTTCAGCACGTTCAAACCCTGTCGAGTCTGCATATCGTGACCCATCGCCCGACGAAACGCCGCGCTGTGGCCGGGAATGTCGATTTCGGGAATGACAACGACGCCGAATTGCCGTGCAAATGCCTCCAATTCGCGACATTCGTCCTGCGTGTAGAACTGCCCCGCGTGGCGCTTCATCGTGGTGTCGGCAGTGAGTTGCGGATAACTTTTCACCTCGAACCGCCAAGCCTGATTTTCGGTCAGATGCCAGTGAAACGTATTGATTTTGAAGCGCGAAAGCAGTCGGATGTGGCGTTTCAGGTCGTCAATCGGAATGAAACTTCGACCGCAGTCGTGCATAAAACCGCGCAATTTGAAGGCAGGCCAGTCGGTGATGGTCACGGCTTCGATCGCCGACCGCGCCTTGTAGCCCTCGGCCAACTGCTGAAGCGTCTGCGCAGCGCGAATCACGCCCGTCGGCGTCATTGCCTCAATCAGAATCAAATGTTCTGTGACCGTCAAGCGGTAAGCCTCGTTTTCATAGCCGTCGAGCCGATAGTCGAAAGCACCCGAAATCGCATCGACGAGCCGCACTTCCACCCTACTCTTCGACTTTTCGACGATTTCGCAGTCGTTTTCCTCGAAGACATCGCGCAGCAGCCGACAGTTCGTCGGGTCGCTCAAGGCCACCTTCCGACCCAACAGAAACATCTTCTCGCCGACGTTCTCGACGAGTTGCTGCGGACGAGGAAGCAGGTGCGGCACACGAGCATTCGCCAATATATAAGAAGCATTGAGTAAAAGCCCTAAAAGAACTCGCGGCCACACCTTATTTATATACATCTTCATTTCTTTTTCACGGAAAAAATCGCCGACTTTTCTGTCGAACGACCTTGCAAAGATACATTTTTTTTCAAAAACAGAGGAAAAATATTCGTTTTTTCGCACGATTTCACAAAAAAATGCTTACCTTTGCAGCGCAAAAATCAATTATTCACTAAATTAACAACAACTATGGACGATTATCCGGCGGACAGTTATAAACCTGTAGCCCGAGGATAAAGCCACACCGAAAAGGCTAATCCTCCGGGCATTTGCCAATTAAAAAAAGAGGATTAGCACAATGAAGACTTACTGGAACACAACCGGCAAACTCTCTCACTTGCAAGAGTGGGAACCGAACTGTTGGATTCAGGTGACCTGTCCGACAGAAGAAGACCAGCGCGAACTCGAAGAACGATTCGAGATTCCCGACTATTTCATCAACGACATCAGCGATACCGACGAGCGCGCCCGCTACGAGTACGACGACGGCTGGATGCTCATCATCCTGCGTATTCCCTACGTCAAGGAAATCCGCTCGCGCACGCCCTACACTACCGTGCCGCTCGGAATCATCCACAAGCGCGACGTCACCATCACCGTCTGCTTCCACGAGACGAATATGATGCTCGACTTCGTCAGTTTCCACCAGAAGCGCGGCGCAGGCTTCATCGACCACGTCGATCTGACCTTCCGACTTTTCCTGTCGTCGGCGGTGTGGTACCTGAAGCGACTCAAGCAAATCAACACCCTCATCGACAAGGCCAAGCACAACCTCGACCACTCGGTGAACAACGAAAGCCTCATCGGACTCTCGCGCCTGCAAGACTCGCTGACCTATTTCCAAACCTCCATCCGAGGCAACGAAAACCTGCTGCAAAAACTGAAATTCAAACTCCAAGTCGATGAACTCGACGACGACCTCATCGAAGACGTGAACATTGAGATGACGCAGGCTCGCGAGACCACCGCCATCTACTCGAACATCCTCGAATCGACGATGGACACGTATTCGAGCATCATCAACAACAATATGAACACCGTGATGCGCACGCTCACATCGGTCTCGATTGTGATGATGTTCCCCACGCTCATCGCCTCGCTCTTCGGAATGAACCTCGTGAACGGAATGGAAACGTCGCGCTTCGGCTTCGCCATCGCCCTCGTCATTTCCTTCGTCGTTTCAGGTGCGTCGTGGGCACTGCTACGGTATAAGCGGTTGATTTAACGTCGATTCACCCATTGCAAATGCTATAAACATAGCGTCCATCGGGGCTTTCGACGGTTAGAAGCCTCTCCCCCTGCCCCTCTCCCGACGGAGAGGGGAGTTTTTTGTCTGCTAAGAAATTCGACAAAACATTTTTCAGGTCATTGTTGATGCCCTCGCCCGTGCATTTCACAACGGCTTCTTTCTGCGTCCAGAGGCGAGTGAAAGCGAGGTCGGGACGGGCGGAAGCGAGGATATGGGCGATTTCCTCGTCGTTCATGGTGTAGCGGACGAGGCTTTCGCTGTAGCGGTGAATCGTTTCGACATCGACCCCGACGGGACGGTCGCTCACGACGCAAATCGCGGCCTCGCGGCAGTGGCTCAGGCTGAAATGGATGTCGGGCCGACCAACAATCGACGGTTTTCCGTGTTCGCCATACTCAAAAATGGGTTTTTCGGTGATGCCGTATTCCTTCTTCAACCCCTCACACAGCAGCAAATAGGCCGCTGCACAGGTGCGCCGACCCAGTTCGTGGCGATAGTGCAACGCCTGCTCCCGACGCTGTTCGGAGAGTTGGGCGAGAGCGGCGTCGAGGTCGAAGTCGAAAAGGTAGTCGTTGATGTAAATCATATCCTCATTTTTGTCGAAAAACCGTGAATTTTCGGCAAAGTTACGAAAAAAAAAGAATATCTTTTGGCAATTCGACTTTTTTTCTCTAAATTTGCAGGTTGAAATACTGGGCGACGAAAGAAACATCTCGTTTTCCACGTCCAGAATGATGTTAATAACCCGAATCATTGAACATTAAAGATTGAAATGATGAACTCTCAAGAAAATGCCCTCGAAAAGGGCCAGTTTGCAGAAGAACAGGCTGCTGCCGAGACTGTGGCCGAAGTACAGAACACGCAGGAAACCGTAGCGGAAGTTCCCGTCGAGGAAGTGGCTGAAACGGAAGAAAAAGCCGTTGAGGAAGCTCCCGAAATCGTTGAGGAAGCCCCTGAAACGGTCGAAGAACCGACTGCCGAAGAGCCCGTAGAGAAGAAAATCTACAACACGAAGCAGGAAGTGCTCGACCGCATCAAGGAAATCGCCCAAAGCGACGAGGCTCCCGCGAAAGACGAGGTCGATTTGCTGAAAACCGTCTTTTACAAGTTGCACATCGCCGAGCGCGAGCAGCAGATGAAGGAATACCTCGACGGTGGCGGCGACCCCGAGAAATACCAAGTGCGCCCCGACGACCTCGAAGAAATGTTCAAGGTCGAGATGAACGTCATCAAGGAGAAGCGCGCGAAGGTTTTCCAGGCGCAGGAGGCCGAAAAACAGGAAAATCTGCAAAGAAAACTTGAGATCATCGAGAAAATCAAGTCGATGGTGACTTCGCCCGACGAGGCCAACAAGTCGTACAAGGAATTCAAGGCACTGCAAGACGAATGGCGCGAAATCAAGGCCGTTCCAGCCGAGAAAGCCAACGAACTCTGGCGCAACTATCAACTCTATGTCGAGCAGTTCTACGACCTGTTGAAACTCAACAACGAGGCCCGCGAATACGACTTCAAGAAAAACCTCGAACTGAAGACGAAACTCTGCAAAGCCGCCGAGAAACTCGCCGACGAGAGCGATGTCATCAGTGCTTTCCACCAGTTGCAGGAATTGCATCAGCAATACCGCGAAATCGGTCCTGTTGCGAAGGATTTGCGCGAGGAGATGTGGCAGCGCTTCAAAGCCGCTTCAACCGTCATCAACAAGCGTCACCAGCAGCATTTCGAGGGACTTCGCGCCCGCGAAGAAGAGAATCTGCAGAAGAAGACCGAACTTTGTGAGAAGGTCGAGGCCATCGCACAGGAAGAAAACAAGGGTGCCGGCGACTGGGAGAAGCATACGAAGCAAATCATTGAGTTGCAAAACGAATGGAAAACCATCGGATTTGCACCGCAGAAGATGAACGTCAAGATTTTCGAGCGTTTCCGTGCCGCTTGCGACGACTTCTTCACCCGTAAAGCCACCTATTTCAAGACGATGAAAGAGCAATTCGCCGAGAATGCCGAGAAGAAGCGCGCCCTCGTCGAAAAGGCTCAGGAATTGCAAGACTCGACCGACTGGAAATCGACTGGCGACAAGTTCATCGCCCTGCAAAAGGAATGGAAGACCATCGGATTGGTGCCCAAGAAACTCGGCGACCAACTTTGGAACGACTTCCTCGCCGCCTGCAACAAGTTCTTCGAGGCTCGAAATGCCGCCACGGCAGGCACTCGCAACGAAGAACGCGCCAATCTTGAGGCCAAGCGAGCCATCATCGAGCAGTTGAAGGAACTTTCCGAGCAGGAAGTCGCCGACGGATTGCAGGAGAAAGTCCACGAACTCGTCGAGCAGTACAACCAAATCGGCCACGTGCCCTACAAAGAGAAAGACAAACTCTACAAGGACTATCGCGAGGTGCTCGACAAACTCTATAAAGACCTCAACATTTCGGCTGCCCACCGCCGTCTCGACAACTTCAAGAGCAACTTGAAGAATATGGCGAAGCGCGGCGAGGACGCCCTCGACAGCGAGCGCACACGCCTGATGCGTCGCTACGAGCAGATGAAGCAGGAAATTCAGACCTACGAGAACAACCTCGGATTCCTGAATGCCGCCTCGAAGAAAGGCAGTTCGCTCATCGACGAAATGAACCGCAAGGTGCAGAAACTCAAAGACGACCTGAAACTCACCTACGACAAAATCAAGGCCATCGACGAGGAAAACTGCAAACAATCAGAAGAAGGCGAAGCATGAAAAAACTATTTTTGACATTCATTGTATTGTGCCTATCGTGCGCGAGCGCGTGGGCGCAAGTGGATAACTATTGTATCCGCCTGTCCGACGGCGGCAGTGTCGATTGCGGTGCAATGCCCGAATTAGACGGGCAGTCGGCCTACACCATCCAGTTCTGGATGAAGACTGGAACGTGGAAAGACAATGCCGTGATTCTCTCGCGAGGCGACGGCTTCAAAATCCAAACCACCACGACAAACACGATTCAAATCGTAGCTGGAGGAAATTCGCTGGCGGCAACCAATTCTGGATTGGCCCCAGGAAAATGGACTCAACTCACCTTCATTTACGCCAAAAACGCGATGAAAATCCTCATCAACGGCCGACAGGCTAAGAGCGCGAACGGCAACTTCACGCTGGCTGAGGACGACGCTTCCTTCATCATCGGAGGCGGTTTCGACGGTTGCATTGACGAACTGCGCGTCTGGAAAACCGCAGTCAGCGGCGAGTTCAACTATTTCATCAACAACACCATCAACAAGTTCGTGCCCCAACTCGACAACCTCGTCGCCTACTTCAAATTCGACCAAGAGCAATGCCCGAACATCGTCGATTACAAGGAGCTTTTCAAACCCAGCGAATACAACCACCACGGTATCATCAGCGGCAATGTGGTGCGAGAAATCGTCACCGACAACGCAGGCCTGCCCTATCTGCTCAACGGAGCCTACACCGACAACAAGCGATTTTTCGACTGTGGCCTGACGCGCGACCAATTCCTGCTGTCCAACGACGTCATCATGATTGGCGCAGACATCTTCAGGGATGGCCATGTTGAGCCCATCACGCCCAACGACCACGCCACCCTCAGCAATGCCCATCGCCTCGAAGAATACCAAGGACGCGAGGGTGTCCTTTCGGTCACGGGAACGAGTAGCTCGCGGCTAATCTGCCCCCCGACCGTCATCAGAGAGCGTGGCACCTACACCTTTGAAACATGGATTTATTTGGAGGAATGGACGGAAGGAGCCTATATTTTCCGCCGCGAAAGTGCCGATAAGAAGAAAGGATTTTCTATCAGTCTGGGACAGGAAGACACGAAAGAAGTCATCGTGCGCGTCAATGGCAAGAAATTCGTCAATATCGGTTCGATGAGTGTAGGAAAATGGGTGCATTTCGCTGTCACGACCATCAACGGAAGTTCGCCCACAAGAGCCTTCCTCTTCACCTATAACGGTGTAACGAAATGGGCCGACGGAAGCCTTTCCGACGCCAGCAGCAACACCACACCGAGCGGTATGGGAAGCCTGTCGGCATACCTGGGCGAAGGTCTCAACGCCAAGTTCGACAACACTGTATTCTGGACCGTCAGCTTCACCGCCAGCGAACTGCGCAGTCACATGACGGAAATCCCCTTCATGCCCGGACTGGGCAAGAAAGTTAACAGCGGCAACGTCGCTAAAGCCATCGCCTATTACACCTATGACATCGCGAAAAAACCTGGCCACGACTCCTTCTCGCAAGACGAATGGCGACGCATTGTCGAGGAGGCCTACAAGGGCTACCGCGGCTATCAGATTCGCCTTTCGCTGATAGGATATGCCGCCAGTGCAGTGGGTTGGGACTGGAAAGAAGTCATTGCCAACGATGCCAACCGCAAACGAATCGCAGCCGATTTGGTCAAGTGTGCCGAGGAGTTCGACGGCATAGAATTCGACCTCGAATGGATGGACGGCACGCAAACTAACCTCGCACTGTTGGCCGACGAGGTGTTGAAACTGCTGCCGAAGGGAAAAACACTGATGATTTCACACCACCAATATGGTGCCTACCAGTATCCGAAAAACAAGATTTCCACCGTCGATGGCTTCACCTTCCAACAATACGGCCCACAGGCGGGATGGTATAGCTACAACAGCTTTGTCAATGGCTACAACGCTTTCCGCAACTACGGCTATCCCAACAACAAAATCTACCTCTCATACGCCACCATCACGTCATCGGGTTCCAACGACAATGGCAGCTGGGGGCGTGACGTCATCGGTGTCAGCTGGGGAATCCTTCCCTCCAACTATACCCCTCCCACCGACGGCAGAGCCGAAACGAACAAGTGGAACGGCTATAACTTCACCTTCATGGGTCCCTATCAAGTGTATATGCGTGCGAAATTCTGCGTTGACAACAACCTGCAGGGTATTTTCTACTGGGACATGGGCAATGACTACAAGCCCAACCAGAAGTGGAGCTACGCGAAGTACTGCAACTACGGTCTGTCCAGCAACGTTGATACGCTCGTCACCGAGGTTGAAATCAAGCACATCACTACCTCCATCGAGCATGTCAATTCCGATGCTTCGCAGGAGGTTGAGATTCGCTACAACGCCTCGGCACAAACGTTCAGCGCGGCCAACATTTCCGACAACGAGGTCGCTTTGATGGAACTTTTCACTTCTACGGGCGTGAAAATCCGCGAGTCGAAGGCGGCGACGGTTTCCGCGAATTCACTGCCTGCCGGCGTCTATCTCGCCAGAGTTAGGCTGAAGAACGGACAGCAAGTCAGTCGGAGCATCATCAAGAAATAACCAACGAAAAAGGCTTCCTCGAGGAAGCCTTTTTCGTGTTTGAGCGTTGGGGTACCCGGACAACAAAGCGTTAAATCCTATCGATTTCTATCTAATTCAAATGTTTGTAAATTACTGAAAATAAGCACATTATATAATTATATAATTTTAACAATTATCGAACTAATCACGCCAATTTTAAATTATCACGCCAAAAACACGCCAAAAAGTTTGGTTCGGTTCTATCTATTTTGTACCTTTGCAAACGAGTTTAAAAAAACAAATTGTTATGGCACAGATAGAGCTAAGAATATCAAGCAAGGTACAAAAGGAAACTGGGATGTGCGAAGTACTCATCCGCTTCTTCCAAGGTACGAAGTTTAATACAAGGGCAAAAAGCGGTATTTTTGTCTC
>JAFPYO010000013.1:0-153748 GCA_017412145.1 Prevotella sp.
ATCATAAAAACCCAGCAGCCAACTACCCAACAAGTGCTGAAGCAGCCCCCGACCGTTGGTATAACACTGAGACTAATGCTCCCGAACAAGCTAAGAATTCTTGTAAAGAACTACCCAATGTTAATGCCATGACTTGGTACGCATTGAAAGGTGACCCGCGTTGGGAGACGAACTATCCTTGGTTCATAACTGGCTCTGGTGGTGCCCATATTTATACTTACGGTGCATGGTTCTTGAAATGGGATAATCTTCCAGACAAACCTACTACCTACACGAAACGCGACTGCCCACAGACCCCCTTAGGTGAGGATGGTCATTACACACAGCTTTCAGCCGATAAATACAACGTTTCAACCAACGACTACAAGACCAAGGGTCGCCCGAGTAATACAGAGATCGAAAACTATTTCTTCCTTCCTGCTATTCCTCATATCCTTTCTGACGGAAGGTTGGGAGAAGGAAGAGATGATATTCACGGCTGCTACTGGTCATCTTCTCCGCGCCCAGGTGCAGGCAATTATGAATCTTACTCTCTGGGATTCACCAGTAATTCTGTAAACCCCCTTAATCGTAACGGTCGTAATCAAGGACGTATGGTCGTTCCCAGTTGGTTTGAGTAGAAAATCGGATATTTTACTCCTAAAAAATGCGAATCTTTTGCAAAGGTTCGCATTTTTTTGTACCTTTGACTCCGTCGAAGGTACTCTCGTTCGAGAATAAAAAAGAAAAATCATTTTTCTTTTTGTATTCTGCTCACTTATTTGTACCTTTGTGCCCGATGCGCATTGCAATTTTGAATTTGATGCCGCTGAAAGAGGTCACGGAGCGTGATTTTCTCAGGATTCTCAGCCGTATGTCGCAACCCGTGGAAATCCACTGGATGCGGTTGCGGTCGCACGTGCCGAAGCATACGTCGGCAGAGCACATGGACGCGCTCTACGAGTATTTCGACGAACTGAGCGAGGTGCCCGACGGCTTGATTGTGACGGGGGCGCCGGTGGAACAGCTCGATTTCGAGCAGGTGACCTACTGGCCGGAGCTTTGCGCGATTTTCGACTGGGCGCGACGGAGCGTGAAATCGACCATTTATGTGTGCTGGGCGGCGCAGGCGGGGCTCTACCACCATTTTGGAGTGCCAAAATATCCGCTTCCGAGCAAGAAATTCGGTATTTTCCGTCAAAAGTTGCTTGTTGAGAGCCCACTTTTCGATGGTTTCGGATGCGAATTGATGATGCCGCACAGTCGGCACACGGAGATTCGTCGCGACGACATTTTGGTTCATCCAGAACTCACGCTCGCCGTCGATTCCAACGAAACGGGTCCGTCGATTGTCACGGCACGCGACGGTAGCGAAATCTTCATCACAGGACATTGGGAATACGCCACTGACACGCTCGACACAGAGTATCGACGCGATATGCAAAAAGGTCGGACAGACGTGGGGCTGCCGCTGAATTATTACCCGAATGACAATCCGCAGAATCCGCCTGTGGATACGTGGCACGAGGCGACGCTGCAGTTTTATAGGAATTGGCTCGAAAGGTTATGAAAAGACTTGAACTGTTGGCTCCGGCCAAGAATTTGGAATGTGGAATCGCTGCCATCGACCATGGCGCTGATGCCGTTTACATCGGGGCTCCGCGCTTCGGTGCACGGGCTGCGGCAGGCAATTCGGTGGACGACATCGCCGCGTTGTGCCGCTATGCCCATCAGTTCGATGCAAAGGTTTATGTGACGACGAACACAATTGTTTTCGACGACGAACTCGACGACACTTTCCGACTAATTGAGGAACTGCAAGTGGTGGGTGTCGATGCGATTTTGGTGCAGGATATGGCGATTTTGCAAGGAGTTCAAAAAATTTTTTATCACGCAAGCACGCAGGCCGACAACCGCTCGCCGGAAAAAGTGGCGTGGCTTCGGGCGCAGGGCTTCAGTAGGGTAGTGCTGGCGCGAGAATTGTCGTTGGAGGAGATTCGCGAGATTCACGAGCGCGTGCCCGAAATCGAATTGGAAGTATTTGTGCACGGTGCGCTGTGCGTGAGTTACAGCGGTCAGTGCTACCTGTCGCAGCATTGTTTCGGTCGTTCGGCGAATCGTGGCGAGTGTGCGCAGATGTGCCGGATGAAGTACGACCTCGTCGATGCCGACGGTCGCGAAATCGCCCATCAACGGCATTTTTTGTCGTTGAAAGACCTCTGCCGCATCGACGATTTGGAGGCGCTGGCCGATGCTGGTGCCGTGTCGTTCAAAATCGAAGGTCGATTGAAGGATGTAGGTTACGTGAAAAACGTAGTTTCGGCCTATTCCCAACGGCTCGACGCGCTCTGTCGGAAGCGTCCCGACGACTTCCAACGGGCTTCTCGCGGGCGCGTGAACTATTTATTTAAGCCCGACCTGAAAAAAACGTTCAACCGAGGTTTTACGGACTATTTTCTGCATTGCAAACGTGATGAACAGGGCATTTTGCAGGGTCGGCAGGCTGACATCGTCTCGCTCGACACGCCGAAGGCTCTCGGCGAATACGTGGGTCGGGTGAAGGAGATTCGACGCGATTCGCTGACGGTGGCTGGCACGGCAGCGTTTGCGAATGGCGATGGGGTTTGTTTTTTTAAAGGGAGTGAAAGGGAATGGAAAGGAAGTGAAAGGGAAGTGAAAGGGAATGATTTGGTAGGATTTCGGGTGAATCGGGTAGAGGGGAACCGCCTTTTTCCGCTGAAAATGCCCGAGGGGCTGCGACCTGGAATGGTGCTGTATCGCAACCACGATGTAGCCTTTGAAAAAGTGCTGTCGGGCAAGACGGCTGAACGGAAAATCCCTGTAAAAATGGTGTTTCGAGAGGTTCCAGACGGCTTTGAATTGTCGTTGGATGAAGGAATCGGGATGAAGGATGAGGGAGAATGTCGGAAAGGGGTTCTGAAAATCGAAAAAACGTTGGCGGAAAAGCCACAGCGCGAAAACATCGTCCGACAACTCACGAAACTTGGAAATACTCCTTTCGTATGCGACGAAATTGTCATAGAGGGTGATGCCGACAAATATTTCATTCCGTCGAGCCAACTGGCGGAGTTGAGGCGGCAGGTATGCCTCACCCCGAAAAGGGAGGGGAAAGAGAAACCCACCCCCAACCCCTCCCCACGGGAGGGGAGTTGGAATTTCCATGAGGGTGGATTCTTACTCAACGTGTCCAACCACCTCGCTCGCGAATTCTACGAGCGTCAGGGCATTGCCGTCGAGCCTGCTTTTGAATTGAAAGAGCCGCCAAAGGCGATGCTGATGCAATGTCGCCACTGTCTGCGCTACACGATGGGCTACTGCGTGAAACACGGTGGACAAAAACCGACGTGGCGCGAACCGCTGTCGCTGCGACTGGCCGACGGACGGGCATTCCGACTGGAATTTGATTGCAAAAACTGCCAGATGAATGTTTTTTCGAGGTAAAAAGGTAAAAAAGTAAAAAGGTGAAAAAATGAGGAATATTGTCTATTTGATGTTGGGAATTTTGACGTTGTGTCTGACGGGTTGCTATCACGAAGAGTATTCGCAGGCGCGACACTACGATGTGAACTACAATTTCGTGGTGAAGGCCGACTCTATCGACCTGCTTCGGCAGCAGCCCGAGGAACTTGCCAGCGAACTGCTCACCGATTCGTTTATCGTCAAAAAAGGCAACCATCTCGTCGTGGCCGACTTCCGCGTGATGCCCAACGACACGATTGACTCCGTTTGGGTGCAGGTCGCCACGCAAAATTCCGAGTTTGGCTGGACACGCGAGGCCGAATTGTTGCCCGCCGTCGTGCCCGACGACCCCATTTCGCAGTTCATTTCGACATTTTCCGACCAACACGTGCGCTATTCGCTCATCGTCGTCGTTCTGATAGCCTTTTTCTACCTGCTTTTCAAGGTCAATCGCCACAACGCCCACATCGTGCATTTCAACGACATCGACTCGTTCTATCCGATGCTTCTCGCCATCATCGTCGCCGTTGCAGCCACGTTCTACGCCTCGTTGCAAATGTTCGCGCCCGACCTTTGGGAACAATTCTACTACCATCCGACGCTCAACCCCTTCTCCGTGCCTGGGCTGTTGTCGGCTTTCCTTGTGTCGTTCTGGCTCATCATCATCGTTGGCGTGGCCGTTCTCGACGACATTCGCGGCAAACTGCCCTTCGGCGAAACGCTGCTTTATCTCGGCGGATTGCTCGGTGTCTGCGCCATCAACTACATCGTTTTCAGCATCACCACGCAGTGGTTTGTCGGATACGTTTTGCTGGTTATTTATGTTGTTTTCGCCATCAAAAAATATCGAAATCGCGACAAAAAATCCATATAAATGAGGATTTCGTATGACGGGCGGAATGAGTACCTTTGCAGCCGAATCGTTTCAGCTTCGAGATTTGTATTTCGAGGAGCGAGGAACGAGGAAAATTGGAAGAATGAAAATTTGAAAAAATGAAAAAAATCATCTTTTTGGGCCTGATTCAGGCCATTTTCGTGCCTGCGATGGCCGAAATTGAACAAAACGACACGTCGCGTGTGCTCGACTTGGACGAAGTAGTCGTGGTTTCGCAACCGAAAGAGCAGGTTCGACTGCGCCTTCAACCGTTGAGCAGCAGCGTGTTCGGCAGTGAGCAAATTCAGCAGTTGAACGTGCGCGATTTGAGCCAGTTGTCGCAGTTCGTTCCGTCGTTTGTGATGCCGCAATACGGTTCGCGCCTGACCTCGTCGATGTATGTGCGCGGCATCGGTTCGCGCATCAACAATCCCGCTGTGGGCGTCTATTACGACAACATTCCGCTGATGTCGAAGGCGGCGTTCAACAACCATTTTTATATGCTCGACCGCGTCGATATTTTGCGCGGTCCGCAGGGCACGCTCTACGGTCAGAACACCGAGGGCGGACTGGTGCGCATCTATTCGAAAAATCCGATGAACTATCAGGGAACCGACGTGCAGTTGGGCATCGGAACGGGGCTTTACTCGAATGTCGAGGTGGCGCACCACCATCGTCCGAGCGAAAAATTGGCGTTTACGGTTGCCGGATTTTACAGCGGTTTGAAAGGTTTTATCAACAACCAGAACTTCGACGAGAAAAACGACAAGTCGAACGAGGCTGGTGCGAAGGTTCGATTGATTTATCAGCCCTCGACGCGCCTGAAATTCGACTGGACAGCCGATTATCAATACGTCAATCAGAATGGTTTCGGGTACGGCGAATTTCATCCGTTTTATTACGACAAACAAATCGGCACCACCGACGAGTGGCTACGGATGCCTGCTGACGAAACCGCGGAAGACCCCGCTACAACAGTGATGAACGGCTACAAGCGCAATATGCTGAACACGGGTCTGAACATCAGCTGTGAACTGCCGAAAATGCTCTTCACATCGACCACGAGCTATCAGTTTCTGCAAGACCAGATGCTGATGGACCAAGACTATATGACGCCCGACTACCTGCGACTCGAACAGCGGCAGAAAATGAACGCCGTGACGCAGGAATTCGTGCTCCGCAGCCGTGAAAACAAGCGTTGGAACCACGCGAGCGGGCTCTTCGGCTCGTATCAGTGGCTGCGCACCGATGCACCCGTCAGTTTCGGCGACGCCATTACCAAGCCCATCGGCGATGCGATTACCGCCGCGATGAAAGACGCGATGATCCAAAGTATGGTGGCGCAGGGAATGCCCGAGGCCGCGGCGCGTGCCACCGTAGAGCGAATGGGCATCACGATGTCGGCGGAAATGGCTGTGCCCGAAGTCTTCCACACGCCACAGATGACTTTCGCCGCCTTCCACGAGTCGAACTTCCTGCTCACCGACCGCCTGAAGCTGACCCTCGGGCTGCGTTTCAACCTCGACCGCGTGAAAATCGACTACGACGCCCTTGCCTATATGAATATGACGGGCGGAACGGCTGAGCGGCAGGCCACATACCGACTGACCTCGCACGTCATCGACAGCCGTGGGAAGAGCTATGCCCAGCTACTGCCGAAAATCGGGCTGACCTACCAGCTCGGCGAACAGGCGGGCAACATCTACGCCCTCGTGTCGAAAGGCTACCGCGCCGGCGGCTACAACATCCAGATGTTCTCCGATATCCTCCAGACCGACCTCAACGCCAACCAGCAGAACGCGATGCGCGGCGACTACGACGTGCCGCACAGCCCCGACGACTACGACCAAATCGAGCAGACCATCGCCTACAAGCCCGAAACCTCGTGGAACTACGAATTGGGCGCGCACCTGAACCTCTTCGGCGGCAGCGTCCACGCCGACATCGCCCTCTACTATATGCAGGTGCGCAACCAGCAACTCTCGCAGATGACGCCCGAGTCGAACTATGGCCGGAAGATGGTGAACGCAGGAAAAAGCCATTCCTGCGGACTCGAAGCCACCTTGCGCGGAAAGGCCTTCGACAATGCGCTCGACTGGGGGGCAACCTACGCCTTCACAAATGCGAAATTCGATGAGTACGACGACGTGATCCTCATTTCAACAGGCCTGCAGACGGCAAGTCAGATCGTGCCGATGAGGTCATACAAGGACAATTTCGTGCCCTTTATTCCCCGTCACACGATGAGCGCGATGGCCGACTACCACATCGGCAATTTCACCATCGGCGCAAACCTTGCCGGACAGGGAAAAACGTGGTGGGACGAGGCCAACACCTTCTCGCAGAAGTTCTACGCCACGCTCGGTGCCCACGCCGACTACGACTTCGGACCCGTTATCGTGTCGCTTTGGGCGCGCAACATCACCGACACGAAATTCAACACCTTCGCCATCCAAAGTTCTGCCGCCGGAGGCACGCGCTATTTCGCTCAGCGAGCCACGCCGTTCCACGCTGGAATCGACCTCAGAATGCACTTTTGACAGGGTGTAAATCATTATTTTCTCTTAAAAACTCTGAAAATGTTGTCTGAAAGGCATCTTTTCGGAGTTTTTTTCGTAATTTTGCACGTTCAAACTTGCGTATGTGCGTATGCGCGAGCGAATTTTGATGTAAAAAAGCGAATTAAAACAAGCGAAAACAATGATAAAATCAAGCAAAATCGGATGGCTTTCGGTGGCGATGCTGCTACTGATGGCTTGTGGCGGAGGCCAGAAAAAGGAGTTCAACCGCCTGTTGCTCGACGTGGCCGACAAGGATGAGGTTATCGACGCGACGGAATGGGAGCAAATCGTCGAATTTCTTGACGGGCAGAAGGCCCATTTCAAGGATTTCTACGACGACGGACAACTCGACGTCGATGAGGTGAAGGACTACATCGGCGACTTCTTCGACAATCGTCGTCCGCCGAAGAAAATCGACATTCAGGCAGGTCGGAAGACGCTCGGCGTGAATTTCTACTTGGAGCGTTCGGGTTCGATGGTGCCCTACGATGCAGTCGGCGGCGACGGCTCGTTCAAGGCGGCCATCGTGCAGATGCTGAACCGCCTGCCCGGCACTAACGACGACAGCAAAATCTACATCGTAAACTCTGAAATCAACGAATATCCGAAGGGTTTTTCGCAATTTCTGACTGATTCCGACATTTTCGAGGCCACGAAAGGCATCGGCGACGCTTCTTCGACCGATTTCGCTGCCATTTTCCAGCAATTGCTCGACAAAACGGGCGACGACGACATCTCGATTCTCGTCACCGATATGATTTACTCGACGAAGCAGATGGTGGGCGTGAATCCGCAGAAGGTTTTTGCCGAGGCACAGGGAATGACAAATGCCGTTTTCAAGTCGCAGGTGAAGGAAAAAGGCTTGCTCGTGGTGAAGATGCAGGGCTCGTACAACGGTGCCTACTATCCGTATAACGCCGCCGGTGGCGTGCAATACACGGGTCGCCGTCCGTACTACATCGTCGTGGTGGGTTCGAACCAAAACATCGCCCGACTGACCCGCGACGAGGGCTATGCTCCCTTCAGCCGATTCAGCGAACTGCGCGGCTACGAGGATATGTATCTTTTCGAGACCGACGACGTTTATAAGCCCTATTATTCGCTACTTTTGGACAACGAGCAGATTCGCGGTCGCTTCCGTCCCGTTCACGGTCAGGGCGACCAGATTCGCGACATCGAGAACGTCGAAGTCGATCGTAACAGCGGCGATTTGCGCTTGGCGTTGGCCGTCGATTTGAGTGGAATGCTCATTGACGAACAATATCTGCTCGACATCGACAACTACCGCGTCGAGGCCGACGATGCCCTCGTCATCAAGGAAATTCGCCCCATCAGCCAGAAGGAAGTGTCGCCAGCCGAGCGCAAGCGTCTGGGCAAGGCCACCCACCTCTTCATCCTTGAAAGTCAGGGCATCCAGCATCGCCAGACGGTCGGCATCAAGTTGATGAACCGCCTGCCGCAGTGGGTCGAGGCTTCGTCGAGCGACGACGACACCAACGTGGGCGGCGCGGGCTTCTCGCAAACCACTTTCGGCCTGAAATACCTGCTGCAAGGCATCTACGACGGCTATCGCAAGCATTCGAAGGGCGAGCCGTATTATTTTGAACTCAAAATGGAACTCAATCGATAAAAAAATCATGAAAAATTCAATCTTACTGATTACAGGCGCAGTCTTGTCGCTGTTCGTCTTCTCAATCACCGCTAAGGCACAATTAGTTGGGCAGGGTACGGCGGAAAATCCTTATCGCATCTACTCGATTAGCGATATGGAAGCGCTGGCCGAAATTGTGAATAACAGCAGCAGTGATAACGTTATCAGCAGCTTCTACGGAAAGTATGTTAGATTGGAAAATGATCTGGACTACCAGCAAACGGAACCTACGCCTATAGGTGTCTTTTCCATTTCTGATGAGAATAGCCGCTATTTCAGGGGAATATTCGACGGAAATGGGAAAACGATCAGGAATATCCGTGTAAACCGGCCGAGGTCTTCATATGCGCTTTTTACCAATGTTGAAGAAGGAGAAATCAAAAACCTGACCATCAGCGACAGTTATATCCACTCGTGGTCCGGAACAGCGGGATTAGTGATGAGTGCTTCACGAGAAAAAATCACCAACTGCCATCTCGCAAGCACTGTGAAAATTGAAAGCGAGAAGTCGTCAGCAGCCGGGCTAATCTTTGCCGCGGGTATTTACTGTAGAATTACGGACTGTACCAATGCCGCAGATGTAAAAGTTCTCTCTGATTGCGTTGCTGCGGCCGGTATCGTGGGAGCCATCGGGAGAACAAGCTCTATCACTCGATGCTACAATTTTGGACGGATAGATGGTACTCCGCGAGTAGGGCTTGGAGCCATCGTGGGTTCATCCGACAGATTTGATTACAATAATTATACTTTTTACGGTGGACGTTGTAATGTGAAAGGTACAGGGCGATACGACGAAGAGAATTTGAATGATTACGATGCAAAAGGTCAAATGCATATTGGAACAATCTTATACGACAATGGCATAGCTGCCAACTTGGTGTCAGTAGAGAACGACTGGTGTTATTGGTGCTATCTGTCTACATATATAGAAAACAGCGGCAACCTATACTTTCAGCGCTATGGCAACATCACGCTTGACATCAGCTACACCGACACTAACGCACCGGAAGGATATGTTCCTCGCGTTACCTACAAGGCCGACAAAGCCGAAATGGAGCAACAGGGCGACTATTGGGTGCTGAAAGATATGCCCATAGAGGATGTCACAGTGAGCATCGACAGCAAGGAATATGTGCGCAACATCGGCTATGAACCGTGGGTAGAGGCAAATCTCAACCAAGCCGAGTTCATTTATACTGGCAGTGCAATTGCTCCGCAGGTCACCGTCTACGACAACCAGTCAGGCTCGCCAGTGCTGTTGACTGAAGGAGAAGACTATGAGATTTCATTCTCGTCGGCAGAATGCAAGTTGATAGGTACTTATAGCGTAATCGTTAAGGGCATTGGCAACTATGGAGGCAAGCGCACGCTGTCGTTCTCTATCGTTGAGCCCGTAGGCACATGGCCAGGCGAAGGAACAGCCGAAAATCCGTATGTGATTCTGACCATTGACGACATGAACCTGCTCGCCTCAAAGGTAAACGCTGGTCAAAGCTATACCGGCACCCATTTTCGTATGGAAAACGACCTCGACTACAGCGGGCAATCATACCAGAGCATCAATGGGGTATTCAACGGCACTTTCGACGGAAATTACCACCGTTTCTCAAACGTGATTATGTCGATAGGACTGTTTAGCCAGATTGGTGAATCGGCAACGCTGAGAAAAATCATTGTCGACGGCGCAAGCATCATCAGCGGACCCAACAACATTGGAGGCATCGTGGGCACTTGCACAGGGGGTACCATTGACGACTGCTACGTCAAGGAAAACGTAAAAATAAACGGTACTCTCTATGCTGGTGGCATCGTAGGTTTCTTAAACGGTGGTAATGTGAGGCGTTGTCTGAATCTGGCAGAGGTAACGGTTCCGACAATCAGCAATGCCGGTGGAGTCATTGGAAAAACTGGCAACAGGGAAAACTGCGAAATCCTAGACAACTACTATGCTGGTGCGTGCAACGTGGGTGGCATCTCGAATAACGATGAAACCGACAGCGACCTGATGCTCATTATTATGGGAACAAAGCGCAGCATAGCAATGCGAGGCTATAAATTTATACCTGACCAGGGTATCACCATCGTCCGCCATAGTTATAGTGATTATCTACCCTTCCTTCCAGGTTTGGAGTTCGAAGGTAATATCTATGGCGGTCAAGGTGAGAATATACGCCTCCATTGTTACGCGAAGCCTGGCTTCCGCGCATCGCAATTCACGGCCAACGGTTCGATTCTAAACAGTAGGTACACTGTTGGCAGCGAGGACATTCGCGTCAGTGCCACAGACCTTGCGCTGTTGCTTCGCGACGACAATACTGACGCATACACCAATGAGCAGCGACTTACCGACAACGAAGGCTTTACGACCAATGTGGTGCTCGAAGGACGCACGCTGGTGGCAGGAATGTGGAACTCGTTGTGGCTGCCCTTCGATCTCACGGCTGAAATGATTGCAGCATGCCCTCTGGCAGGTGCCACAATTCGCACTCTTGATACCTACGAGGTAAACGGTTCTAACGTTACCCTTCGCTTTGCCGACATCAGCACCATCTTAGGTGGAGCGCCCTGCATAGTCCGCTTCGAAGGCGATAACATCGTGGAGCCTGTGTTTTCAGGTGTAACCATCAAGCCGATAGACGATTGCCGCAGCAACTATGTTGAGAAAAACGAGGCTCGATTCGTAGGTAGCTGGTATCCTGTCACACTCACAGCAGGTAACACCAGGCAGCTTTTCCTTGGTGCAAACAACAAGATTTACTATCCCAATAGCGATGCAACAGTGAATCCTTTCCGAGGTTTCTTCATACTTGGAAGCGATGTGCCCACTTCGTCGGAAGCGCGTATCGTAGTGGATTTTGGCGACGAAATGCCATCAGGCATCGAGTCGGTTGAAGGTAATCCGTCGGCAGGTGGTCAGCATTATTATTCTCTCGATGGTCGTAAACTCGATGGAAAACCGACAAAGAAGGGCATTTACATCGTGAACGGAAAGAAAATGATAGTTCAATAATACTTTAAGGAGGACATAAACGATGAGACGTATCTATCAGCAACCGCAAATCAAGGTGATGGTCATCTGTACGAATGCACCTTTGAATTATAGCGATCCCAGTTACGGTGGAGGTGGAGGCGGTACGGCCTTTACACCACAAGATCCAAATATTGGAAATGAAGAGGAAATAAATACGTTTGAAATAAAAAATGTTTGGGACAAATGAAAAATTCAATTCTACTGATTACAGGCGCAGTGATTACGCTGCTGTTCATTGTGTTGAACACCCTTATTTTCGAGGCACTCTACTACGAGCGTCAGTTTTCCGACGAGATGTACAACCAGAACCTCTACTTCGTCGTCGCCATCGTGACGGTGATTTTCGCGTGGGGACTGGCCGCCGTGTTCTACTACGTCATCAATTCGGTGCGTTTTTCGCGCTGGTGGCACTGGCTGGCCGTTCTCGGTGTGGCTTGCGTGGCAGCGCCCGTGACGAGTTTCGTGATTTGCAACAACGCTTTCTCGGCCGAGGGCTACAACTTCTCGGCGCAGTTGTTTAGTTTCTGCGTGGTCGTTCTCGCAGTCGAGGCCGTGCTGTTCGTCATCGCGTCGTTTGCGATGCGGTGGTGGTCGTCAAATTGTCGTCATACTCCTATTCCTGAATAAAAAATGAGACTTTTTCTTTTCCTTGTAGGCGGCACAGGGTCGCGAGTGATGCGACCGCTGATGATGCAGTTGGCCGCAGGCGTTCATCCCGTCGATGAACAAGGGCAGCCGATGCCGCTCGAGATTGTTCCCATCGTCGTTGACCCCCACAAGGCCAACGAAGACCTGAAGCGCACGGACAACCTGATGCGCTGGTATAAACAGATTCGGCGCACGCTTTACGGCGAGCAGGTCGATGTGAAAAAAGGCTTCTTCTCGGTGAAAATTTCGAGTCTGGCCGACATTCTGCCCAATGGTTCGCAGTTGAGCGATACGTTCTTGTTCAATATGGGCGCCATCGAGTCGAAGAAATTCCAGGACTTCATCAACTACTCGACGCTCGACACAGGCAATCAGGCACTGTGCTCGATGATGTTCAGCGACTATCAGTTGCAGACGAAGATGGACATTGGTTTCGTCGGTTCGCCCAACATCGGCAGCGTAGCCCTCAACCAGTTCAAGGACTCGGAGGAGTTCCGCCAGTTCTCGAACGTGTTCCAGAAGACCGACCGCGTGTTCGTTGTGTCGAGCATCTTCGGCGGAACGGGTGCTGCGGGCTATCCGATCATTGTGAAAAACATCAGAAACGCCGCCAACAACGCCCAAATCAACAACCGAGGCGACCTGCGCGACGCACGAATCGGTGCGCTGACCGTTTTGCCCTATTTCAACGTGCAGCAAGACGACAACAGCCCGATTTCGCGGGGCGATTTCATTTCGAAAACCAAGTCGGCACTGTTCTACTACCACGACAACCTGACGGGTCTGCGCCAGAACGGCGTCGATTTGCCGCTGTCGAAAATCAATGCCTGCTACTACCTCGGCGACCAAGTGCCGTCGAACCCCTATTTCAACGACCCGGGCGGCAACGGACAGCGCAACGACGCCCACCTCGTGGAGTATGTCGGCGCGTTGTCGATTCTCGACTTCCTGTCGATTCCCGACGACCAGTTGCAGACCGTCGATGGCAATGCCCAGAACCCGATTTACAAGGAATTTGGCCTCGCCAACGACAAGCAGACGCTTTCGCTGAAGGACTTCGGCGTGCAGACGCGAGCGCTCGTCAATCGGCAGTTGGCGAAGTTCCATCTGGCCTATATGTACATCACCCATCAGTTGAAACAGGACATCGGACGCGGCTACACGCAGGACAAGCCCGAGATTTCGAACGCGTTTCTCTCGACCTCGTTCTACAACACGCTGACAGCCGATTTTTACGTCTCGTATCGGCAGTGGTTGCGCGAACTGAGGCAAAACCAGCGCAGTTTCGTGCCGTTCAACATCACGACCGACAAACTGAGCGACGCGCTGACCGACATCGCGCCGAAGAGCGGTTTCCTGAAATCGACCATCGACTACAAAACCGTGCTCGCCGCGCTGAACAAAGCCTCGCAGCAGGCGATGAAAACCCAGAAATACGGCACCGACCGCACGGCCTTGAAACTGCTCGACCTGCTCGACGAAACGCTCGACGGGCTGCTCGACGAGAAATTTGTGGGTGTAGTTTGAAACATTGAACATTGGACATTAAACATTGGACATTGAACATTAAACATTGAACATTGAATATTGAACATTGAACATTAAACATTGAATATTGAACATTGAACATTGAAACATTGAACGGATGAGCAAGATACTTTCCTATAACAACAAAACGACGGGTGAGGGATGGATTCCCCTGACCAGCCAGTATAACGCCGACGAAATCGACATGATCGACGACCCCAACGGTGGCCTGTCGCAGCAGCCTCGCACGGCCATTCCGTCGCCCTTCGCGCAGATGGACCTCGTGAAAAACGCCTTCAAGCGACTCTCGATGCACAGCCGGCTGCAAGGCGAGGCGATGGATGAGAAACTCGTGTCGAACGCGCTCGACGTAGCACAGCTCTTCTTCAACTATTCCGAGCTGCGCAACCAGCTGCGCATCGTGGAGTGGAACCGCGACACGCAACTCGAAATGCTGAAAAACTCGCCGCAGCACAAACTGTTGGGCGAAACCATCGAGATGTTCCTCGAACAAGACAAGGAAGCCTTCAATTTCGACAAGATGGACCGCCTCTATTTCCTCGTCTATGGCAATCAGGTTGTCGGCTCCACGTCGCCCGTGACGCTGTTTATGGCCACGCCCAATGCCCGCGAAGGCCGATTCCCCATTCCCGTCGAGCAGAACGTGAACCTTTTCGACCTCTGGCGACCGCTGCATCGTCGCGACCAGAAGTTCGTGAAGTATATCTACGCCCTTTTCACGGCCTATCCCGACCTGAAAAAATGGTGTGGCGAGCTGAATGGCTACCTCATCGCCTCGCTCCCGCTGTTGCCGCCGACGCTGCAAAACGAGATTCTGAAAGAGGTGGGCAACCCCGCCGCCTACGACTACGAGAGCATCGAGCGAGCCAAAACCTTCCTCGACACCTCGTTTGCGAAGATGGACGAGGGCATTCAGGCGCTCGGCATTCCCTTCTATCAGGCACGTGCCGAGGATGTGCAGAAAGCCATTCAAGAGAGCGATTTCAAGATTGTTCCCTCGCGCGACGACTGCGCAGGTCCGCTGCCGCTCGTGCTGCAAAACCACTTGAATGCGCCGCAAACCGATCCGTTCAAGTACATCACCTCGCCGTGGACCGATGCCACCGTCATCACGCCCGACGACTATCGGATGCCGCCTGAGAAGCGCGTGCTGCCCGCCACTTCGCACGAATATCCTTGGCTCACCGACGACGATTTCTTCCAGCCGACGCTCATCAAACTCGACTACACGCTCGACCGCGATTGCTTCTTCGACGGAAACCTGAGCGTGGGCTCGCGCGACACCGACGACTGCGACTTCGTGCTGCCCTTGAAACCGCTGTTTTTCAAGTATTTCAACGTGGCCGACCTCTGGGGAACCGTCGCCGGAAAGCCGAAATTCGAGCTCATCCACACGCAGAACGGTGCCACCGAAACCGTGCGGGCCATTTTGCGCATTCCCATCCAGAAACAAGGCAAATACATCACGCTCGAGCGCAACTACGTGGCAGCGCAGACCAACGACCTGCGCTACGACCAAGCCAACAATCGCGGCCATTTCCTGACCGTTCCCTTCGCGCTGAGCGTTTTTCCGTTTGTGCGCACGCCGCAGGCCAACCAATACAGCGTTCAACTCATCGACCGAGCCCTCGGAATGTTGCAAAACTACGGACTTTCGCTTTCGTTCTTCAAAAACGGCTATCAGCAGCAACTGTCGGGCGACGCTGTGGTGCTTCGCGAACGCAGTTTGAAGTCGGAGAAGCGCGTGGGCTCGCAATACTACAAACTCGCCGGCGACTTCGACTACATCGCCGTGACGCTCACCGACGACCGAGGCAATCGCGCCGCCGAGGGAATGGTTTGTCCGCGTTGGCCGGCCCACATCCCAGGCCACGACGCCTTCACGTTCAGCGTTGATTTCGGTACGACAAACACCCATCTGGAGTGTATGAAAGGCGGCGAAATGCCCGAACCGCTGCAACTCAACTCGGCCGCCACGCAACGCCTTTTGGCGACGCTCTACAACGGCGAACAAATCCTCTACGACGTGATTCTCAAGCAGGAATTCCTGCCGAAAACCATCGGCGAAGACTACGGATTCCCGCAGCGCACGGTCATCAGCGAGGCTGAGCGGCTCGATGCCGAACACGTCGATGCGATTCTCGCACTGGCCGACGCCAACGTGCCGTTCATTTACGAAAAAGAGAGCATCGGCTATGGCAACCGCGTCGTTCCCAACCTGAAATGGTCCACCGAAATGGCGACATCGAAGCGTGTCAAGGCTTATCTGACCGAACTCGCCCAACTGATGCGCACGAAGGTGTTGCTCGAAAACGGCGACATCACGAAAACGCGCCTCGTGTGGTTCTATCCGCTCGCGATGAAGGTCGGAAACATCCGAAAAATGAGCGAAATGTGGGAAAAGACGTTCCGCGAAGTCTTTGGCATTGCCGCCACGGAGGAAAATCTCATCCAAATGCCCGAATCGGTCGCTCCGTACTATTTCTACAAGTCGTCGAGCCAGTTCCGCGGCTCTGCTTCCAACGTGGCGAGCATCGACATTGGCGGTGGTTCTTCCGACGTGGTTGTCTTCGAGAGCAACGCCCAGCAACCCACAATTCTCACGTCGTTCCGATTCGCTGCCAACGTGCTCTTCGGCGACGGTTTTTCGGAAGTTCCCCACGGCGATTCGAATCCGATGCTCGTGAAATATGTCGATTATTTCAAACGACTTTTCGATGGCGACGACGAGAAATACGGCGAACTCAACGGCATTCTCGACGACATCACTTCGAAGCGCAAGAGCGAGGACATCAACGCCTTCCTTTTCTCGGTGCAGAACAATAAAGTGGTCGGCGGAAACGACGTTTTCAGCTACAACCAACGACTCAACGAGGACGGACAGCGCAAAATCATTTTCATCTACTTCTACGTGACACTCATCTACTACGTGGCACAGATGATGCGGCAGCGCGGCCTCGAAAAACCGCGTTCGGTGATGTTCAGCGGCACAGGTTCGAAAGTGCTCGACATCGTCGGCACGAAGCGCGACCTCGACCTGATTTCACAGGCCGTTTTCGAGCGCGTCTATGGCGAGAAATACGACCAAGACGGTTTTACTGTGGTGATGGAGCGCAAGGAACCGAAGCAGATTACCTGTCGCGGTGCGTTGATGCAGGTGCGCGACGACAGCGGTTGCATCAGCGTGGAGCGGCTCAACAAGTTGCTCGACGACTTCTCGACACCGCTGAAATACAACTATTCGATGATTGCGACGCAGAAACTGACCTACGACGATATGGCCTCCGCCGAGGTGCGCCAGCAAATCGTGGCAGCCGTGCGCGAATACAACGATTTCTTCTGCCAGTTGTGCGACGAAATGCACGTGGTCGATCGCTTCCTCGTCGATAACAAGTCGCTGCTGCGCTTCAAGGAACTCGTCAATAAGGACCTCGAGCACCACCTGCTCAACGGCTGGAACTTCGTGAACAAAAATGCCGACGACAAGAACGGCAGCGACCCCATCGAGGACACCGTTTTCTTCTATCCCATAATCGGCAGCATTCGCGACAATTTGATTGAGAACCTCTGATTGACAGTTGACAGTTGAGAGTGTAGAGTTGAGAGTGTAGAGTTGAGAGTTGGCAGTTGAAAAATCGTAAATCGTAAAATTGTAAATAAATAGTACATTGTAAATCGTAAAAATGTAAATTGAATTTCGATGTTTAATTTCAACAACAATAAGAAAGACAACGAGCCGCAGCAGTTGGATTTGGACGAACTTTTCCAGCGGTTGGAGCATCTGGAGCGGAAATGCCGCAGGATGGATGGTCGAATCGCCGAGTTGGAAGAGCAGTTGGCGCAAATCGACGTGAAAAAGACGAATTTCGACGCACAAAATGCCGAAAATTCGACTTCGGAAGCCCTTTCCGTCGCCGAAAACGAGGTGGAATCCGTCGGCATCCATATCGAAGAAACTCCCTCCACCCTCCACGAATCTCATTCCACACTCCACACTCCTCACTCCACACTCCACGAATCACACTCCTCGGAAATCCTCTATCTCGCAGCGCCAAGTCCCGACGGAACCTTCTCGCAGGCATCTGCGATGGAGCAAATCGGCAAGAGCATCTACCAACTCACCACCACCGACGGCCAGAACGGCACCTTTATTCTGCTCGACACACCCGACGCCATTGCCACCGCGATGATCAGCGTCTCGCAGTTCGTGAAACCCGCCTGCAAAATCAGCGGAAACACCGCCATTCAACCCCGCCACATCATCACCGAGGAAGAAGGTGCTGCATCGCGCGAGGGAACAGGCTGGAAAATCACCCGAAAGGCCATCGTCAGGTTTGAGTAAATATTGGACAACACGGATTTCTCAATGATAGAAATTAGCGATTCTATCGTGGAATTTCTATCGGGATTAAACGAAAAAAAGAAAATGCCTTTATCAGACTCCATTCTCCTGTATTTAATTAAAAACCAAATCATTTTATGAAAAAAATCTTCACACTACTATCATTCGTCATACATGGCCTTGTCGCATGGGGACAAGGCGGGGTAAATTCGCGAATTTCTGGCATTGTAGTGGATGGTAACGGCGAAAAATTGGTGAATGCCGTTGTGACTTTTTATCCGGAAACAGACTCGCTGAAGCAATATCCCTGTATCTGCGACATCGACGGCTTTTACAGCATTGAAGTTCCGAAGGGCGCATATCAATATGCTGTTTCCTATATGGGGCAGCAATTTAGGGAACTCGGTTTTCGAACTAACGCCATCGAAGACAGCGTTAAGCTTGAGCCGATAATGCTTGAATTAAAGGGCATCGCACTCGATGAAGTGGAAATCAAGGCCAATCGCCCCTTTGTGTCTTATCAGGGCAGTCATACCGTGTATAACCTCGCCGCCCATCGTGGTGCGCGAGGTGGCTCGGTGCTCGACGGATTGAGGTTCATTCCGGGGTTGCACGTGGACGGGGCGGACGGGCTAAGCGTGTTTGGTTTCTATAAACTTACCGTGGCCCTCAATGGCCGCGTCCTGAAACTCACCGACGATGAAGTGAAGGCCTATCTTTCCACGCTCAGCACGGCAGACATTGAATGTGTGGAACTCATTAGGGATCCCGGGCCGGAATACGGATTTCAAAGCGGCGCAGTATTGAATGTAGTTACAAAGAAAAACGTGGACGAGGGTGTAAACGCATTCCTTTCGGCCAATCTTTCCTATCGACAGAAAATTTCAGAGCAAGCCACAGGGCGCGTGAATTTCAACAAGGGAAAATGGCGGAATTTCGTGGCCTACAACTTCATTGACAAGCGAAAAAAGGAAACACTACTCACCTCGATGGGCAATGACACGACCGTCGTCACCCCCCGGCAAAGCCATCTGCTCCAAATGGGCAGTGAATTACGGCTTGCAGATGCTCACTGGGTGGGAATACGCATCTATGGCACGCTTTCGGATGAGAAATTGAAGAACACGCCGAATCTCTCCGTAAATATGGACAGGATTGGTGCAGGGGCAAACCTTTATCACAGCATCGGCAGCAAATCGTGGACGTGGAGCGTCAATGCCGACTATGCCTACAGAAACAGCAGCCGGGACTATTGGATACACGATGACAAAACCAATGAATTAAGCGACAATTTCCATTATTTGCGAGCATCGACGGATTTCTGGCATAAGTTTACCCCGACAATTTCGTTGCAAATGGGTGGTGGATGGACGAAGTCTGATTTTGAAACGCAATATTCCGAGGTTGAGTCCGAGTATGTTGAAAATGTGACTTCTGCCTACGTTACATTGCGCTACCGAAAACGACAAATTGACGCATACGGCGGCATCCAAGCCACCTATGACAACTGGACGTATCGGGGATTTTCATCTTCCAGTGACAAAGATAATCACTTTTGGACATGGCGGCCGTATTTCAGCATCAGATATGATTTGGCACAAAATCACAGGTTATCAGCCAATTTTCAGACCTACTATCAGCGGCCAAATTTCCGAGATTTACAGTCATACACCTCGTCATCATCATCAGTTTTCAAAAGAAAAGGAAACCCCAACTTGAATAATAGCACACGCTATAACCTCTCCCTTAACTACGTTTTCATGAGGGCAGCGATGCTCGAAATTAACCTCTCTACGGAAAAGAATCCCATCGTGGAATGCATCACGCCCGAAGACGATGTCTATTACATCACCAAAATCAATCTGGAAAACAGCAAATACCTACGAGTCCTGGCGGGCGCACCCGTTCCGATTATATCAAAGAAAAATGGTCTTTCATGGCTTGCAACCACGTATCTGGCCTACCATTGGCAAAAAGACAAGGGTGTCGTGAACGGCAATCCGTACAAACATCACTTCCATGCATATTACGTGCAACACAAACAATCGCTCTATTTGCCTGACGAATGGGCTCTTGAAGTACAAGTAACATATTACAGTCCGCTCACGGCAGGGCTATATTTGACGGAAAAACAATGGTGGACAGACTTGACCATCAGCAAGCGAGTGGGTGACTGGAAATTTTCTTTAATGGGATACGACCTTTTCAACACCAACGTTGCCAAGGGGCGAATTGCCGAGCTGGACACACCCGTTTATTTCACCAAGAACTGGCACAGTCCGAAAATCACGCTGACCGTAAATCTCACCATTGGCAACAAAAAACTGAAAACCTCAAATAAAAAGGATGTCGATGCCGATAGTCGTCTGAAACAATCCGCAGATGAAGGCATCACCATTGGGGAAGATGAATGATGCTTGTTAGTATTTGGATAAAAATCGCTACCTCTGCACAGAACTCTTCTGTTTTGTAAAAATTTTTCAAATCTTGAAATAGCTGACAAAACTGTTAATTTTTCAAAACAGTTAAGTCTTTTTGGAGTTTTACTTAACTGTTTTCGTCGCAAAAGAAACACTTAACTATTTCGGAAGTTTTAGTTAAGTGTTTCTCAAATTTTACTTAAGTGTTTTTGAAGAAATAGTTAAGTGTTTCTTCGGAAAATGTTAAGCGTGGGAATTTTGTCAAGAAAAAAGACATAATTTTCCGGACTCCTGAGCATTCCGCACCGCGACAATTCATAAAAAACAATAATTAAAAGGATTAAATCTTTGCGATTCAGTCTTTTTTGTGTAATTTTGCAATCGAGAACATCAAAAAAGCACTTATGAGTACCCAACTGATGCAAAAGACGATAGCCGACTATTTCAAAACCCAGCCCATTCAGAAGGCTTGGCTTTTTGGCTCGTTCTCGCGGGGTGAGGAAACTCCGTTGAGCGACGTCGATTTGCTTGTGCAGTATGATGACGACGGAATTAGTTTGTTGAAACACGCTGCAATGATTTGTGAGTTGGAGGAAATCCTCGACCGCTCCGTTGATATTGTCGAGGACGGTACGCTGCTTCCCTTTGCCGTAGAGAGTGCAAATCGCGATAAAAAGCTGATTTATGAGAGAGAATGTTAGAGACCGCAACCGTTTGGTGCACATTGTTGAGGCCATCGACCGAATCCTCGATTTTGCCAACGGTAAGACGAAAGAGCAATTGGAAATCGACAAACTGAAATATTACGGTATTGTCAAAAATATTGAGATTATCGGTGAGGCATCTTATAAACTCACCCGTGCGTTTTGCCATCAGCATCCCGAAACGCCTTGGGATTCCGTTGCAAAAATGCGTCACGTGTTGGTTCACGACTATTACAAAATCGATGCCAAGGAGGTTTGGAAGGTTATCAATGAAGACTTGCCGCTTCTTCGGGAACAGGTGACCCTTTATCTGACCAAAACCGATTGGGCAGAATGGGAAAAAAATGAGACAGTAATTGTAGAGTCTGCCGTTCACAAAAATCTTGTGCAGACAGCACGGCGTATGAAAAAAGATGGTATGTCCGTCGATTTGATTTCTCGATATACTGGATTGTCGGCAGAGGAAATCGAGGAATTATAAAGTTCTTTGAATTCGTAATTATTAATTTATCATTTTTAATTCAGAATCAGTGGAAGTAAAATGCCCCAAATGCCGATTTCGCTACGACACTCCCGTCAGTTCGGGCGTGAATGAAGTGGCTTGCGTGTGTCCGCGATGCGGAACGCCCTTCACGTTTTCCGTGACCGAGGGCGACGAGCGACCGGTGCAGCGACTCGAAAACGGCGAAATGCAGCCCGAAACGTCGGAAAACGAGCGCGCAAAAGTGCCGCCGATTCCCCAATATTCCGACCCTCGGCAGGAGTCGCAAACGTCGTCGAACGGCAAAACGTCGTCGCAGACGCCACCGCCTTTCGTCACGCCAGACTCTTACAAGCGAAATCCCTACAGCCCCGATTATAAGCGGAAAAACAACGGTTGTTTGCGCAATTGTTTGTTGGTGTTCATCGTGTCGTTTGTCGTGCTGGTGTTCTTCGTCAGAAACTGCTACGAAGACCATTCCTACGGCTCCGACGTCATCGACAAAAACGAATTCTACGACGACTCGACCGACAATAAATTGGTTGAACTCGGACAGGAAATTCCGCCCCACTGGTTGGAAGGAACTTGGCGCGTGGAGGCCGACTACGGCGTGGTGAATGTGGCGATTCGCGGCAACCAAATTCGCGAAGTGCTGCCCGACGGCGAAATCAACCGCGGCACATTCTTCTACAAAAACGGCAACCTCTACTGCGACTTCGGCGAGGAAAAACTCGTTCTGCTGAAACTCAATCTGAAGAAAAAAATCATCATCTACGGCAAACTGCCGATGGTAAAACAAAACTAAAATGAAGAAAATAATTCTTACGGGCGACCGCCCGACCGGAAAACTCCACTTGGGCCACTATATCGGCTCGCTGCGCCGCCGCGTGGAACTGCAAAACGCTGGCGACTATGAAAAAATGTTCGTGTTTATGGCCGATGTGCAGGCACTGACCGACAACGCGGAAAACCCCGAAAAACTGCGCCAAAGCATCGTGGAAGTGGCGCTCGACTGGCTTGCTGCCGGCCTCGACCCCGAAAAATCGACGCTGTTCATCCAGAGCCACATCCCCGAACTGACCGAACTCACGACCTACCTGATGAACCTCATCACCGTGAGTCGCGTGCAGCGCAACCCGACGGTGAAAACCGAGATTAAAATGCGCAATTTCGAGGCGAACATTCCGCTTGGATTCTTCTGCTACCCCGTGTCGCAGGCTGCCGACATCACGCTGTTCAAGGCCACGACCGTGCCCGCAGGCGAAGATCAGGAGCCGATGCTCGAAGTGACACGCGAACTCGTGCGCCGTTTCAACAACGTCTATGGCGAGGTGCTCGTCGAACCCGAAATTATGCTGCCCGAAAACCTCACCGCCCGCCGTCTGCCCGGCACCGACGGCAAGGAAAAAATGTCGAAATCGCTCGGCAACTGCATCTACCTCAGCGACTCCGCCGACGAGGTTTGGCAGAAGGTTCGCTCGATGTACACCGACCCCGAGCACATCAACCTCAACGACCCGGGTCACGTCGAGGGCAATGCCGTTTTCACCTATCTCGACGCTTTCTCTACTGACGACCATTTCGCTCGCTATTGGCCTGAATATCAGAACCTTGACGAGTTGAAAGACCACTATCGTCGCGGTGGATTGGGTGATATGAAGTGCAAGAAGTTCCTCAACGAGGTGCTCAACGAGTTCTTGGAGCCGATGCGTCAGCGTCGCCGCGAATTTGAGAAGGACATCCCCGAAATCTACAACATTTTAAAGAGAGGTACCGCGCTTGCGCGTGAGACGGCTGCCCAGACGATGGACGAAGTGCGCCGTGCGATGCAAATCGACTATTTCAACGACGAGGAACTGATTCGTCAGCAGACGGAGAAGTTTGCCGCGAAAGGTTGACTCCGTGTAAGAAATTGATATTCAACTCGTTATGAACCTCGAATTAGAACCCCTCCGCCTGCCCAACGACCAGCAACGCCCCTTTTTGATTGCGGGGCCGTGCGCGGCGGAGAACGAAGAACAAGTGATGGCGACGGCCCGAAAATTGCAGGAAATGGGCTGTGGCATCTACCGTGCCGGTGTGTGGAAGCCGCGCACGAAGCCGGGTTGCTTCGAGGGACACGGCGAGATGGCGCTGCCCTGGCTCCAACGGGTGAAAAATGAACTGGGAATGGCTGTAGCCATCGAAGTGGCGACGCCCGAACACGTGGAACAGGCGATGAAATACGGCATCGACACGTTCTGGGTGGGTGCGCGGACAACGGCCAATCCTTTCGCCGTGCAGGCACTTGCCGACGCGCTGAAAGGCATCGACGTGCCTGTTTTCGTGAAAAATCCCGTGAACCCCGACCTTGAACTGTGGGTTGGGGCACTGCAACGGTTCAATGCCGCTGGCGTGCGCCGTCTGGCGGCCATTCATCGGGGTTTTTCGTCGTACGACAGCAGTTTCTACCGCAATTCTCCGATGTGGCAGATTCCCATCGAACTGCGCCGTCGCTATCCGAACCTGCCACTCATCACCGACCCGAGCCACATCGGCGGACGACGCGAACTCATCGCTCCGATTGCGCAGCAGGCGATGGACTTGGGCTTCGACGGCCTGATGGTTGAGTGCCATTGCTCGCCCGACGAGGCACTGAGCGACGCGATGCAACAAGTCACGCCCCAAACCCTCACCGACCTGCTTTCGTGCCTCGTCATCCGCGACGAAAGCGTTTCGACGGAGGGAATTGCGCAGTTCCGCCACGAAATCGACGAAATCGACAGCCAACTGATGGATTTGCTGGCGAAGCGGATGCGCGTGTGCCGCGACATCGGACAATACAAAAAGGAGCACAATATGACGGTGCTCCAAACCATTCGCTACAGCGAAATCCTTTCAAAACGCGGCGAACAGGGCACTAAGAGCGGTATGTCGTCCGAGTTTGTCACCAGCATTTTCGGCCATATCCACGAAGAAAGCATCCGACAGCAAATCGAAGAGATGCACTTCGCCTCGCCCGACAAGTCGGAAAAGGATTGAGGTCCATCAATTTTAATACACAACAAAGCCTTTCGGTCCATTGATTTGGATGTTCGGGAAGCGTTTTTTGAGGGCTTTTTCCTCCTTTTCGCTCACTTTTCCCTTTACTCTGAAATCGCCGATGGAAACCTTTTCGAGCCATTCGGGAAGGATGACCTTGTGGTCGGTGAAATCGAGGGTCAGATGGTAGATGTGACCCAGTTGCGACAACACTTCGGGCACGTTTTCGATGCGAAGGTGAATCGACCCTTGTTCATTTTTCTTTTGAAGTTCTTTGAGCAATGTCTCGTCGGTTTCGGCAATGCGCACGAGCCACCCGATTCTCGGTTTGAGCGTGTTCGTTGAAAGGTCTTCTTCCGCTCCGATGAAGCCAGCCCAAAGTTCCATCGGCACATCTCCGATGACTTTTCCATTCTCGTCACATTCTTTGTATCGGAAGCCGACGCGCACGCGCTCCGTCGGCATTTTCTTCGTGTGGGGAACGCTGTCGAGCGTCAGTCCGTCTTCGTTGGGGAAGAATTTCAGCATCCAGCCGTCGAGTTGAGTCGTTTTGCCTGTCGAAATGTAGGCACCGCCCACCAATTCCTTCACGCGGTCTTTCTTGACGATGCCCTGCCAGAACTGCTGACGGGGTTTTCCTTCGGCGGCGCGGATGAACTCCGTGAGAATCGGTTCGAGGCCCTTCGTCCATTCGCCGAGTCCGAATTGTTCCAACTGTTTTGTTTTTTTGAGTACGTTGCGCCAGTCGTCGGGCGTGCCTTCGAGCGTAATCGACGGAATGCCGCAGCCAACCATCATCACCACGTATTCGAAATACGATTTCACGGTTTCCATCAGCGTGATTTGCGAGGCGACGCGCTCCACGGGTCCCGTCGTCGTGAAGTTGGCGGTGATGGTTTTGGCGATGTCTTTTTTCGTGAATTGGTCGATTTGCGAACCGAATCCGTCAATCAGTTTCGGCCATTCGGCTTCGAAGAGGTTGCGGTCGGTGGTCACAATCAGCGTTTGTTTTCCCTCGTGACTCACCAGTTTCGAGCGCATTTCATCGGCGTGGGCGTTCACGTAGCGGGCAAACCCTTGACTGATGAGCAGCCAAATCATATCGGGCGAAAGCACCAGCGACTGATGGTTGGCGTAGGCCTGCACGATGCACCGATAAAAGGCGTCGCGACCCAGATTCAGCAGGTTCTTTTCGTTGGCGAAACTTGTGGCGACGAGGCCGTGGTGGTTGGTGTGAATTTTCTCGTCGTTCATCATAAATTTCGCGATTCTGTTGCCGTCGAAGTGTTGATTTCGTTTGTTGATGGGCTCCAGAAATTCATCGACCACAAAGGTGATGCTGCCTTTCGTCTGCTGGATGATTTTCTTGTCGTCGGCGGCATATCCCGCTATTGCCATAAGGCTGAATGTTGCTAAAATCAATTTTTTCATAATGGTTTCGGTTTTCTTTTGCAAAGTTACATTTTTCTGCTAATATAACGAAATCTTTTGGAAATCGCACCCTTAAATTTTATTAATAACTATTCTTTATCTTGATAAAAGTGTAATCTGACAGCACTTGATGGCGATTTCTTATTCATTGAATTTGATAGGAATATTGAGATGTACGCGAACAGGTTCTCCTTTTTCGTTTTTTCCCGGATTCCAATTTGGCATCATTTTGACAATCCGCACAGCCTCGTTTATGCATATCTGTTCATCCATTGGGCTACTGCACGGAGCACCCGATTTTTCTTTAAGAAATACTTTTCCTGCTTCTGGATGTTGGATTTTTCCATTTTTTCCGACAATAAACGACACGACCACTTTTCCGTGAACGCCTCTCCGAATCACATCTCGGGGGCATTGGATATTGTTCTCGATAAACTCCATAATAGCTTTTTCTCCACCAGGGAATTGGGGCATTTGAGCTACAACCTCATAAATTTCACCTTCTTGGTCGATGGGATGCGCTGTGATTTCAATGACGACTTTTACCCAATCGCCGAATTTATTGCGATATTTTTCGGCAACTGCATCGGCTTTCATAATGGAGAGGTCTTCATATATAAGATTCTGCTTTTTGAGGATTTCTTTCAGTTCATCAGTTGTGCCGATTTTCCAATCAAAAAAATCGTTCCATTCCTCTCCGTTAATCAACACCAAAATACCATTGTCGTCGGTGGGTGCAGAAGTTCCTCGAATTCTGATGCTTCCAGTGTTTTCCGATTTTTTGCTTGTTCCGTAGCCTACGACGATGATTTCGTCGAGAGCACTATCGTCGGGCGCGAGCGCGACGCGAAGATTCGCCTGAGCCTCGATTACTACGGGCTCCATTCCGATGAAGGAGATCTGCAAATGGGCGTTTTTCGGGCATTGCAGAGAGAAATTGCCGTTTACATCGGTGGCGGCTCCAATTTTCGTGCCAACCACAATCACCGTGGCACCAACGACAGGCTCTCCGTCTTCCACGGAAACGACGTTGCCGCTGATTTCGATGATTTCTTTCTTTTCATCTCCTTTCTCCTCGATTTCTTTCTCAACTTTCGCGATTGTTTTTTGCGTGGAAATCGAGTCGTTGGGTTTCTGGGCGATTTTTTGTGCGAAAATCGAGCCTTCCGATGCCGTATTTTGATGAATTTCGGTGGCTTTCGGCTCTATTTCGGCGATGAGTTCGGCATTTTCTTTCGTCAGTTGGTTGAGGCGAAGCAATCCCGCGCCAGTCATCACTGCCAATGCCGCGATGGCTGCCGCCCAGAGCCACGTCTTCCGCCGTTTTTCGTCTTTCGGCTGTGCCATTAAACGGTCTTTTTCCTCGTCGCTGAACAGCGATTCGGTTGTGTCGAACGCCCTGAACATCGCGGCATAGTCGGCCCATTCGTCGGGAATGTCGTCGGTCGAGCGGAAGAACTCGGCCAGTTGTCGCTCCTCGGCGTCGGTCGTCAGTGCCTCGTCGTATCGGCGCAGCAGTTCGTTGATGTCGTTTCGGTTCGTCATTTCCTTTTTTTGTAGAGTTGCCAAAGTTGTTTTCTCGCTTTCGCCACTTTCGAGCGCACGGCTGCTTCGGTGGTGCCTAAGATGGTGGCCATTTCGCTGTAGGAAAGGCCGTCGATTCCCTTCATTTGGATGGCTGCTCGCGCTCCGATGGGCAGTTGCCGCAGACATTCCATCATCCATTCGTGTTGTTCGCGGACGATGAGTTGCGTTTCGGCGTGGGGTGCGTGGTCGGCGGCGAGCGAGTCGATGGCGACGACTTTTCCGCGGCTTTTCTGCTGTCGTAGCAGGTCGATGCAATGGTTTTTCACGCATTGCTGGGCGAAAGCTGGCAGTTCACCGATGTTGCCGAGTCGGTCGCGCACAATCCAACATCGCATCAGCGTTTCCTGCACGGCATCTTCGGCCAGGTCTGCGTCGTGCAGAAAGCCTTTCGCCGTGCGTACAAGTTGCTCGCGCAGTTGTCCGACGGATTGCTCGAATTCCGCTATTTCTTTCCGATATGAAGGGTACTCCGTTTTCATTTTCTACCAATATAACGAAATTCTTTGGAAATCGCACCCTTAAATTTTGTTAAATTTGTAACCCTACCATTTTTATAAGGAAATTTCTATTCCTTGTGCTGAATAAAATGGCTGCAAATTCGGCTGAGCATCGTGTTTTTGTCTGTTACGCGCTCGTAGATACACCATTTTTCCTTTCCGACAGGATTGCTGTTCATCACGAAGGCATCTTTCGTCAGCCAATAGATTCGTCGGTTATGGTTGTCTCCGCTGACGAACGTTTCTTTGCCGTTGTAGGTGATGTTATCGTATTCGCCAGCCACCAACTGCCGTTTATAGAACATAGCGAAGAAAAAATGTTTCGACGGCGTGAAAATGTAGTATTCAGCGAAGTCGTTCTGGTCGTATTCGCGTTTGGGATTCGTCTGATTGAGATAGGCCAGCATCTCTTTCCAATTATCTACTTTTTTCAGGTCTTCAACCCAGTTTTCGACGCCATCGCCGGCAATCATTTGTATTTCCATCGTGCTCTGCCACGTGCCGATGAGTTGGTTCTTCGGGTCGGACTGCTGCGACGTTCTCAATTCATCGAAGATGGGTTTGGCGGCTTCGGAATATTTTCCCGACTCGTAATATTCGTAGCACCATTGGTTGTAGGGAAAAATCGTATGGTTGGGAATCGTGCTCCACCATTTCTGCGTGAAACGCTTCGAATTGCTGTCATAGACTCGTGTGCTTTTGTCAATCAAGTCGAGGTCGGTTCTCGTACCCGTGTAGTTGAAGGGTCGGAAGTCGGGAATGTCAATCATAAAAAGTTTTCTGTTCGCGTTATTGACTTGAAGCCGCATCGTCACGCTGTCGGTCACGATTTTATAGATGTCGCCGATGTAAGGCTTGATTTCCCGATTGCCTTTGAGCGACATCAGTTTATAGATTCCGCGAGGATTCTCGGTCAGCGAAAGATTTTCGTCCGACTCCTGCCCCTCCTCGATGATGAGGTTTTGTTGATTTCTCAAGGTATTGTTTCCGTCTGATTGGATTCCATTCAGCCGCTCAAAATATTTTTGCGCAATGGCTACGGCATCGCCTTCCTGCACACGGATCCACGCTTCGCGAATTCGCCTTGTGTCGCCCGGCATCGTGTAGAAAACTTCGAGAACTTGATTGCCCATCGGAAAGCGGAAGGTCAGTTCGTTGTCTTTGCCTTCGTAAACGCTATTGGCATTGGTCGCAAGGTGTTCCACGAAGGTGCTGTCCGACGTGATGCGCCATTCGCCAGTTGCAAAAAGTGCGGCTGGTGCCACCGAACTTGCCTGCGACATATTGCAGAATGTGCCGTCGCTGGAAAGGATTTTGAAATGCGGCAAAAATCTGATTTGGCGTCCTCCGTCGTTTGTCGTCATCGGAAGGCATTGCTGCCAGATTCCCGTCAGCCGTGCTTTTTGTTCAGCAAACTTGTTACCGTTTTTCTTGTTTGTCGCCGTCATCGGCAGTGCCAGCATCAGAAGTGTGGCGAGGATGATTTTTGTTTTCATAAATATATTTTTATTGGTTATTGATTCGATTGTTTCTGCAAAGATAACGATTTTTTGGCGATTTTGCACCCTTGAAAACGCAAATTTTCATTTTTCACGTTCCGTTTGAGGCGGCATTTTCTCCAAAAAATAGATGGTTATATGTTCGCGCACGCGCACGGCTTCGCCATCTTCCCGTCTGCCCGGCTCCCATCGCGGCATCTTTTTGACAACTCGCAGAGCCTCTTGTGCACATTGTTTCTTGATGCTTGAATCGTTGCACGGTTTGCCCGATTGGTCTTTCAAACGATAATCGATGACTTCGGGTTCTTCGACTGCCCCGTCTTTTCCAATGACGCAATCAACGAGAACCATTCCGTAAATGCCTTGCCGAAGCATTTCTTTGGGATGACGCACATTCTCCGCAATGAACAATGTTCGAGCGTCGTAGCCGCCCGGGAAGCGAGGCATTTTCTTTACAAACCTGAAGATTTCGCCTTTTGGGTTGATGAGGTGCGCCTTGATTTCATAGACGATTTCTATCCGCTTTTCTGCACCAGATGCAACATATCCCCCTGTACGATATTTTTTTAGAGATTCATCGTCTTTCAAGATTTTTACATCGTCAAGAATATAATTCCGTTCTTTGAGAAAAGCCATTAACACCTCAATGGGAATCTCCTGGATTTCTCCGTTTCTAAATGGGTCGTCAGGGAGGTTGTCGCGACATCTTTCGCCGTTGATAAAGATTAAGGAAAAAGGCGGGTCGCCGATGACTGCATTCGAATTCAGCAATTCGTCCTCCGACTTGAGCTCGTCGGTCGGATTCACAAAATTATTGATGGCCAACTGGATCTCTTGTAAGTCGGATTTCTCCGAATGTTTTGCTTTCTGCGAACAGGAAACCTTCGTCGAAAAGACGGCTGACGAAAGGAAAAGAATTGTGGCGAAACGCCAAAGGTTGTTTGTTTTCATCATTATATTTTACTATTTTACGATTTGACAATTGATATAAATTTTTCACTTAAAAAAGTTTTCGCTGCAAAAATACGATGGAAAAGGGGCGGTCGCCAAATTTTTTCGCACGAAATTTTACACTGTATTTACACAATGCATAAAAAAGTGATTTGTAATCGTTTGAAAACTAATCGATTACACGAATTTTACACTGACTTTACACAATGGCGATTTTCTTCAGATTTGCTATGCGCATACTCGCAGAGGTTTAAAATCGCCATGAATTTTGGTGGTACACCACATCACAAAGAAAATGGCGGCAATCAGTAATAGTAAACCGAAGAAAACGCCAACAGCCCAAAGAATCTTCTTTTTACGGCTCTCTTTTTCAAAGATGGAAAAATAACCAAGATAGCGGTCTTTTTTCCAGAATACGACATCACCCAATATCCATGCAGGTACTATACCTAAGGCGGTCGCGACAATAGGATGTATTAAAAATCTGCTAAATGATGACCAGCCAAAGGTTAATATGTATAGACTGAGTAAAAGGTATATTGGCAAAGCGAACAGCAGAAGAGCAATGCCATAAAAATCGTATGGAGTGTATCCAGAAGTGAGACGACCTTTAATGCTACTATTCAAGCATCTTTTCCAATCTTTGAAAGAGTCAAATCCTTTTTTCTTTAATCTTTTTCTCACACATGGCAGACTATATAATGGGCGCGTAAACAGCAGGTCGACAATCTCAGATACGAGAAGTTCGAAAAAGTATAGCACATTGTATAACGAATACAACAGCCAATTCAGGAAACGGTCTATTTCTTTTATCATAATGAAAAACTATCGAAATTGACGGGAATATTGTATCTCACACGCACAGGTTCTCCGTTTTCATTTTTGCCCGGCTCCCATCGCGGCATCATTTTGACGAGTCGCAATGCCTCTTGTTCACATTGTTTCTTGATGGCGGAGTCGGTACACGGATTGCCCGATTTGTCTTTTAAAAGGTTATTGGCGATTCCGTATTCTTCGATGCTCCCGTCTTTTTCAATAATGCAATAAACAATGACCCTTCCGCGAACGCTATCTTGAATCATCTTTTTAGGATAACGGATATTTTGGTCAATGAACGCCATCAAAGCCTTTTCGCCGCCAGGAAAAAAGGGCATATGAGCTTCTACCTCATAAATTTCCCCTTTTTGATTGATGGGGTGAGCCTTGATTTCATAGACGATTTTAATTTTATGGCAACAACTGCCAAATTCCCGCTGATATTTTTCGAGTGACTTCTCGTCTTTCACGATTTTAACATCGTCAAAAATATAGTTCTTTCTCTTGAGAATTTCTTTTAATTCTTTGGCAGAAAATGGTTTGATAGTTCCATTTTCGAAATGGTCATCAGGAAAGCCACCACCACTGCTTTTTCCGTTAATTAAGACCAAAGAGGTGGAAATTTCACCACCGATGGGTCTGTTCGAATCCGGCAGTTTGTCTTCGACCGTGTCAGGCAGATACTCAACTTTTTTGAGGAGCAGCGTGTCCTCTTGTGGGCAAGATTCCTCAGAACGATTTTCATTCCGCGAACACGAAACATTCGTCAAAAAGATTGCAGACGACAGCAAAAAAATCGTGGCGAATCGCCAAAAAATAGTTGTATTCATAACTTTTTATTTTAAATTTAAAACCACACGCGATGTCTATAATGGGCTATTGTGCAATCGCGCATATAATCATCGTATTTACATCCTATCCATTCATCAATTTCTTTGACTTTATGATTTCGACGGTCATAATTAATTGCAATTTTACGCCGCATAAGCCCCGCAAATTCTTGGAGCGCATAATGCTCTATATAGATTGTATTTCCCCGACGGGAAAAAACTGGGTCTAAATTCTTGTCTTTCAGATTTTTCAGAGAATCGACGATAGCTCGCACTTCTTTCATGTGCTCCCTGTCCCTCTCCTTCTTGATAGCCGTCGTGTCATTCTTCATGGAGAGATTGAAATTTTTCTCTCCCTCCCATTCTTTTATAAGCGCAATTGCTCTATCAACATCGCCTGGATAGGTAATCAGAAATTCAAAATTATAATTTGCCTCGTTTCTCATGCCAAACATATTTTTGGAAACATAAAGAAGATACGCCTGCCAGAGGCTCAAATCGGATCCGCTAAGCCGAATCTTTTCAAATGGGCTGAGAAATGGCACCAGGCCTTGAACCTTCCTGTAGTCCTTTTTTTCATCAAGACATTGGCGGTACTTCCAATATTCTTTGTCAAAAAAATCGTTGTCGGGCCGACTGGCTGATTTCTTTCTTGCATACAAGCGAAGGCATGACTCGTCTCTCGAATCTAATCTTGTCGGAGGATTATCTGAAAAATTTTTGACCAACGGCTTCCTGAAATCCGACAAAATATAGTTGCTGTCTAATTCCAGCTCGTTTAACGGTTTCAGCAGAAACGACAAATCATCCTTTTTATCAAGAATCTGCCACCTGCACGAATCTGCCACTAAAGCATCAAATTGTTTTTTCACCATTGAAAACTCAGATTGGGGCAACTCCTCATGTACTGCAAGTGCTTTGGTTGCAGGCTCTACATTATTGGGCACACTGTCTTGCACGCAATGACTGGCTTGCTTGGAATTTTTCATCTGATTGCTGCATCGTAGACTCAGTAACGGGAAACTCAACAGCGACAGCAATAGAATCGTGGCGAATCGCCCAAAGTTGATTGTTTTCATATCTCGTAATTTTTAATTTTTCACTATTCACTTTTCACTTGAAAAAGTGTTCGCTGCAAAATTACGACGGAAAAGAGGCAGTCGCCAAATTTTTTCGTGTTAAATTTTACACTGCATTTACACAATTTGCATTTCTGGAAAATGCAATCGTCTGAAAACCAATCGTTTACACGAATTTTACACTGACTTTACACAATGGTGGTTGTAAAGTTCAATGAACATCGATGCCGTCAAAATATAGTTCGGAAATGGCGATGTCTTCGTACTTCGTACCAGGATAAACGTCGAGAATCTCAAATCGGAGTGTCCAATCGGGTGCGTCGGGATTGTGTTCGCCGAATGTTCCGACATTGAAGCATTGAAGCGTCGGGCTATCTTCGAGTTCGAGCGTGAGAACTGGTATTTCGTTATAGTACATTTTCAAGGATTTCACGCGACCGTTTTGCTCCCAAGTACGCTGATTCTTGCAATATCCGTTAATAATTTTGACGGTTGTGATTCGCGGACTATTACCTTCAAATTTGTATTCAAGAAATTCGCCTTTTCCTGTTCCTTCCACACCCTCGACCCAAGCCGTAGTATGGTTGAAATCGTGTGCGTTTTCTGCTTTGTAGGTCAATTTACTTACAGGTTTTAGGCAATTTGAGGCCGTTACGGAAATGGGGCCTCCACCGCAATACCAACCGCACGAATAGTCGTATAATTCGCTGTAAACAGGCGACCGCCTATTGATGGAATCGATTTTTTTCTTTGCGTCGGTTGAATTTTCTTTATCTGCTTGCTCTAACAAAGCCTCGTAATCCTCTTTGCTTATCGATGGCAATTGATAGATTTCCGACGGACGGATTGAATGTAATGCTCTTTTTTCCGCGATTTTTGCTTTCAGCGTGATAGCCATTGCCAAAGTTGAAACGAAAAGCAGGCCGATGAGCACGGCAGCCACGCGGTGGAAAGTGGACAACTTGAGGTGGCGTTTTCGTCTCTTTCCTTCCGTAGTTTCTGCAACTGCGTATGCTTCCCGCAGTTTCACCATCGTGTCGTAGTGCTTGCGCACATTTTCGTCGGCAAGCAGTTCCTCCATTTGTTGCTCCGTGTAGTTTTCGGGATGCTCAGTCATATTGAGCAGAATTTCCAGTTTATCCATCGCTTTTTTTGGTTTTTAAGGGTTAAATCGTTCTTTAAGTTTACGAATGGCCTGTGCCAAATGTTTGTAAACAGCCGCCTCGCTGATGTCAAGCGTTTCGGCAATCTGTCGGTAGGTCATTCCGTCGCGGAATCGTAGTTGCACCACCTTATGGGTTTGGCTCGTCAGTTCCGTGTCCACGAAATGCAAAATCTCCTCCAAAAGCTTATTATTCTCTGTCTGAACCGATTCCGAAAGTTCCTCGCCGATGGGCAATAGCCGATGCACTCGTTCCGCAGTCTGCTTGTGGCGCAGCAGATTCAAACAGCTGTTTCGCACGGCTGTATAGAGATAGCCTGTGTGGTTTTCCGTAACCACATCCGTTTCCATCAGTTTCGTGAAAACCTCACTCACCACATCCCGTGCTTCTTCCTTGTTGTTAAGCAATCGGAAAGCTATTCGAAACATCTCCGATTGATGTTGCAGAAAAAGATTTTTAATCTTCAGATTTATTTTCATTTCATAGACATTTTAATAAAAAGACACTCGAAGTGGCGATTTCCCAACCTTTTTATTGTTTTTTTTATGATTGCGGAGCCGTTGTTCAAGGATTGTTTTTGCAAAGATAACGATTTTTTGGCGATTTCGCATCCTTGAGAATCTATTTTTTCAGTATTTTACATTTTCGTCAAAGATAATGGTAATATTGTGATTTTCACGAACTTTCTCCCCATTTTCTTTTCTGCCCGGCTCACATCGGGGCATCTTTTTGATGACTCGCAACGCCTCTTGTTCGTATCGTTTTATAATCGTGGAATCGAGGCACGGATTGCCCGACTTATCTTTTAAATAAGGATAGACTTTTTGTACCTCGATGGTCCCGTCTTTTTCGATAACACACTCCACATCGACGAAGCCGTGAACGCCTGTGTTAAGCATTTCTTTGGGGTGACGGACATTTTTTTCGAGGAATGCTTTATACGCCTCGTTACCGCCAGGAAATTCGGAATGTTTCCACACATTGTTGTAGATCTCTCCTTTTGGGTCGATAAGGTGAGCCTTGATTTCATAGACTATCTTTAACCAGTTTTCAGCACCACTAACGACGAATCCTCCCTTGCGATATTTTTCCAACGATTTTTCGTTTTTCAAGATTTTTACGCCGTCAAGCATATAATTCTTTTTTTTGAGTATTCGTTTCAACTCATCAATGGTAAACTCCCTGAGATGGCCGTCTTTCAGTGCCTCAGGAAAATCGTAGCATCTTTCACCGTTGATGAATACCAATGAAATGGGGACGAAACCGCCGATAAGGTGATCTTTTCTGGGAATGCCATCATCATATGACTCCCTTTCTCTTCTTGCTTCGTCGATGGCAACAATGTATTCGACGAATTCAGCTGTCAGCGTGTCTTTTTGTGGGCGAGATTCCTCTGTACGATTTGTTTTCTGCGAACACGAAACATTCGTCAAAAAGATTGCAGACGACAAAAATAACATTAACTTTTTCATTGTTTTATAGTTTTTAGTTGTGAATAGTTTTTTTCGTCAAAAAATAACAGGAATATGAATGCGAACGCGAACGGGCTCGCCCTTTTCGTTCTTGCTCGGCTTCCAACGCGGCATCATTCCGACCACTCGCAACGCTTCATCTTCGCATTGCTTGATGAGGACAGAATCGGTGCACGGACGGCTCAATTCGTCTCTTAAAAGATTCCTTTCGATTTCCGGCTCCTCCACACGTCCGTCTTTCCCGATGACACATTCCACTACGACCCTTCCGTGAATGCCCGAATCAACCATCTTTTTCGTGTAACGGATGTTGTCGTCAATGAAGCCCGTCAGCGCCTCTATGTCGCCGTAGAATCGGAACAAGTTGGTGTCAATCCCTCTGCTAAAATGCCCTCGATTGTCATTGGAAAATTCGGGTATGTTCGGTCCAGGGAATTGGGGAAGTTCCGTTGCGACATTGAGGAAAATCTCGCCCTTTTGGTTGATGGGATGCGCCTTGATTTCATAGACGGCCTTTATACCTTCTTCGGTACCCGGAGTGACGAATCCGCCTTGACGGTATTTATCCACTAAAGAATAGTGTTGTTGCATAACCAGTGAATAGTAATCTTGCAAGATGTTTACGTCGTCAAGAATATAATTCTTTTTCTTGAGAATTTCTGCCAACTCGCTGCGGGTAAATGCTTTGAAAAAGTCAATTCCATAATCCTCTTCAGGAAAGTCTGTGCGCCTTTCTCCGTTGATAAAAGACAAGGAGAAGGGGATAAGACCGCCGATGATTTTAGCTTTTCGAAGTGTGTCGTCGTAATAGATGTTCCATTTTCTTTGTACGATTGCCTCTTGTGGCGCTCTGCGATAGATGTAGCCAACTAACCCCTGGGGATCATCAATGTCGGTGTCAGAGGACTTTACGAGGGCTTCCACTCCGATGTCGAGAATACCATTGTTCACTCGCTCGCCGTATTTCTGGCGATAAAATTCCTTTGCATGCTCACCTTTCGTCCCCTTCCACAAAACAGCACTTGTTATTTTCAAGTTGCGGTCGGCAAAGTATTCAAAAATGCCCTTTATCGTATCATTTTCCATACAATAGCCGTCCGTCAGCAACTCTTGAGGAAAATCGGGCCATTCCTCGCCGTTTACCAAAACCAAAATGCTGTCGGCGTAGGCAGCCTTCGACTTTTGCGAACGGGGCGCGTTCTGCGAACAGGATGCGACCGCCAACAGAACGATAAGCAATAGGAAAAACAGATTTTTTTTCATTGTTGTCTTGGTTTTAATTTTCTATCGGGATTTCGGTTTGGGTGAATTGAACCTGAATGGCACGGCGTATTTCATGCGGACTCGCACGCCGTTTTGTCTCCCGGGAATCCAACGCGGCATCATTTTCATAATACGCAACGCTTCTTCTTCGCATTGTTTGATGATTCGGGTGTTTTCATACGGCTTGCCCGATTTCTTTTTTAGTGTAGTTTTTACAACTTTCGGCTCAGTAATAGAACCGTCTTTTTCGACAACAAACGAGACAATAACCCTTCCATTCGCGCCGATTCTTAACATTTTTTTCGGGCAATGAAGATTGTTTTCGATGAATTCCATCAGTGCTTGGTCGCCGCCGGGGAATTGGGGAAAAACTTCAGGCTCTTCAAAAATTTTGTACTTTGTTTCTTGGGTCTTGTTGTTCTGCGCACAGATTGGCAGCGCCGTCAGCGACAGGAAAAGAATCGTGGCGAATCGCCAAAGGTTGGTTGTTTTCATCATACTATTTTACTATTTTACAATTTTACGATTTGACAATTGATATAAAAATTCTTCATTTTTCATTACTTCCCTTCGGTCAGTGACCTTCGGTTCTTCACTTTTCACTCTTCAAATCGCAGTGTTTTCTCAATTCTGCGCCAGTATTTGTCGAATTTTTCCTTCGCCTTGTCCGTATAGAACGAAGTGATGTAGGCATAGCCTTGACCTTTTTTCTGAATCATCAGAATTTTTACGTGCTTAAAATCCTTTTTGTAATAATCTTCCGGGCGCAGATGCAGATTGAAAATGAAAGCCGAATCAGCATTCCACTTCTTGCGGGCTTCCTCCGTGCTATAAACCGTAACGGAATCTACCCACGATTCGCCGATTTCGTCGCCGTAATAATCCCTGAGAATTCCTAGCCTCTGCCAATATGGTTGTTCATCGACCGTTTCCTTACGCTTATGAGATAAATAATACAATTTCCGATGGTATTCAGCAAAATAGACAAAATTCATAAAAGAAATAAACTGCTCGTCATTAGAATGTAGTTGATTTCCCATACAGGTAAATGTAGATTTCAATTTAGGATAATTATCAAAACATTCTGTAATACCGATTTGACCAAATCTCTTGGGCTTTCGGTATTTCAACTTCATACTGTCGGCAACGATCTTTCCTTCCGAGCCCATCCATTTGTATTTGGGCTTGACCAAAGCCATCAAGGAATCAATTTCTTCTTGTGCCACAGTGTCTTCTATCACCTTAAAAATACTCGATAAATCATCCTGCGAATAGCACACGTTTGCCAATAGGACAAAAAATGTCAGGAATAACAGATACTTTTTCATTGTCTTGTGATTTTTTGTGATTTTTGCAAAGTTACTTTTTTTATAACGAAAAATCTCGGATTTTGCACCCTTAATTTTTTGTTAAATCTAATCGGGTTTTGATTTTATCTGTCCCATCGGGATTTTGGTTTAGGCTGATTGAACCAGACCGGCACGTTGTATTTCACGCGGACGGGAATTCCGTTTTGTGTGCCTGGCTGCCATCGTGGCATCAATTTGAGCACTCGCAGGGCTTCTTTTTCGCATTGCTTGAGTACTTCTGAATCGTAAGGAATCGGGCCTCCGTCCTTGTTTTTTAGCGAACTTTTGACGATTTTCAACTCCGTGATGGAACCGTCTTTCTCGATAATAAAAGATGCGACAATTCTTCCTTGAATACTATCCCGAATCACCTCTTCAGGGCAATGGGTATTCTCTTTTAGGAATTTTCCGAAAGCCGCGTTACCGCCTGGGAATTGGGGCATTGTCTCGTAATCACTGAAAACACCATCGGAATTTTCATCTGACGTTGAAACCATCGGTGTTTTTTTCGGCTGAACCAGAGGTTTCAGTTTTGTTTTTGACCGCAGCGAATCAGCGAAAAGACTGTCTGCCGTCCGTTTGTTTTCGGCCTGGCCGCTACAACTTTGGCATAGCAGCGGCAGCATCAGCAGCGACGGGAAAAGAATCGTGGCGAAACGCCGAATGTGATTTGTTTTCATAATTCAATTTTTTATGTTAATTCTTTATTTTCATTCTGAATAATTAGTCTTCAAATCGCAGTGTTTTCTCAATTCTGCGCCAGTATTTATCGAAATTTTCCTTCGCCTTGTCCGTGTAGAACGAAGTGATGTAGGCGTAGCCTTGGCCTTTTCGTTGAATCAATAAAACTTTCACGTGCTTAAAGTCTTTTTTGTAATAGTCTTCTGGGCGCAGATGCAGCGAGAACGTAAAGGCCGAATCGGCATTCCACTTTCTGCGGGCTTCCTCCGCACTGTAAACCGTGATGGAGTCGCGCCACGAGTTACCGACTTCATCAATATAGTAGTATTTACCATGATATTGCTCGTGTCTGCTATAGTATCTTTTTATGAAACCCCGCATCTTGTAAAGATGATGTATGTTAAATAGTTTTTCTTTCGGGAAATCGCCAAAAACCCAACGCAGCCGTTTTTCGTCTGTTTTCGAGTAAAGGGGTGCAAACTGCAAGAAAGAAATCAACTGGCCGTCGTTGGAATAGATTTGGGTGTTCAGACATCCGAAAAATGCAGATGATAATTGATGATAACCGTTGAAGCATTCTTCGGAATTGTCTTCAGAAAATCCCTCGGGCTGGCTGTATTTCATTTTCATATCTTCCGTAACCGATAGCCTCCCTGTCGAATCTCGCCATTGATAATCGAGTCTGAACACATCTATCATATTTGTTAAATGGTCTTCGTCCCAGACTAACTCACCGTGATAAATTTCGCAAAGTTCTTTTTTCGGGTCGTTAAATACGAAAGACGCCCAGAATTTCGTCTTGTGTGCAGATCCGAATCGTTTGCCTGGAATCCATCTCCGCATCATATTGCATACTCTCACGGCCTCTTGTTCACATAGTTTGATAAGGGTGGAATCTTGACACGGAACGCCCGACCGTTTTAATAAGACGGTTTTGATGGCTTGGACCTCTCCGACTGTTCCATCTTTCATAATGACAAAGGAAACATCGACTTTTCCGTGAACCTTTGCCCGCTTCACCTCCTTCGGACATTGCAGATTTTGTTCAATGTATTTCATCAGAGCCATTTCGCCACCGGGGTATGAGGGCATTTGTTCAACAGTTTCTCCACAAGCTGGAATCGCCAGCAGCGCCAGCATGAGAATCGTGGCGAAACGCCGAAGGTTGATTGTTTTCATAATTCGTTTTTTTAGATTACATAAATTCTTCGATTTTGGGGGCACAAATCCACCCGATATTCACGACCAGAAAAGAACCTGCCTCCACCTCAGCGGGTTTTCGTTGATTCGCTGATGGGGCGGGCCGTGATTTCAACGACTTCTTTCACCCAGTTGCCGAATTTCCGGCGGAATTGGTCTTTCTTTTTCTCATTCTTCCAAATGTCAATCCGCTCAAGGCTCAAATTCCGCGAATTCAGGAATTTTTCATAATCATCATACGTTCCATTGTTGATGAAATCGTAGGTGATGTCGCGACACTCTTCTCCGTTAATCAATATCAAAACGCTGTCTTTGGTGGGGGGCGATGTGCTGTCAGAATTTTCTTTTTCCGGGATGCCGCGCTTGCTATACCGCGATGAACTTAGTTCCCTCACCCGTGTTACATCGAAATAAATCTGGGGGCGGTCGTATCGAAAACTGCTTCCGTCAAGTGTTATGATGTCGCATTTCCCGTCGTATTCCTGCATTTTTATCTTCCAAATATTCAGATAATGACGCATAAAATTGTATTCGTCGCTGATTTTCGTGACATAGAAAGGATGCTCAGCCGAGCCGTCGCCCGTCAAGAGCATTGTCCAGAAAATAGATCTGGAACGAAGAAGATAATCGTTTGCTTCATTCAGACTCGTCGAGTCTTTCGCCAACGAAAACAGAATGCTGCTTGCCGTAGTCAGCGCATCCAGATTCAATGGATTGATTTCCAGCATTTTCCTCGTCAGTGCCAGACATTCCTCCTTTTTTCCCGCTCTTCGGAGTTCGTACATTTCAAACACTTGCGGATCGGTGTCGCTATCGTTCGTGAGGTACGACTGACCGTAGAAAGCGAGAATTTTTTCCTCGTCGGTCAGGGCTTTTCCTCTTTTCTTCGCCGAAAATCTTGCAACCAACTCCTTGATTCGCTCAGGATTTTCGGTTGCTTCCTTTTTGATAAATTCCCAATCCACGGGAATGAATTCTTTCTTTTGCTGTGCTGTCCATCTGTCCTGTCGGGGTTTCGGCTTGGGTTGATTGAAAACGACGGGAACATGGTATTTTACGCGGACTGGCACACCCATTTGCGTCCCTGGAATCCAGCGCGGCATCAGTTTGAGCACTCGCAACGCTTCTTGCTCGCATTGTTCAATCACTTTTGAATCGTAGGCAATCGGGTGTCCGTCCTTGTCTTTCAGTAATCTTTTAACGATTTTAAAATCCGTGGTTGAACCATCTTTCTCGATGAGAAAAGAGACGATAAATCTTCCGGAAACACTGTCCCGAATCATCTCCTGAGGACAATGGGTGTTTTCCTCAAGGAATTTTTTGAGAGCCTTATCTCCGCCAGGGAATTGGGGCATTTGCTCTACGGTTGTTCCACAAGCTGGAATCGCCATCAGCGACAGCAATAGAATCGTGGCGAATCGCCAAAAGTTGTTTGTTCTCATATCTCATTTTTTTTAATTATTTACTCTTTATTTTTCAAAAGCCGAGGCGGTATTTTCTCCAAGAAAAAGACGGTAATATGTTTGCGAACGCGCACAGAATCGTCGTTTTCCCGTCTGCCTGGCTCCCATCGCGGCATCTTTTTGACGACTCGCAATGCCTCTTTATCGCAGAGTTTCTTGATGGTAGGATCGTTGCACGGTTTGCCCGATTGGTCTTTCAAGCGATAATCGATAACTTTTGGTTCTTCGACTGCCCCGTCTTTTCCAATGACGCAATCAACGAGAACCATTCCGTAAATGCCTTCTTGAAGCATTTCTTTGGGATGAAGGACATTTTCCGCGATGAATAATGTGAGAGCGTCGTAGCCGTTAGGGAACGATGGCATATGGGCTACGATCTCGAAGATTTCTCCCTTTTGATTGATGGGATGAGCCTTGATTTCATAGACGGTTTCTATCCATTGTTCTGCACCAGAAGCCACGTATCCTCCCTTACGATATTTTTCCAAAGATTCATCGTCTTTCAAGATTTTTACATCGTCAAAAATATAATTCCGTTTTTTGAGGAACGCTTTCAACTTCTCGATGGTAAATTCTTTGACATTGAAAATCTTACTATGTTCATAGGCGAAGTCGCGACATCGCTCGCCGTTGATGAAAACTAAAGTAATAGGCGGACAACCGATTATTCCCGATGACTTGAGGGGGACGTTTTCGTTAGTAGATTCTGGATGATCTTCCTCTGCATTTGCCCTGATAAGAAACATAATGGAATCAGTTTTTGCTTTGAAAGCACTGTCCAACGAATCTTTTTGTTCGCCAGATTTTTCAGAACTGGATGCACTACACGATGCGCTTGTAAATAGGATGAGAAGCGACAGGTAAAACATTAACTTTTTCATAACTCAATTTTTAAATTTTAAAATGTCGCTGCAAAAATACGATGAAAACAAGGCTGTCGCCAAATTTTTTCGCACGAAATTTTACACCGTTTTTACACAATTCGGCGAAAATAAGCTTGCAATCGTTTGAAATTCAATCGATTACAAAATTTTTACACGGGATTTACACAATCGCAATTTTCTTCAAGTTTCGGCCTAAAGTCGAGGCTTTTTCTTCGGAAAAAAGCTTTTGATTCGCACGCGCCTTGGCATTGGTGACGGCCTGCGCGGTGGTGTTGAGCACAATGGCCATTTCGCTCGTCGAAAAATCGAGATATTGGAGCAGACAGACGCGCCATTCCTGCTCCGAAAGCTGTTTTTCCTTGGCGATGCTTGCCGTAAACGACGGAACGTAGTGGGCGAAAGCATCGGCCAGCTCTTTCCATTTGTCGTCCGTGAGTTTCGAACTGTTAAGCGTGTGGCGTTTTTTCTGGTTGAAAAGGTCCACAATCTCGCTGTTTTTCAGTGCATCGGACTTGTGGTCGGTTCTCACCTGCTGCAACTGCCGCTCGTAGTTCTGGATTCGCGCGTTGAGCTGCGTGATTTCCACGCGCAGGTCTTGCTTCAGCCTTTCGTCTTCGAAATGGGCATTTTCGATGGCCGACAGGGTGGTTTTCAGGCGGTCGAGGTCGGCCTTCGCATATTGATAGTCGGCTGTCAGACGGTTGATTTCTGCGATTTTCGCCCGCTGCAAACGCCTGTATTTCGCGTAGCCCGAGGCAATGACCAGCAGGGCTGCGACGAAGATGCCGATGATGAGATATTTTCTGTTCTGGGCTTTCCGCGCCTCTTCCTGTGCCATGCGCTGGTGGTGGCTGTAGTCGTACATCGCCGTGATTTGGTGCACCTTCTCCTGATTCACGTGCAGATAGGCCGAATCGTTGGCGGCAGCATAGAGTTTGGCATACTTGGCAATGGAGTCAGGCCTGTTTTTCGCATCATAAAACGTCATAAGCCCGTGATAACCAGCCTCTTTCTTGCCTGCCGCGACAGTTTTCCGGAAGTAATACAGCGCAGAATCTACCTGCCCCGTCGCCATCAGATAGCGCCCCTTGTCGTAGCAGTAGAGCACTTTTCCGGCCACGGTGTTCTCGCCAGAATCGTACCACCCCGACTCCTCTTCAAAAATTTTCATATACCGCTTGGCTTCGGCATATTGGCGGCGATTGAGCAAGATGCTGATACTGCCGAGGATGGCCTGTGCCGCCTTGTCCTTGTAGCCGTATTTCAGGTAGAGCTCGCGAGCCTGCTTTTCGATGATGAGAACGCTGTCGGTTTCGTTTTTCAGATGATAGGGTCGCGAACGCAGGTCGAAGGCGACGAGGGCCGCCAGCGTGTCTTTTCCCTTCCACGCGACACGCTCGGCCTCCTGCAGTGCCTTCATTTGGTTGTCGGGTAGAAATTGCGCCTGAAATAGGCTCACCATCTGGGTATAGACGGCATAGAGCGTGCGCAGGTCGCAGTCGGCGCGAGTGGTGTCGGCTTGCTCGACGGCTTTCTGGTAGCAATCAAGCGCCTGCGGCATTTCGCCGAGGTCGTGGTGGACGCGCCCTTTCAGGTAGTAGGCCGTCATTCGCTCGTTGGCCGAGGCGTGGCTGCGGAAATAATCGACGAGCGAATCCACCGTCGGCAGCCATCGTTTCGTGAAAACGGAATCAGCGTTGTTGCAGTCGGCCACATACTGCATCCGACGGCGCATCTGCTCGCCCCGCGTACAACTTGTCAGCACGGCGAGAAGCGTCATTGCAATCACAAAAAATGAATTCCGATAGCGTTTCACGCTGCAAAAATAAGCATTTTTTCGCAATTCATCACCTTAATCATCTTTATTTTTTCGTTTGTCGGAATAATGTTGTACCTTTGCAGTCGAAATTTTTCCGCTTTTTATGCAGTTGAATCGAAAACTTTTAGGCCATCTGGCGGCACTCCTGACGGTGATTGTCTGGGGTAGCACCTTTGTTTACACGAAATTGCTGCTGCTCGAAGGTCTTTCGCCTGCCCAAATTTTCACGTTGCGATTCATCATCGCCTACGTGCTGCTCTTGGCGTTTTCGCTGGCAAAAAGGCAAAAACGAGGCTTTCGGTGGTTGTCGGACAACTGGAAAGACGAACTGCTGATGGTCGGACTCGGCGTTGCGGGCGGTTCGCTGTATTTTCTGGCCGAAAACGAGGCGATGAACCACACGACTACCACCAACACCTCGCTCATCGTCTGCCTGTGTCCGCTCTTCGCCGCCGCGCTCATCAGTTGCTTCTACAAGTCGGAACGACTGCGCCCGTCGCAGGTGCTCGGCACGGTTTTGGCGGCGCTCGGCGTCGTTGTCGTCGTTCTCAACGGTCATTTCGTGCTCCACCTCTCGCCCCTCGGCGATTCGTTGGCGTTCCTCGCGTGCCTTTGCTGGGCGGTCTATAGCCTGCTGATGATTCGCGCCAACAGCCGCTACGACGTCGTTTTCATCACGCGGAAAGTCTTTTTCTACGGCCTTCTGTCGATGATTCCCTACTACGTTTTCGTGCCCGAAATGCCGCCGATGTCGCTGCTGTTGCGACCCGAAATCCTTGCCAATCTGCTCTTCCTCGGTTTTGTCGCCTCGATGCTGTGTTTCGTCGTGTGGAACTGGGCGATGAAGCAAATCGGCACCGTCACCACCACGAACTACGTCTATATCAATCCCCTCACGACGATTGTCTTCGCGTGGCTGCTCCTCGACGAGAAAATCACGCTCTTTTTCCTCTTCGGCACCGCCCTCATCCTTGTTGGAATGTTCTTAGCGGATAGGAAACCGAATTCAAAAACGAACTTAAAAATGGATGAACGATGAGTATTACCCTGTTCCTTTCCAGCCTGCTGACGTTGGTTTCGCTGAATTGCGAAAACCTGTTCGACTGCCGCCACGATTCGCTGAAAAACGACTACGAATGGTTGCCCGAGGGGACGAATCGGTGGACGCCGACGCGCTATTGGCACAAATTGAACAACATCGGGCGAGAAATTCTGGCTTGTGGCGAGCAATGGGGCGATTTTTCTTCGGAAAATACTCGAAAATCGACAAAAAAGTCAGAAAAATCGACTTGGAAACTGCCCGACCTCGTGGCATTGTCGGAAATTGAAAACGACTCGGTTCTAAGGGATTTGACAAAGCGTTCCTTGCTTCGGAATGCACGTTACGAATACGTGACAACCAACTCGCCCGACGTGCGCGGCATCGACGTGGCGCTGCTCTATTCGCCTTTCACGTTCCGCCTGCTCAACCACCACGCCATTCGCGTCGAGCCGCTGAAAGATATGCGCCCGACACGCGACATTCTCTACGCCAGCGGACAGGTCGTTTCGGGCGACACGCTCCACATTTTCGTCGTCCACGCACCCAGCCGGTCGGGTGGGGAAGCGGTGACGCAGCCCTATCGTTTGCAGGTGGCAGAGCGGCTCTGCGAGGCCGTCGATTCCGTTCTTCGGCTTCACAAAGCAGCGAAAATCCTCGTCGCAGGCGATTTCAACGACTATGCCGACAACAAAAGCATCCATCGCATCGAGGAGGGCGGTCTGACGGACATTTCTCGCCATGCGACGGGGCGCAACGGTGCAAAGGCCACTTACCGCTTTCAGGGCGAATGGGGCTCGCTCGACCACATTTTCGCGTCGGAAGCGATGACGGCTTGTATGGCGGAATGTTACGTTTTCGATGCGCCGTTTCTCCTCGAAGACGATGAAACTTATGGCGGCGTAAAACCGCGACGAAACTACAACGGACCCAACTATATGAACGGTTTTAGCGACCATCTGCCGCTCGTCGCACGATTCCGATTTTAATGATTAACCCGAAAAAAACTTGAAACGATGAAAAAATATTTTTTATTAGCATTGACAGCCGTTCTGACGCTGTCGTCGGCCTGTAAGAAAACGCAAAATTCGACGGAAGAGAAGGTCGAAAAGTTGGAAATGAGTGCGATTTACAACAAGGAATCGTCGGTGAAGATGTACGAGGTGCCGGCACGGTTGAAAGACCGTCCCGAGCAGATTCTCCATCGCGAAGGCTTCACGATTTCCTATAACGCAACGACGAAAACGCCCAACTGGGTGGCGTGGCACCTGACAAAAAGCCACACCTACGGCAAAATTCGCCGCGAGGAGCGGGCGTTTGAGGAAGACATGAGCGTTGCTGCTCCGCGTGCCACGCCCAGCGACTACTACAATTCGCGCTACGACCGTGGCCACATGTGCCCGGCGGGCGACAACAAGTGGAGCGAGGACGCGATGGCGCAGTCGTTTTTGCTGACGAACATTTGTCCGCAGAACCACGGCATGAACAAAAATGCGTGGAACGACCTTGAAATCCAATGCCGTTCATGGGCGCGAGAATATGGGGCGGTCGATATTGTCTGCGGTCCGATTTTCCGCGGTGTCAGCTACGAAAACGGGAAGATGAAACCCTCGTCGTCGCAGCGATACATCGGTCGGAACAAGGTTTGGGTGCCCGACGCTTTCTTCAAGGTGATTTTGTGTCGCAACCGCTCGTCGAAAGCCCTCGGATTCATCTACGAAAATCGCGGTGGACAGCAGACTTTGGCCGATTGCGTGTGCTCGGTCGATGAAATCGAACGGCTCACGGGCATCGATTTCTTCTACCTCTTGGCCGACGATGTCGAAAATCGCGTCGAAAAGGAAGCGAAATTATCGCAGTGGTCAAAACGTTAAAAAAATAAAAAAATAATCGGCTGAAAAAATCCAAATCAATTTTTCTTCGTACCTTTGCGTCGTTAAAATATTGGCGTGATACTTTCGTTCTATGATTCAGAAGAAAATCAAGATCAGACAAGTGATGGATGCCCTTGAACGATTCGCGCCTCTGCCCTTGCAGGAGAGCTACGACAATGCTGGCTTGCAAGTTGGATTGACAGAGGCGGAGATTTCAGGGGTATTATTGTGTTTAGACGTGACGGAGGCTATTGTCGATGAGGCTGTCGGCAAAGGCTGCAACCTGATTGTAGCCCACCATCCGCTCATTTTCCGCAAGTTGGCGCACATTGGCGGCGGCAACTACGTGGAACGTGCCGTGATGAAGGCGATTAAGAACGATGTGGCGATTGTGGCGGCGCACACGAACCTCGACAATGCCGAGGGTGGCGTGAACTTCAAAATGGGCGAGAAAATCGGTTTGCAGGGCTTGGCGTCGCTGCAAGGACCGGTGGTCGATGGCAAGTGGAGTGGCGTCGTGGGCGAGTTGCCAGAGCCGATGGCTGCGGAAGCCTTTATCGACCTGCTGAAACGGCAGTTTGGTGTCGCTTCGCTGCGTGCCAACGAGTTGTTGGAGCGTCCGATTCGTCGGGTGGCGCTTTGTGGCGGTTCGGGTTCGTTCATGCTCGGCGACGCGATTCGTGCGAAAGCCGACGCGTTCGTGACGGGCGAAATGAGCTATCACGAGTTTTTCGGTCACGAACAGCAGATTCAGATTTGCGTCATCGGCCACTACGAGAGCGAGCAGTTCACAACGGAAATTCTCCGCGACATCATCGTCAAAGAACATCCCGAATTGCCCGTGTCGATTGCAGAAACCTGCACCAATCCCATTCTCTATCTCTAAATTTTGAAATCAAAATTGTAAAAAATAGTAAATAGTAAATCGTAAAATTGTAAATTTAAAAACTATGGCAAAAAAAGATCCTACAGACCTCTCAGTAGAGGAAAAATTGAAAGCGCTGTATCAGTTGCAGATGACGCTTTCAGCGATTGACGAGAAGCGTGCCTTGCGCGGTGAACTGCCGCTCGAAGTGCAGGACTTGGAAGATGAAATCGCCGGTCTGAACACGCGACTTGAGAAAATCCAGAACGAAATCAAGGATTTCCAGGCCGCTGTGACGATGAAGAAAGGCGAGATTATCGACGCTCAGGCCAGTGTTGATCGCTATCAGGCGCAACTCAATGAGGTGAAAAACAACCGCGAGTACGACGTGCTGAACAAGGAAATCGAGTACCAGACGCTGGAAATCGAACTTTGTGAGAAGAAAATCAAGGAGGCTGTCACTCGAATCGACGAGCGCACCAAGGATTTGGAACACGCTCAGGAGTTGAAGAAAGACCGTCAGGCCGCCCTGAAAGAGAAGAAGAGCGAACTCAACGAAATCATGCAGGAAACGCGTGAGGAAGAGGAGAAACTGAAGGAAAAGGCCGCTGAGTTGGAATTGAAAATCGAGTCGCGCCTGCTGGGTAGTTTCAAGCGCATCCGTAAGAATGCCCGCAACGGTTTGGGTATTGTCTATGTGCAGCGCGATGCCTGCGGCGGTTGCTTCAACAAGATTCCGCCACAGCGTCAGCTCGACATCAAAATGCACAAGAAAATCATCGTTTGCGAGTATTGCGGTCGCATCATGATCGACCCCGAACTGGCCGGTGTGAAACTGGTTTCGAACACGGAAGAGAAGCCCAAGCGCAAGCGCGCCATTCGCAAGACGACGCCTGCTCCCGTGGCACCCGAAGTGGTGGAAGAACCGACGGTTGTCGTGGAAGAGCCGCAAGTGGTCGAAGAGAAGCCCGTAGTCGAGGAAAAAGTCGCTGAAAAGAAGGCTCCGGCGAAGAAAGAAACCACCAAGAAGGAGATTGCTAAGAAAGAAACGACGAAGAAAACGGCCGAGAAAAAGCCTGCTGCCAAGAAGACAACAGCGAAAAAGGCTTAATCCTCTTGCCAACCCATACGAAAAACTCCATTTGCAACGCTGCAAATGGAGTTTTTTTATTTGTCAATTGTTAATTGTCAATTGGTTGAATTATTCTCCGTAGATTTCAGCCAGTTTCTTGCCGAGTGCCGGACCGCGCAGGTCGCGAGCGATGACTTTACCCGTCGGATCAACCAAGAGCGACGACGGAATGGCGTTGATGCCGTAGGTCGAGGCGGCGATGGTCTGCCAGAATTTCAGGTCGCTGAGATGTACCCAGTCGAGTTCCTTCTCCTTGATGGCCTTCACCCAAGCGTCTTTCGAGCGGTCGAACGACAAACCGACCACGTTGAAGCCCTTCGCCTTGTATTTCTCGTAGTTTTCCTTCACATTCGGCATTTCCTGCATACACGGACCGCACCACGAAGCCCAGAAGTCGATGAGCACGTAGTTGCCCTTGCCGACGTATTCGCTCAGTTTGTGCATATTGCCATCGACGTCGGGTTCCTCGATGTCGATGAATTGCTGGCCGACGATGGCTTGTTTCTTCGATTCAGCCTCGACATGTTTCTTCACGCGGTCGAGCATCGGGTGGTCGCTGTAAGCGTATTTGTCGCTAATGAGTTCCTTGAGTTCGTCCAGTTCGTAGTCGTACATCACATTCGTGATGAAAGCGGCGGGAATCACGTTGTCGGGATTCTCCTTGATGACACGCTTCGTAAACTTGTTCAACTCTTCGGTGACCGGCTCCATGTTCTTCACCACCTCGTTTCGAATCGCCATCAGTTCCTCCTGCGGCTTTCCCTCTTTTTGGGCTTGGAAGAACGGGGCGCAAATCTCTTCCAGACGGTTGTCGAACGCGTTGTATTCGGCCTGATAACCGTTGTATTTCTCGTTGAGTTTCGAGCCTTTCAGCGTACCCTTTTCCAATTCCAAGTCGATTTCCACGGGTGTTCCATCAACGATGAACATCGTGGGGCCTTTCGATGTTGAGGCGGCGACACCGAGGAACGACTCTTCCATCGCCTTGCCGATGTACTGGAATTTTCCGCCCACCACATCGACGCTATCGACGACGGGCACGCGCTGGTTCAGCGATGGGTCCATGATGTACACTTTTTTTACGTCAGCCGGGCAAGTTCCGCTCACCGTGTAGCTGATTTCCTTTCTCTCTTTGGCGCTTTTCTGGGCACAAGCCGAGAGCGCAAAAACACCGACGAATGCGATGGTAAATAATTTTTTCATCATTTTTCTGTTCATTTGTGAATAATTGATTGAATATTAAGTTAATTTTTATCGTTTTCGAGCAATTTTCGTGCCAATTTTTAATGTCTGACCAATGTCGATCCGCTCACCGATGGATTTCCGTTGAGTTGCACGGCGTAGATGCCGCGAGGAAGGGTCGGAAGCGAGAAGTTGTAACTTCGGGCTCGACCGTCGGCCTCGAATTGGGCGACTCGTGTTCCGTTGGTCGAAAAAACGGCGACGCGGAAGGGTTTTTCGGTCGCGTTTTCGGGAATTTGAATCGTCAGTTGCCCCTTTTCGAGCACAACGCTCACGGGCGTGTGGGTCGAAGAGATTTCGGGGATGGCATCGATGCCGAGAATGTCGAGCAGACCGCGATACGCGTCGATTTGACCGTGTCCGTAGAGGTTGTTGGGGTAGGTGAGCGACGGGTCGTAGTGGCTGCTCGTGCGACTGATAACTTCCATCGCCTCCTCGGGTGTGAGCGTGGGCTTGGCCTGCAACCAAAGGGCAATGGCTCCAGCGACGGCTGGCGTTGCCATCGAAGTGCCGGAATTCGCGTTCCACGCGTATGTACGACCTTGAAAATCAAAGTGTTCCACATCGCCGATAATGTCGCGAGCCTCTGGATTATTCTCGAGATAATAACTGCTGTACGACGAAATAATATTCGTCCCCGGTGCCATTACGTCGGGCTTGATTCTGCCGTCGTAGGTCGGTCCGACCGACGAATAGCCACCGCGCTGTCCGTTGGTGCCTTGGTTGTAGGGTCGATATTCGCCGAGGTAGTTGGTGATGCCCGTGCGATAGCTCGTCGCCCCAACGCAAATGACACGCGGCGCACTCGACGGCGAATGGATGTTGTGGGTGGCGACGGCATCGGTCAGCAGCGGATTCAAGTCGTTTTCGTACATCGAACCCACACTTCGATAGACCTCGATTTCGGCTTCTTCGCCAATCAATTCAAAGGAAATCGGTGTGTCGTTGCCCACTTTTCCGTCCATTCCGACTTCAATGTCGAAACAAGTTTCCGAAGGAACATAGCACGACGGATAGGCCGTGATGGTGAAGAAATAGTCGTTTCCGCAAGCTGGAATCGTGTCGATGAGGCACGAATCCTCCAGCGCGATGACGCGGCTCGTCGGAATATCAATCGTAACTGTTTCTTCGCCGTAAATCGTCGTCCGAAGCGTGAAGGGAGCGTCGCTTTTCGCTGTGAGTGCGAGGCGTTTGCTCGAATTTCGCATGAAAGTTCCTGCTTTTTCGCGCCCTCGTTCTTTGTGAATATAGGAGAGTTTGCGCCCCTCGTTGCCTGCCGAGGCCACGAGAATGCGCCCAGGACCAACCAGTGCGCTCAGCATTTCGTAGTAAAGCACGTCGTAGCCGTAGAAATCCTGCTGCGAACCCTCGCTAAACGAGATGACGCAGGGCTGATTCGTTTGTTCGGCATAGTCGAAAATGTATTTGAAGCCAAGCGCGTCGGTGGCGAAGGTGTATTTGTGGTAGTCGGTGCTGTCGATGAGGGCGATGTCTTCGGTCGTGGCGTTGGCAACGAGGCAGATGTCGCTATCGTAGGCCATTCCGCGATATTTGCTGTTGTAACCGCTGCCGGCCGCCGTGCCGAGCGTGTGGGTGCCGTGGGTTTGCGTTTTGCCGTCGTAGCAACAGCCCAGCGCGAGCAGTTCAGCCTCGGAGCTGTAGTCGCGGCCAACGTAGAACGCGCTGCCGATGGTGTCGTTCGTAATCTGGTCCCAAAGCCGACGAATGCGGTAGTTCGTGCCCGTCGCGTCGTAAAAATTCGGATGTGTCAGGTCGAAACCAATGTCCATCACACCCACGACAACGCCCTTTCCCGTGAATGCCGAGGGAAGATTTCGACCTTCGTAAATCGGAGTCGCATTCAGTTGAATCGCCACCGAATCCATGTGAATCTCGTGGCCGCGTCGTGCCTCAATTCGCTTGACCTTCTGCTCTTGCGACAATTTTCCCAGTTGATGGACAGGAATCGAAACGATGTAAATATCGCCTTTTCGAGCCAGTTCCCGACAGCCATGTTGGCGGAAAATCGGCTCGGCATCGCCTTCGACGCGGACGAAAGCACAAACCTGCGGTGCCTTTTTCGTCGCTACTAACTGCCGCAGCATCGGCGACATTTTGTGCAACTGGGCTTTCTGCGCATAGCCCGAAAACAGGGGCATCGCAATCAGAAAAAAGAGAAATATCCATCGTTTCATGCCACAAAGTTCGTCAAATTTTTGCAAATATACGGATTTTTTTACAGCGATGAAAATTTTTGAGAAATAAAAATTTGGCGATTCGGTGATTTTTTGTAATTTTGCGGTGAAAAAGTACCATTGCCGTATGAACGACATTGAAATCAACCAAAGCAAAATCTATGAATTGCGTGGCTGTTGCGTTATGCTCGACTTCGATTTAGCATTGCTATATCAAGTCGAAACGCGTGTACTCAATCAGGTAAACTTGCCAACAAACCGCGCCGACGAATCGGATTTAATGTGTACTACCACTATAATTCAAAATTCAACCATCAACCATCAAAATTCAATTTGCCTATGACATAAAACGAACAAAATAAAGAACAGCGAAGAAGCGTCCGCTTTAGATCTTGTTTCTCATAATTTCGCCAACAAAAGAAACACACAAGAGTAATAGCAGGATGCTCACGCCGATGGCGTGGGCTTTTACTCGGATAAGTGTGTTGGGCGTTTGGCGATGCCTTGAGAAACGTAGACGAAGTTAAGTCCACGTTTTTTATTATTAACAATAAACTTTAATCAACAAGAGTAGAACAATAATGAAAAAAATCGTCAAACTACATTGGAACAACTATTTAAATAGTGATTCAGGGAAAGAAGTTGTTGCAGCTTTCGACAAACTTAGCGCCCCTGATGCTTCAATGGAAGAATTTTTGCAGTTGGCTTGCAGGTTCGACCCTGAGTTTTTTAGGAATATTAGTACTAACGAAAGAAAGCGTATATTGAATTATCTTGTATTCATGAATGAAGAAATAAAAGGAATTTGTTCTGAGACAGAAAAACTAAATCGAGAAGGTGCATATATTGACTATAAAGGGCTCTCCTGTATCTTTTTCTGCGAGAACGATGATATGGGATTTGATGATATTCCACAAAATATCTTCAAATCAGAGTTGGGTACCAACCTTCCGTTGTCAATGGTGCTTTCTCGATATTTCCCTAACTATTACATTCCAAATTTTTTTCCAATGCAATTCATCTATTTAAAAAAAATTGCAGAGAAATATGATATTGATTTGCCTGATATGCCCAATCGCTCCGACTACAAAGGAAGATGGATCTATTATGATGAAATGTGTAAGTTGCTTAATGAATTTGCCATAGAAAATGACATACAATCTTTGAGTGAACTCTGTGCCTTTCTTTATGGATATGAAATGTCTGTCATCAAAGAGGAAATGAATGATGAACATAATAAACCGATGCCTGATGTACCCGAACAGGCTTGGATTCTCGTAGGCAACTATGGAGAGGCTGAAAAGACAATGAAAGAGGGTTTATGGCAATCAAGTCCTTTTACCAATAAAGGTGACATCCTGGTGTTCTATGAGAAATCCCCTGTCAAAAAACTTAATTCCGTATGGATGGCTCTTGAAGATGGTTTTGAAGATCCGTTTGGACCCTACTATTCATACTCTTACATCGGAAACAAAATAGAAATTCCGGATGAAATGGCAATATCATACGCAGATTTCAAAAATAGTAGCTACTTCGCTAATCGAGATAAGAAAGGAAATTTCGTCAGTAAGAATTTCCAAGATGTTAGCGGATGGCAAGTCACTTTCGATGACTATGCCGAAATCAAGCGTATTCTCAAAAATAAAGGTTATGATATTAGCAGACTTCCCTGTTTGTATGAACCCATTAAAGTGGGAGATGTAAAGATTGAGCATGAAAAAGATGTTTCAGAGCAACTGCTGATACCATTATTAGAACAAATGGGCTGGAAAAAAGAAATAGATTTTAAGGCCGAAGTTGAATTTAATGCAGGTCGTGGAAAGACGGGCTTTGCTTCCGAAAAAAGGCCTGACTTCCTTTTGCATATTGTCCAGACAAAAGACGACATAGAGGCTAAAGTCGCCATAGAAGTTAAACGGCACATGAAAAATCAAAAGGAAATTCATGCTAATTTTGTCCAAGGACGATCTTATGCAAAATGGGGGGCGGTGGATGTCCTTGTCCTTTGTGACATGAAGAGAATTCTTGTCTATCAAAGGAATAAAAAGAACCGATTTGACGAAAACGACTTTGTTGAATTTAGTTGGAAAGATACAGAAAATCCTGACAAATTTGTTGAGTTGAAGAAATTATTATCCTAAAAAACGACTATGTTCCGTGATTTGAAACAAATATCCACTATTTTTGCAAAATGAATTATATGTAGAACTATTAAAATAATTAGTTGTGGAAAATAAAAGAGTAAAAAAGGGTTTTCTGCTTAGATGGAATCCAACTATCAGCAGTATGACAATGGAAAAATATCAAAAAGCTTTATCTGAATTTCCAGATGGTTTTTGCATGGACTGGAGTATCTATGATTGGAAACAAGCACATGAGGGAGATCGCTTTTTCATGTTGAGAACTGGCGATGAGAATGCTGGTATAATTTTCAGAGGCGTGTTTGTCTCAGAACCGTATGAAGATGAGGATTGGGCTGGCACGGCTAAGAAAAAACACTATATTTCCATTGATTGTTATGATGCAGTTCCTGCGGACGAAAAGCCTATGCTCGACGTTGATACATTGGAAAAAAACATTCCAGAAATCAATTGGAGAAGTGGCCATTCGGGAGAGTTGTTATCTCCAGATGTTGTGATGAAACTGGTCAATCTTTATACAGAAGTCGTCGAACTTGAAATAGATGACGATGATGATGAAGAGAAAGATTTTGACAACAATCCATCGCATGGCGATCATTGGGAATGTGTGTGTGACAGCAGTGATTTGGAAAATACCATCATTGACTTTGCTAAAATTCTGACAAAAAGAGGGAGCCCCGATTTGCATGGGAATACCGATGATTTTGACGAGAAAGGCAATGTTATCAATGTTCCTACAATTGGTGTGAAATATGTCAAAGAAGGTGTTGGCATACAGGGGATTATTTTATGCCATACAGAAGAAAACGAGTTGAGGTCTTTGTTCCCTGCTTTTTATGATGGAACGGCTATTGAATTGGAACTCACAAAAATAGATGAATTCAGCAATGGTGTAGAAGCAGTTCTTACAGGCGAGAACGAACATGGTGAACTGCGCTTTCATAACATAGATTACTATGCTTGGCGGAACAAATATAATATAGGTGAAAAATATACTTTTCAAATTGCTGCATTAGCCTATAAGGCGGAAGTGGTTTCCGAAGAAGGGAGAGAATTTGAAATTTGTGGCGACGATGCCATCAAATTTTACACGGAACTGGGCAATGAGGTGGAATATTTGGAGGATGGTTCGGTAAAACCTATTAAGTTTGGTGCAGCAGAATTAGTTGCTCTTTTGCAAAATGATGACGCTTATCCTTCTGATGGTGAGTTCCAATCGCCAATTCAAGGACGTGTGAGCACTAAAGATTTTTTTGGGTGTCCTCTTTACCGAATTCCTATATTAGTGTTACGAGATGTTGAGAGCGAAGGCACAGAGATCCCTCTTTATGCAAAATCCAATTTTTTCGACCATAAACCACGAAGTGGAGAACCTGTTCGTGGATATTTATGGCTTACAGGCAGATTGGAAAAAGATGAATTATCTTGATTGAAAAAGCGGTGCTAACAAGATTAGTACCGCTTTTAATCATCAATTGACAGCCTCATGGTATAGTTTCTCTAAAAGTTCCCTTGCAGGGACTTCAGTTGTTCCCTGTAAGGTCTGCATATTCCGTTCGGCCTTTCTTCGTACCATTTCGTATTCTGCCAGTGCAAGCCCTTCGGTCATTGTACGGCTCATTTCTTTCCACTCACTGATCGACATAACCTTTTATTTTATGAAATAATTCTACATTTCTTATCACATAGGCTTCCGCTCCGCCACCTTCTGCTACTATTTCTCTTGGAATCCGCGTATTATCTACCAGCATCCAGTAATCGACAATCGGAAGAAAAAGTTGAAAAAGATTTTTCAGGCCAGCATGATAGCGACGAACGACAACTTCATCGGGAATATTATGCCCGCCTTCGCTAACCCGAAGTGCCACACGGCAAATGGCAGTTTCGGGCGATTCGAGCCACAAGTAAAGGAGCGAAACCGTGTAACCCTTTTTCTTTGCTCTGCGAATCAAATTCACATATGATTTTGTAGCCAACGTAGTTTCAATGGCAAAAGTTGCGCCTTGATTCAACAGGTCGTTGATGCGTTTCAGCATAAGCTTCCCTGCCTCAATGGCCATGCTCTCGGGGTTAAATGGCGACAGCCCTACGGCTATGGCGTCGGCATTCACAAACTCGCGACATTGCCACACTTCGGGCAGCAATGTTATGGATGCCGTCGTTTTGCCTGCTCCGTTCGGACCGCTAATGATATATAGGTGTTTGTCTGCCATAAGCGATGCAAAGGTAAACATTTTTTCTAAATAACGTGCTCTTTTGCTGATATTTTTTATCGAATCATTGTGCGGTTCGATTCTTTTTTGTACCTTTGTTCCCAAATTTATTATTTTTGATAAAACAATGGAACAAAACGTAAAAAAACAGTTTAGCGTGGCCTACGACCTGTTTTCCCTCGAGGAAGACGGACGCCACCTCATCGAGCGTGCGACGGCGGAAACACCTTTCGAGTTCATCAGTGGCTGCGGAGTCGCGCTCGAGGCTTTCGAAGAGCAGTTGCAGCCCCTGAAAAGCGGCGACACTTTCGATTTCACGCTGACACCCGAGCAGGCCTACGGCGCATATCTGGAGGAGAGCGTGCTGGAACTCGACCGCGAAATGTTTGTCGTCGATGGGCAGTTCGACCGCCAGCACATCTACGTTGATGCCGTCATTCCCCTGCAAAATGGCACGGGCGACCGCTTTCTTGGGCGCGTTCTCGAGATTCGCAGCGATGTGGTCGTGGTCGATTTGAACCATCCGCTCGCAGGCAAAACACTGAATTTCAGAGGTACTGTGGTACATAGTCACGAGGCTTCCGAGGCCGAAATCCAGCAGGTCATCCGCCAATTGGCGAGTGGTGCTTGCGGCGGTTGCTGCGGTGGCGATTGCGACGATGAAAATTGCGGAAATGGCGGCTGTGGTGGCTGCGGAAAATAAAATTTTGAGGCGATGCGCAACACTTTCGGACATATTTTCAGGCTGACTTCTTTCGGCGAGAGCCACGGCGATGCCATTGGCGGCGTTGTCGATGGGATGCCGGCCGGTGTGGAAATCGATTTGGACTTCATCCAAGCCGAGTTGAACCGCCGTCGTCCGGGGCAGAGTCGAGTTTCGACGAGTCGCGACGAAAGCGACCGCGTGGAACTGCTGAGCGGCATTTTCGAGGGGAAATCGACGGGCTGTCCGATAGGCTTCATCGTCAGAAACGAAAACCAACATTCTGCCGACTACGACGCGCTTCGCGACCTGTTCCGACCCTCGCACGCCGACTTCACCTATCAGCGGAAATACGGCATTCGCGACCATCGTGGCGGTGGTCGCTCGTCGGCTCGGGTGACGATTGCCCGCGTGGTGGCTGGAGCATTGGCGAAACTCGCGCTGCAGCAGCTCGGAATAACGATTCAAGCCTATACGTCGCAGGTTGGCGACATCGTTCTCGACAGCGATTACAAGCTGTTCGATTTCACGCTGACGGAAACGAATCCCTTGCGCTGTCCCGACCCCGAAAAAGCCCGTCAGATGGAGGATTTGATCACGAAAATCAAGGCCGAGGGCGATTCAGTCGGCGGAGCGATTTCTTGTGTCATCAAAGGATGTCCGGTGGGCATCGGCGAACCCGAGTTCGACAAGTTACACGCCCGACTGGGCTATGCGATGCTCGGCATCAATGCGGCGAAGGGTTTCGAGATTGGCGACGGCTTTTCGAGCACTTTCCAGCGCGGCAGCGAGGCCAACGACCTTTTCGACGAGGGTTTTACGACGAAAACCAACCACTGCGGCGGCGTCCAGGGTGGCATCAGCAACGGACAGGACATCTTCTTCCGAGTGGCGTTCAAACCTGTGGCGACGATTCTTCAGGCGCAGCAAACCGTTGATATTCAAGGAAATACGACAACGATGCAGGCGCACGGTCGCCACGACCCTTGCGTCGTTCCACGAGCCGTTCCCATCGTTGAGGCAATGGCTGCGATGGTCGTTTTAGACCAAATTCTGCTGCAAAAAACGGTCAAATTGTAAGTGAAAATGATGATGAAACAGCTGAAAATCGCCCTGACAGCCCTTCTTGGCCTATTTTTGGTCTCGTGCGAGCGTCCCGATCTCGATTTTTTCGAGGACAATGAGGTAGTGACGCCCGACGGTTTCGTCAGGTTGAAATTCAACATCACCCATTTCGAGCAGATTCCCTTCGACGACAACCTGAACTATTCGCGTGCTTCGACCGACGTCAGCAACGTCTGCACGCGTATTAACTTCGCCATTTTCAGCGATGAAGGCAAGTTGAACACCACCAATCAAATCATCGGCGACGAGGAGTTTGGACAGATTTCGGTTGCCGTGCCTGAAAACAAGCAATACACGGTGGTTATCCTCGCCCACAGCGGCACGGGAAACGCCACGATTAGCAAGCCCGACAGCATTCGTTTCGCCAACAACAAAGTGACCGACACCTTCTACTTTTGCAGCGATTTGGAAGCCGAGGACGAGCGTTCGCACGAGGTGAAACTGCGTCGAGCGGTGGCGAAATTCCAGTTGGTGACGGAGGACGAAGTGCCCGAGAATGTCGTCGAAATGACCTTTAAATACACGGGTGGCAGCAGTACGTTCGATGCGCGGACGGGCTTCGGAAAAATCAATTCGCGACAGACGGAAACGCGCCCAATTACCGACGAGATGCGTGGAAAAAAGGCCGAATTCGAGATTTTCACCTTCCCCCACGAAGAGGAAGACGAACTGAAAATCACCGTGACGGCGACCGATGCTGAAGGAAAAACCGTCATCGAAAAAGTGTTCGAGAAAGTGCCCGTGAAAATCAACCAGATTACGCGTTGCACAGGCACGTTTTTCGATGGTTCCAATGGCAATGTCGTCCTGCGCCTTCACACCGACGACGAATGGACGAAAAAGGATTTTCAATTTTAACCAGTTAAATCTTTATTAGAAAATATTGACAAAAATCAAATCATTTTTTAATCCAAAAATCTAAGTAAACAATGAAAAAAAATCAAATTTGCACATGGTTGGCATTCGGTGTCGCCATCGCACTGACAGGTTGTCAGCAACCCAAAAACAATGATGAAATCACGGTGGAAACAGCCACCGCAGTACGCCACCTCAACGACTCGACGGGAACGTATGAACTTCGCATCGACTTCCCCGTCGTGAAGAATGGCGAGGCACTGTCCGTAGCACTCAACGAGTGGATTGACGAGCAACTGGGCGGTACATACGGCGATGCCGAGAATGTCGATTACGACAAGGTTCTGGCCGACACGACCGCCCTGATTGACTATTATAGCAAGAAGATTTTCGAGGGCAATCAAAAGGAGTTTGCAGAAATGTCGAAAGGCAGTCCCGAAGTCAAGGAAATGGGCATCACTTACTATGATTCGCTCGTCATCGAAAAGTTTGCCGAGGGCAAGAATTGGATTACTTATACTAACAAACGCGACATCTATCTCGGTGGCGCTCACGGTGCTGCACCCTATTTCGGACAGACCTTCCGCAAGAGCGACGGTCGCCGCATCGGTTGGGATGTTTTCACAGAAACAAGTGGTGAAAAATTCCAACAAATTCTCAAAGATGGCCTCGTCGAATATTTTGGCGTGGGCAGCGAAGCCGAATTGGCCGACCACCTTATGAACGAGGCTGGAATCCACTATATTCCCCTGCCACAGTGTCCGCCGCTGTTCACCGCCGAGGGTGTCAGTTTCGTCTATAACCAATACGAAATCGCCGCCTATGCCGCCGGTCTTCCCTCTTTCACCGTCGGCTACGACAAACTGCAGCCCTTCATGATGACGGCTGGCAAACGGTTGGTGGTAGAGTAGGGGTTATTCGCAGAGTTTCGCGACCTCTTCCTCGAGTTTTTCGCCGCGGGCATTTGTCGCCACGATGCGACCCTCGCGGTCGAGCAGGAACATAGCAGGAATGGCAGTGACGTTGTAAAGTTTGGCAACGGGACACTGCCATCCTTTTAGCGTCGAGCCTTGTAACCACGTGAGTTGGTGCTTGTCGATGGCCGAGAGCCACGCCTCGCGTTTCGAAGCCTCGTCGAGCGACACACCGAGCACCTCAAAACCTTTTTCGTGGTATTTCTGATAGACTTTCCGTACATTCGGGGCCTCGCGCAGACACGGACCGCACCACGATGCCCAGAAGTCAATCAGAACGACTTTTCCGCGCAGCGAACTCAGCGAAATTTCCGTGCCGTTGGGCGTAGGAAGGGTGAAATCGGGTGCGATGCTACCCACGCCAATCGAACTGAGTTTTTCCATCGTCGCCGTGAGATTCTGGCCGATGGCCGAGGCTTTCACACGGTCGGAAAGTTGGTCGTAAATCGGCTTCAAATCGGCGTAGCTGTGGTCTTTCGACATAAATTGGTTCATCACGAATGCCGCCACGTAGTTGTCGGGACAATTCCGCGCGATGCTGTCCTGTAACGCCTTGTTGCGCTCCTTGATGCCCATCCACATCTGAGCGAGGCTGTCGCGCATTGTTTCGCCCTGTTCGTCCTTGCTGAAAGCGATGGCCATCATTGTCATCATCTCGAACATCTGCATATCGTTGATGTCTTTCAGCAGGTCGTGTTCCTTGTCGTCGAGCACCTTGATTTCAGGTACTTCAATCGCTTTTCCACGACGCTCGCTTTTCACTCGTTGGAAGGTCATCTGAATTGGTTTTTCGTGCAAAATGATGGCTTCCGACGTACCGCCCATCTTCACCATCGCCATCTGAACGGTGAGCGGTCCTGTGAGTTGGAATTTTCCGTCGGCCACCACCGTCGAGTCAATCGGCGATTTGTCTTCGCTGACGAGCATTACCTTCGTGCCGTCGTGTCCGATGGCTGTACCCGTGATGTTATAGGTTTGTTGCTGGGCTGTGGCGCAAAGGCTCACGGCGAGTGCCAGCAGCGTTGTCATTTTTCTTTTCATAATGAGTAATGAGTTATTTGTTGAAAATTTCTTGAAACTTCTGTTTTTCCTTCGCCAGTTCCGTGTCGTAGAGGCTCTGCTGTTGCTCGGCCAACTGTTTGTTTCCGAGTCGGCGGTTGAGGTCGGCGAGGGTTTTGTAGGCGGTGTATTCGGTCGAGTTGCCTCGGTTGAGAAAACCTTCCATCACCGTGAGATAGTCTTTCAGCACCTTTTTGTCGCGTGTCTGCGGTGCCAGAAAAGCGATGTAGTCGCCTACTTTCATCGAATAGAAACCGCTCATACGCGATTTTACGCCCATTTTCACGGCCTGCCACGCCTCTTCGTACTGACCGCGAAGCAGTTGCTTGTGGATGTAGAGGTTGAGTTTGTACAAATCAGCACCAGCCTGCCCCGTTTTTTCGAGATACCAGATGACTTTCTCGGCCCACGCCGTGTCGGTGGCGAGCGCGTCGGGCTGTCCCTGCTCGTTGAAATGAAGGCGGAAGAAGTTGCGCAACTCGCGGTCGCAGGCCGATTTCACTTGGAAATTGATGGCCTGTCGGTCGCGTTTCAGAACGCTTCCGTAGTGTCCCGCGTTGTTCACCAGATAGTCGAAGGCAGGCGAATGGATATCGGTGACATACTTGCCGAACGCCTGCCACACGGGGTCGCTGTCGAGTTCTTTCGGTTCGTGGCTTTTTAGGTACTCGTCGGCCACTTTTCGGGCATCGTCTTTGAGAAATGCGCCTTCGAGACTCGCCATATAATCGACCAGGAAATCAATGTCGCGATTACCCGATTGGTACTCTTTTTGAAGCGTGAAAAGGTCGCGTCCTTTCAGTGCCATTTGAGCGTTTTGAATCAGCGCGTCGGCCTCTTGAAAACCAGCCATTTGTTGCTTCACGTTGCCCTGTTTGTCGATGATGAGCAGGGTTGGATAGCCTGGAATGTGCTGTTTGTAACGTTCGTTGAGCATTTTTCCGTCGCCTTTTTCCATATCGTACTTCACACAGATGAAATTCGGGTTGAAAAAGTCGCCGACTTTCTGCTGCGGAAACACCTCGCGAGCCAGCACCTTGCAGGGTCCGCACCACGTCGTGTAGCAGTCGATGAAGATGAGTTTGTCTTGCTCCTCAGCCATTTTCACGATGTCGGCCCACGGTGTGTTGTCGTGGAAGACGATGCCTTGCGCTTTCGCGTGTCCGACGGAAAGAAACGCCAGTAAAAATATAAATAAAAACCGTTTCATTACCATGTTAAAAAGTTAAAATGTTAAAGGGTTAAAATGTTAAAAGGGTTATTGTGGAATAAAATCCTCGTAGGTCACGCGGTCGTTAGGAAATTTCTTGTTTTGCAACTCGATTAAGTCCTGATTCAACTGCTCGCGATAGAAGTCGATGAAATAGCGGCCACGCTGTGCCAAACGCTTGTAGAACTGCGTGCGCTGACGAATCCACGAACCTCGGTTTTGTGTGATGAACCAAAGGAAATCGGTGAAATCCTGCTGCTCACCGGGGGCTTGAACGTGAGTGGGCAGATAGCCTTTCACAAAGCCGCAGACATTGGCCTCGTGGTCATCGTTCTCAAAATCGGGTTTGATTTTCAGTTCTTCCTCGATGGCGGGGTCTTCAGGCACAGTCACAAGCGTGTATTTCACGCGCACGCGGCTGTTGATGAACTTCATCGGTTTGACGGGCAGCCGCTGGTAGAAAAAAGCGCCGAAGAGATTGCTCAATTCCGACTCCAACACAGGCACGGAATAGGCTCGCCCCGTCGATTGCAGGTAAGCAATCATAATGGCGTCCTGATTGTTCGTCGCGGCAGCAACGTAGTTGTATTTTAGGCTTGTCTGCTTGATTTGCAAGTCTTTCAGAAGGAAAATCTTGTAGGGCAGGTTTTGCCGCAGAAATCCCTCTTCGTATTTGTCCAGAAAGCTCTGCTTGATGAGTTTCAAATGCTTCAACAGCATCTCCATATCCTTCTCGCGTTCGGGATCGAAGGGCGTGTAAATCAAACTGAACTTGCTCGACCACAGCCAGCGAATGTCTTTGTCGTCAATGTGATAGACGAAGGCCGTGTTGTACTGCTTGAACCACTCGTAGATGAGCGAGTCGGCAGATGTGCGCGTGGCATTTTCGACAATGTATTTCTCGTAGGCCGACGATGTATCGACCTGCGGCGTGAGTTCGTCTTCGCCGCATCCGGCTAAAAGCAATGTCGCCAAGGCGACGGCGGTCATAAATATCTTTTTCATCATCATTTCATTATTGTGGCAAGATGGCTCTGCGATTGGCAGACTCGATTACCGTGTTATAGTCAAGTTCCGATTTGGGCAGTTCCAGCGTGTAGTTCTGGTCGCCTTGTTCAAGTACATAAACCTCTGGCGAGGAGTTTTTCGAAGCGTAGTAAACGTGTTTCAGGCTTGGGCATCCGTAGCGACGCAGGTCGGCCCAGCGGTGGATTTCCTCGAAGCAGAGTTCGCGGCGACGCTCGTCGCGCACGAATTGCAGCAAATCGGCGGTCGTGGCGAAGTCGGCGAGGGTCAATTCCTTGTAGGTTTCGGGCGTAAAACGGTTTTTGCGAAGCAAATTCAGCAGTTTGACAGCCTCGTTTTTGTCAGCATCAGAACCCTTTTGCACGTAGGCTTCAGCAGCGTTTAGCAGGGCTTCACTGGTACGCAAGGCGGTGGAATAATACTTCGAAGAATAGTGCTTGTAGGGCACACAGCGATAGTCGTAATACTCACCTTTGTTGGTCACGGACTGTAGAAAAAAGGCATAGAAACGCTGGTCGCCCTCTTCGTAAAGCGACAGCAGACTACCCTCTTCCGTCTGCGAAGCGCTGAACATAGCGCCTGAAATGAGTTTCGCCCACGACATAAATTTATTAGCATTGTAGTCTGGCTGTCCAAAGGTGAAAATAATCTCCGTGTTGTTATTCGGATTGATGAAAACGTAGTCTTCCTGCGCATCGTACATCCGAAGTTCCTCCGACGGGATTTTTCCGATATTATAGAGGTCGTAGTTACCGTCGGACAGTTTCGTTCCGTAGGCAATCGTGGTGTCCCAATCGCCCGTAAACAGCGCGACACGACTCTTAATCAACTGCGTGGCACGTTCCGAAACAAGGTATTTGCTGCCACTCACGGCTGCTTCCTTCCAGTATTCGAGGGCTTTGTCGAGGTCGCTGTTGATTTGGTCGTAAACTTCTTTCACCGTGTTTCGGGCAGGTTGATCGCGCACGATTTCGCTCTTCAGGCGCAGCACCACGCCCATATCGGTGGCCGCCGTCGCCGCGTTGTAGGGTTTTCCGTAGAGATTGACAAGGTAGAAATAGCACAGCGCACGCAACGTGTATGCCTGCGCCACACACGAGGCCACTTTGCCACGCTCACCCTTCATCGTCTCGGCATTCTCAATGACGATGTTGCAGGCCATAATGTTCGTGTAGCGACGATTATAAAAACCGTCGTAACTCACATCGTAATACTCGATGTCCTGCGCCCACGTGAAGGCTCCCCTGCCCTGCTGCAACGCAGGCAGGTCGTCCTCGTCGGGCAAGACGCTGTGCGAGTCTGTCGTGGTCACAACTTCGACATCGTCGGTCATCAGATGGACAAAATCAGCATCGTTGGCAAAAGTATTGGGACGGTTTCCTGTGTAAGTAAAAAGATAACCTTCGCCATTCAGTACCGACTGAAATTCCTCAACTTTTTCAGGTATGAGCAGGTCGGGCGAGGTTTCTTTCAGGTAGTCGTCGCAACTGCTCAGCATCAATGCCGCAAAAGCACTGAGCATCATTTTTGATATATGATTGTAATTTTTCATTGTCGTTTCCTCCTTAATTAGAACATCACATTGATTCCAAGGTTAAAACTCGGCATCAGGGGCATATTGGCGTAAGCCGTTTCGGGGTCGAGACCCTCCCATTTGCTCGATTTCAGCGTAAAGAGGTTGCTCCCCTGCAAACGAAGGGTGAGTTCGCGAATGTGAAGCGGTCGCAGCCACTCGTGGGGCAGCCGATAGCTCAGCGTCACGTTGCGCAAGCGCAAAAAATCGCTGTCAGCCACGCGCAGGTCGCTCTGGTCGTACATATTCACCATTCTCACGTCTGTTCTTGCGACATTGTCATCGTAGTGACCCACCAGTTCATCGGGAAAATGGTTGGCAATCGTCGTGTCGTAGAGTGCGGGAATGTCGGTCACACCCTCGTCGCCAGGCTGTCGCCAACGGTTGTTGAAGAAACTCGGTGCGTTTCTTGTCGGGTCGAAAGCATAGTTGAGGTTGCCATAGAGCGATGGCAAACGCTTCACGCCGCCCACCTGATAACTGAATCCGACGCTCAGGCTGAGATTTTTCTTGTAAGTGATGCGCGTGTCGAAGCCGCCCGTCAGGTCGGGATAGATGCTGCCCGACGGCACGAGTTCCATCGCCTCGTAGTCGCCTTCGTGAACCTTGCGACCATCGGTCGTGTAGAACAGTGGATAGCCGTTCTCAGGCGACAATCCAGCGAATCGGAACGAATAAATCGTGCCGAGCGGCTGTCCGAGGGTCGCTACGTTGCCTGCCACCATATTTTGAAACATTTCCTTGTCGGTCAGTTTGGCTTCGTAGGCGTAGCGAATTTCGTTGGTGTTGTGCGAAAAGTTGAACGAGAGGTTCCAGTCGATGATTTTTCCACGCAAAACGTCGATGCTGACCGCTCCTTCGTAACCCTCGTTGATGGCTTTTCCTGCGTTCATCGACAGATAACTGCGACCCGTTGTCGGCGAAACGGTCATATTCGTAATCAAATCTTCGGTACGTTTGCCGTATTTGTCGAAAGTAAAGGTCAATCGACCCTCGAAGAACGAAGCATCCACACCGATGTTATACGATTTCGTCTTCTCCCAGCGCAAATCGGGGTTCGGAAGGCGGTCGATCACACCCTCGCGCAAGCCTGTAATGTCGTTGTAGTCCTTCATCCTAACAATCAAATAAGGCGTAGCATTGTCGTGGATGTTGCCCTGAATGCCATAGGAAGCACGAATGGCGAAATTGTCGATGAAATTCATCTTTTTGAACCATTTTTCGTTCGAAACATACCATTTTCCTGCCACCGACCACGTGGGCAACCATCGGTATTTCGGGTTACTTCCAAACTTGTTGGCTCCGTCGGAACGAATGTTGCCGTTGATGACGTAGCGGTTGTCGAAAGTATAGCTCGCACTACCGAAATAAGAACCGATTTGTGTCAGTTGATTGGTGAGTTGAGGCCGTAGGTTGGCGTCTGACTGCAAGATGCTCAAATAGCGTGTCGTATAGGCCGGACTGATACTCTGACCGTATTGGTCTTCCCAACCGTAGTATTGCTGGCTGTTGCCATTGTATTTGTCAGAACGAATTTCCACGCCGGCAAAAACGTTCACTTCGTGTTTCTTGGCGAAAACATTGATGTAGTTCAGCGTGTTGCGAACCGTGTAGGAATCGTTGAAAGTGTTCGACAGGGCATAAATGCCACCTCGAGCAATCGGCGAAGAGTTGTACTTGCTGTCGCCACGCTCGTAGGCATCATAGGGATAGCCACGCTTCTCGGAAACAAAATAGCTATGGTCGGTCGCCCACTTGTTATTTTTGTTGCTGTTCCAATAATATGAGGCCGTGAGCGTGTAAGTAAGGCCCTCAAACAGTCGGGCGTTGAAGTTGAAAACGCCGCCCATTCGCCGCGATGTGCTTTTCATTCCCGTCGTGTTGAGTTCGTTGAGCACGTTGTAGTTCACGTCGTTGTTCGTCGTTCCTTTTGAATAATAATAGAGTTCGCCGTTACGGTCATAGGCGGGAATGGCTCGCGAGGTGTTGAAGGCTTCCGTGAAGGGTGTCACGGTGAAGAAACCCGTGTTTTGCTGGTTGCTGATTTCGAGTTTCAACTCAGCATCGAAAATCTTGTTGATTTTCACAAAAATCTTGTTGAGAGCCGTGAAACGATTACTTTCCGAGCCTTTCGCGATGCCCGGACTGTCGTTGTAGCTCATCGAGGAATAGTAGCGCACACGCTCCGAACCACCATTGAGCGAGATGTTATGGTTTTGCGTCGTGGCATTGCGGAAAAGAATGTCGAACCAGTCGGTGTTCATCAGTTCGTAGTAGCGCACTTCCCGTTCAAATTCCACCTGTGTGATGTCTTTGTTGAAGAGTTTTTGCAAGGCACCCTCGTAGCTTTCGAGCGTCGGAACACGCGGATATTGCAGTCGAGCATCGAAAATGTCCTTGGAAAGTTGTACGCGCTCTTGCGAATTCATCAGTTGCAAGTGGCTGTACGAGGGTTTTGTGCTCGTGTTCAAGTTGAAATCGTAGGTAATGTTGGGTGCCGAAGCCTTGCCTTTCTTCGTCGTGACGACAATCACGCCGTTGGCGGCCTTCACACCATAGATGGCCGTGGCCGAAGCGTCTTTCAAGACGGTGATGGTCTCGATATCCTGCGGACTGACACCCGAAATGTTGTTGCCGATAAGGTAGGCTGCATCGGGGCTGTTCAAATCGGAAGCCGTGAAGGGAACAATGTCCGACATAATCACGCCATCGACCACCCAGACGGGCGCTTTGTTGCCGTTGATGGTCGAGTTTCCGCGAATACGGATGGTCGGTGTGCTGCTGGGTTCGCCCGACTGAATCATCACGGCCATACCGGGGATTTTTCCCTGCAACATCTGGTCGAGGTTCATGGCACTGGGCGTGAAAACGTCTTTCATTTTCACTTGCGAGATGGCGGCTGCCGATTCGCGTCGGCTCATGCGCTGATAACCCGTCACGACGACCTCCGACACCTGCTGGTGGTCGGGTTCCATCCGTACGGTCAAGCCCGTTTCGTTCTTGCGAATGGCGACGACTTGCGTTTTCATGCCGATATAGCTGAATTCCAGTTGCGGGGCAGTTCCATTCACCGTAATCTGAAACTCGCCGTCGATGCGGCTCACGGTGGCTTCGTCGCCATTTTTCTCGCGGATGGCCACGCCAATCAGCGGCTCGTCGTTTTCATCGACCACGTGGCCAGCGACGGTCATCTGGGCTTGTGCCTGAACGGAGGCGAACAGCGCAACGACGCAGAGCAGCATAGCCCAAAACCATTGTTTCCTCTTCCTTTGCATAATAAATTATATGATGATGAAAAAGTCAAAAAAAGAGGGCGCATCGCATCACGCCAGACACGCCCTCTTCGATGTGCTTCAAATTATTTTCGGAATATTAGTTTCTTTCCGTCGTAGATATAGACACCTTTCTGCTTCGGCGAGGTCACTTGCTTGCCGTCGAGGGTGTAAATCTTGCCGTTCTTCGCAGCATTTTTCTCCGTCACATTGTCGATTCCGTCAACCTGAGCATCTTCTTCCGAAAGGTAGATGAAGTCGGGAATGAAGCCTTCCTCAATTTGGTCGAGGAAGAAGACGGGAATGGCGAGGAACACGCGGTTGGCAGGAACAAAGCCACTGGCAACGCGCTCAAACACGTTCTTCTCTGTGTCGAGCAGGTAACCATTGATGTCGGCCACGACAGAGTCTTTGTCTTCGTAGAAACTGACAGGAATCTTGATGGTGATGGTGTAAGTGCTGAGTTCGATGCCGTCATCGCCACTCCACTTCTCGAGCGGTGTTGCGAAATAGAACATGGTCGAAGTCTTGTCTGAAGGATCGTCGAGGAAATATTGCGTTCCTTTACCATAGAAATAGGTCGGAGTCATGGCAGGAATGGCTTCTTTGTAGTTTTCAATCTCAAGATAACCCACCTCGTCTTTCTTCTTCAAATCTTCATTCATGCAATTTACGCGCAGCACGGTCGAGGGGAAATAAGCGAGGTTTTCCTCTTTGTAGTATTCCACATAACCACCCTCGGCAGGGAATTCCACAGCAAAAAGATTTTCGCTGGTGAACACAGCCTCGTAGTGCTCAGCACCCTTCACAGTAACTGTGTAAGGATTTTGGGTGATTTTGTTGCCAGTGCTTTTTTCTACCCAGTGCAGGAAACTTGCTTTTTTCGTATAGTCGGGCGTTGCCGTCAGTGTGATTTCTGTGCCAACGTCGTTCACCGCCTTGTCGATAGCGACAGAACCGAGGTTCGAGTTGAAAGCATCGATGCCAACCGTCACGCGTGTGAACAGAGCATAGTGAACCTCGTCGGGGTCGTTAGGAAACATTTGGAATGCCTCTTCAGGCGTGGAAGTCATGTCGGCTTTGGCATAAACCTGCGAGGTTAATTTCAGTGTGCGAGGATTGTCTGTCCACTCAACTTCCGTTGGAATCATGGGCTCACCGTCTTCATATTTCTGGGTTGCGAAACCAGCAAGCACCCAGTCTTCATTCGGCACGGCATAACCTTTGTAGTTGCCATTGGGCTGAACGCCACGGCAGGCAAACTTCACATTGACTTCGTCGGCAGGCTCTGCGTAGTTGGCACCTTCTGGCGCAACGCCCAAGCCCGACATCTCGGCATAAACTTTACCTGCTCCAACCGGATAGGCCTTGAGTTGTCCGTAAAGCGGAACGTACTTCAACTGCGCTTGAGCACCTACTGCCATGAGCAGCATCGCAGCGACGAACAAACTTTTCTTAAAAGTAAAAATTTTCTTCATAGACTTACTTTTTTTAATGAAACAATGATAAAAACTAAAATAAATTCAATTTTGAAAGAATTTCGACGGCAAAGATAATCAAAAAAAGTTAAACAAACAAATATTTTTGTAAATTTTATCGCAAAAAATTGATTTTTTGTCAAATTTGCGATGGAATCTGCATCGTCAGGCAGTGGATGGAGCCATGCTGGCGGATGATGGTTCGGGCATCGATGGGGATGATGTCGCGGTCGGGGAAGGCTTCGCCGATGACGCGAAGGGCTTCCGCGTCGTTTTCTGGCTGACCATAAATGGGCGCGAGGACGGCACCATTGAGAATCAAGAAGTTGGCGTAGGTCGCCGGCAGGCGTTCTCGTTCCTCTTTCCTCGTTCCTCCTTCCTCGGAAATCGTTTCCTCGGAAATCGTTTCCTCGGAAATCGTTTCCTCGAAAATCGCTTTCGGCATCGGCAGTCGAAGCAGTCGATAGGGCTTTCCGTCGGCAGTTTGAAGGCTTTTGAGTTGCTGTTCCAACGCCTGGAAATCAGCAAATTGCTCGTCGTTTTCGTCATCGCATCCCACGTAGAGCAAAGTGTCGTCGGGTGCACAGCGAACGATGGTGTCGATGTGGCCGTCGGTGTCGTCGCCAACGAGGTTGCCGTGGTCGAGCCACACAACACGCTCGGCACGCAGTCGGCGTTTGAGTTCCGCCTCGATTTCCTCGCGGGTGAACGGTTGGTTGCGATTCGGTGCCAAGAGGCATTGTGAAGTCGTGAAAATCGTGCCGCGACCGTCGCTTTCGATGCTGCCGCCCTCGAGAACGAAATCTTGATGGTTCTCCAGTTGAACATTGGACATTGAACATTGAACATTGGACATTGAACATTGAACATTGGACATTGAACATTGAACATTGAACATTGAACATTGAACATTGAACATTGAACATTGAACATTGGACATTGAACATTGAACATTGAACATTGGACATTGAACATTGAACATTGGACATTGAACATTGAACATTGAACATTTCTCATTCCTCGCTCCTCGTTCCTCGCTCCTCGTCATTTCCTCGAAAAGCCAGGACACAATCCGATTGTCATTTTCCGCTGGAAATTTCTCGCCCCAGCCATTGAATCGGAAGTCGAGCCAAAGCCTCCTCACTCCACACTCCTCACTCCACACTCCACACTCCTCAACCAAAACAATCGGCCCATGGTCTCGCGCCCAAGTGTCGTCGGTCGGACATTCGAAAATCACCACGCGCTCCATCTGCCTCACTTCCTCGGGCACAATTTTTGCCTTCGGAACCACAATCAAAAGATGTTCACGAGCGGCAATTTCACGCGACATCGCCACGAAAGTTTCCGTGATTTCCGTCAAATATGGCTTCCAATCCGTGTCCTCGTGCGGCCATGTCAGCATCACGCCCCATTGCGCTTCCCATTCCGCTGGTAGTCTGAAATTTTCCATTTTGTCGAACTTTTTTCCTTGCAAAATTACATCTTTTTTCCAAAAATAAGCACTTTTCCGTCAAGTTTTTGCGAATAATGTTTCGTCAATGACAACTTTTTCGTAATTTTGTGGCGTAAAATTACCCAAAACGATGAATACAGACATGATCAACGACAATCCTGTCGTGGCCATTAGGCCGAAGGAACTGGAGTGCGACGTCGTGCGATTCCAGAACAACAAAGAGAAATGGGTGGCTTTCGTGGGCCTGCTCAACGGGAAACCCTACGAGATTTTCACCGGTCTGCAGGACGACGACGAGGGAATCGTGTTGCCGAAAACCGTGACGAAGGGAAAAATCATCAAGCAGGTGAACGACGACGGCACGAAGCGCTACGATTTCCAATTTGAAAACAAACGTGGTTACAAGACCACCGTCGAGGGACTTTCAGAGAAGTTCAACAAGGAATATTGGAACTACGCGAAACTGATTTCGGGCGTGCTGCGCTACGGAATGCCCATCGACCACGTCGTGAAACTCGTGGCGTCGCTCGACTTGCAAGACGAGAGCATCAACACGTGGAAAGTTGGCGTGGAGCGTGCCCTGAAAAAATACACCGCTGAAGGAAGCGACGAGCAACTATGAACTACAAATTGGTGACCAATCAGGTGACGTTGCGCGGCCTGCGCTTCCACGCTTACCACGGCGTGTTGGAGCAGGAAAAAGTGGTCGGCAACGACTACGAAGTGTCGGTGAAAATGTCGTACGACATGCGTCGTGCCATCGCCACCGACCATGTGGCCGATGCGCTGAACTACGCCGAGGTTAACGAGGTGGTGAAACGAGTGATGATGCAGCCCTGCCAGTTGATTGAGCGGGTGGCGTGGCGCATTTGCGTGGCATTGTTAAACGAGTTTCCTGCCGCCAGAAATGCCGAGGTGACCCTTGTCAAACGGAATCCGCCGATGGGAGCCGACTGCGACGGCGCGGAAGTCAAGGTTAAGGTTAAAAGGTGAAAGGGTTAAAAGGTTAAAAGGTTAAAAGATTAAAAAGTTAAAGGGTGAAGTTCAATATAATATATAATAAGGTGTCGAAAAGCATTTTGCTGCTGATTTTGGCCATTTTTCTGCCGTTGTCGGCGATGGAGGCGAAAAAATTCGTGCTCGTCATCGATGCCGGTCACGGCGGAAGGGACGCGGGCTGCGTGGGGAAAATCTCGAAGGAGAAAAACCTCGCTCTGAAATATGCATTGGCTTTCGGAAAAAGTGTCGAGCGCAACTGTCCCGACGTGAAAGTGGTCTATACGCGCACTACCGACCGCTTCCTTGAACTCTGGCAACGCGCCGAAATCGCCAACAAAAACAAGGCCGACCTCTTCTTGTCGTTCCACATCAATTCGGTCGCCAATGGCAAGTCGGTGCGCGGCTACCAAACCTATACGCTCGGTCAGAGTAAGACGACGGGCAGCAAGGCTGGCATCAAGCAGAATCTGGAGGTGGCGAAACGTGAAAACGCGGTCATTTCGATGGAAAAAGACTACAAACAGCACTATCAGGGCTTCGACCCGAATTCGCCCGAGAGCAACATACTCTTCGAGTTTATTCAAGACGCAAACATGGAACGTAGCGTCGAACTCTCGAAACTGATGCAGAAGCACGTCTGTGCTGCGACAGGACGCGCCGACAAGGGTGCCCACCAGAACAATCTGGCCGTTTTGCGCCTCACTTCGATGCCTGGATGCCTGCTCGAACTCGGTTTCATTTCGAATCCCGACGAAGAACGATTCCTCAATGCAGAAAGTTCCGTCGCCCTTTATACTCGGGGTATTCTCAAGGCTTTCATCGCCTATAAAAACAAGTATTTCGACGGTCTGAACGTGCCCTATCGTCCTTCGGATATCAAGGAAGAAAAGAGAAGTGAGCCAACGGTTGCTGTCCAAAGGGAAAAGCAAAATGACGTGAAAGAGGAGAAAAAGACAGCTGAAACGAAAGTCACTGAACAGAATGTGAAGCAAAAGGATGAACCGGCTCGCGCTGAAATGAAACGGAGTCAGAACCCAACGAACAAAGAGGCCGACAAGAAAGTCGTAGAAAAGAAAGTGGAGGAGAAAAAGGTCGAGGAGAAGAAGATAGAAGAAAAGAAAGTGGAGGAGAAGAAAGTAGAAGAGAAAAAAGCAGAAGAAAAGAAGGTGGAGGAGAAAAAAATAGAGGAAAAGAAAGCCGAAGAGCCGAAAATCGAGGAAAAGAAGCCCGAAGAAGCCCCGAAAGTGGTGGAAGAAGTGAAGGACGATGCCCCGATTTTCAAGGTGCAAATCAGTTCGGGACGCACGAAGCGTTCGCCCAAGGACAGTCAGTTCAAGGGACTCGCCAATGTCGAATTCTACGAAGAAGGCGGACTTTTCAAATACACCGTCGGCAACTCCACCGACTACAATGCCATCGCCAAACTGCGCAAGGAAATCCTCGACAAATTCCCCGGCGCATTCATCATCGCCTTCAAAAACGGTGTGAAAATCAACGTCAATGAAGCCATTTCAGAATTTAAAGCAAGAAAAAAATGAAAAAAGAGATTAAAATAGCACTCGTCGCCATCGCAGGCATCATCATCCTGTTTTTTGGCATGAATTTCCTGAAAGGAATGTCGCTTTTCTCAGACAAAAACGTCTATTTCGTCACGTTCGACGACGTCAGTGGATTGTCATCGTCGTCGCCGATTCTCGCCAACGGCTATCGCGTCGGCGTGGTCAAGGAAATCCAGTACGACTACACGGGCAAAGGCAACATCGTGGTGCGCTTCAGCCTGAAAGAAGAGCAGATGCAACTGCCCGTCGGCACCACCGCCACCATCGCGAGCGACTTCATGGGCAACGTGAAAATGCACTTGAATCTGCCGCCCATCGACCAGCGTGGAATGGGAATGCTCAGCATGGGCGACACCATTCGAGGCGCTGCCAACGACGGACTGATGAGCCGTGCCGCCGAAATGCTGCCGCAGGTGGAAAAAATGCTGCCGAAACTCGATTCCATCCTCGCCAACCTCAATGCGCTGAGTGGCGACCCAGCCCTCGCCCGTTCGTTGCACAACGCCGAGGCCATCACACGCGACCTAACGACCTCGACGCGCCAACTCAACGCGCTGATGAGCAACCTCAACCAACAACTGCCGCCGCTGATGACGAAGGCCGACGGCGTGCTCGACAACGCCCAGCAACTGACGAAAAACCTCTCGTCGGTGGATTTGGAGGCGACGATGGCACGCGTCGATCAGACCATCGCCAACCTACAGTCGGCCACGGCCAAACTCAGCGACAAAAACGGTTCGATGGGGCTGCTGCTGAACGACCCGACGCTCTACAACCGACTGAACGAAACGATGCACAGTGCCGAGCAACTGCTCAACGACATTCGCGAGCATCCCAGACGCTACATCAACGTGTCGGTGTTCGGAAGAAAAGACAAATAATTTTTGCTTAATTAGAATCAATCTAAATAAAAGATTCGATGTTTCACGACTTTCGGAATATTCTGAAAGTCTTTTTTATCAGAATCTTACGTCGATTCGGAATGATGTTTCACTATTAAAGTAATTTTCATTAACGAAACGATGTAATTAAAAGTTATTCAAATACTTATAAATGTGCAACACAGGTCAAAAACAAGACTCGCAGCCGACGCGACGTAAATCGCACAAATATAACCATTTAGACAACATGAAACATTTTTCTTCATAATTCTCCATCAAAAAAAATGCACGATAAGATTTTCATATTACGAAGAAAATGAGTAATTTTGCAGACGGAATTCAAACTAATTCCAAAACCAAAATCAAAAACCGAAAAAATCGATGAATGTAAGTCCTAAAATTGCTTGGGACAAAGCCCTTGCGCTCTTCCGCGAGAATGTTTCCGAGCAACAGTTTAAAACATGGTTCAAGCCCATCGCCTTCGAATCGTTCAACGACGAGACGAAGACGGTGACGGTGCAGGTGCCCAGCCCATTCGTGTATGAGTACCTCGAGGAGAACTATGTGGACTTACTCACGAAGGTTCTGCGGCGCACGTTCTGCGAGGGCGTGAGGCTGGCCTATCGCGTCGTGACCGACAGCGCCCACCAAATCACGCAGGTTTTGCAGGGTGACCCAGTCGAAAATGGCACCGAGCAGCCGAAACGACGCGCCAACCAGTCGCCCACGACACTCGACGCCGCACAGCCGCAGAAACTCGACCCGCAACTCAATCCGCGACAGACTTTCGCCAACTTCATCGAAGGCGACAGCAACAAACTGCCGCGCAGCGTGGGACAGTCGATAGCCGAGCATCCGAACAACAGCCAGTTCAACCCGATGTTCATCTACGGCCCGTCGGGCTGCGGAAAGACGCACCTCGCCAACGCCATCGGCAACCGCATCGTGCAACTCTATCCGCAGAAGCGCGTGCTTTACGTCAGTGCGCGGTTGTTCCACGTGCAATACGGCGACGCCACGCGACAGAACACTTTCAATGATTTCATCCACTTCTATCAGAGCATCGACGTTCTCATCGTCGATGACATTCAGGAATGGATGGGCTACGACAAGATGCAGCAGACCTTCTTCCACATCTTCGACCACCTGTTCCGCAACGGACGCCGAATCATTCTGGTCAGCGACCGTCCGCCCGTCGATTTGGAAGGAATGCCCGAGCGCCTGCTCACGCGCTTCTCGTGCGGTCTGATTGCCGAACTCGAAAAGCCCAACACGCAACTTTGCATCGATATTTTGCACCATAAAATACAGCGCGACGGCCTGCAAATCCCCGAGGAAGTGGTGCAATTCATCGCCGAGACTGCCAATGGCAGCGTGCGCGACCTCGAAGGCACCATCAATTCGCTGATGGCGTACAGCGTCGTCTATAACAGTCCGATTGACATGCGACTGGCCGAGCGCATCATCAAGCGTGCGGTGAAGACCGACGACCGTCCGCTCACCGTCGATGACATTCTCGAAACGGTTTGCCACCACTTCGGCGTGACGACGACCGCCGTCAATAGCAAGAGTCGCAAGCGCGAATTGGTTACGGCGCGGCAGGTGTCGATGTATCTCGCGCAGAAATACACGCGGATGCCCGCCTCGCGCATCGGCAAACTCGTCGGCGGACGCGACCATTCGACCGTCATCCACAGTTGTACGCAGGTGGAACAGCGGCTGAAAATCGACCGTTCGTTCTCCGACGAAATTCTCAGCATCGAAAACTCTTTCAAACTGAAAAGACGTTGAAAATCAATGTAAAAAGCATTGATTTTCTTTTTTATCGACTTTTTTCCTCGTTTTTCATCATTTTCCGCCATTTGTGATAGCCTGCGATGGCAATGACGACGTAAAGGCCGTAGAGTGAGGCTTTAAAGGGAATTTCCTTGTAGAAATACAGGCCGCAGGTGACAATATCGACGACAATCCAAATGAGCCATTGTTCGAGGTATTTCCGTGCCAACGACCAAATGCCGACGAACGAAAGGGCCGTGGTGAACGAATCGGCGACGGGTACGCGCGAGTCGGTGAAAGTGACGAGGAAATAGTGAATCGTCGCCCACGCCGTCAGCGTTATCGCCGTCCAAAGCAGGGCGAGGCGAAGCGGAAAATGGCGAATCGGAAGTTCGCTCCTCGCTTCTCGCTCCTCACTCCACGCTCCACGCTCCTCACTCCTCGCTCCTCGCTCCTCGCTCCTCGACCACTTCCGCCAGCCATAGACCGTCATCGCCAGATAGTAGAATTCCATTCCGCAGTCGGCATAGAGCCCTTTTTGGTAGTAGAGCACGATGCCGAGCGACTGCATTGCGAAGCCAACGGCCCACAGCCAGATGGAGGCGCGGTATTCAAGGACGATGTAGGCCAGGCCGAGCACGGTGGTGAGGAGGTCGAGCCACCTAACCCCACCCCAACCCTCCCCAAAAAGGGAGGGAGCCTGATTCGTTGTTTCTAAAATCAATTCAATCATAGTTTTTTCAAAGGCTCTCCCCTCTCTTTTTGGAGAGGGGCCGGGGGAGAGGCTCTAAAATTTCAACGTCAGGTTGGCCATCATCGTAAAACCGCTCATCGGAATGAAACCGATTTGGTAATAGCGGTTGTCGGGCGTGTGGCCGTAGCTTTCAGCCACAGCAGAATAGACCCATCCGCTGGCAGCGTAGTGGGCGTTGAAAATGTTGCTGAAATTCAGGCCGAAAATCATGCTCCGAATCCCGAAGCCGTCGTTTTTGACGGGAATCGTGTAGGTCAAATTGAGGTCAGACCGCGAAAAGGCAGGCAGCGAACGGTCGTGGTTCTCGGTGTTGTCGAGATACTGCCGGCTGACGAAATTCGTGTGCCAGACGGCCTGCCAGCCCTTGTGGTGCAGGTTGAGGAAGCCGTTCAAGATGACCGACGGCGAGAAGGCCAGCGTGGAGTTGTCGTAGTGGAACTGGCGCAGTTCGTCGCCGTTGCCGTCGCAGTGGTATTTCGCTGCGTCGGGGTTGTCCTTCCAGTCGTCCCAGTCTTCTACGAACTCGTCGAAATCCTTGATTTTATTCCGGCTGAGCGCGGCATTTCCCTCGATTGTGAGCCAGCGCAGCGGCATCCATGCGCCCGCGAGCTCAAGACCGAGGCGATAGCTGTCTTTGATGTTCGTGGTCAGCGGCTCGCCGATGTCGCTCACTGCGCCCGTCTGCACAAACTGGTCGGTGTAGTCCATCCAATAGCCGTTCAGCGACACGCGCCACGTCGGCGCGGTGAATTGGTAGCCCAGTTCGTAGTCGGTGACGCGCTCGGCCTTCGGTGCAGGGTAGTGACCGTTGTCCGTGAAATTATTGCGCTCAGGCTCACGATGGCTCATCGCCACCGAGCCATAGACGCGATGACCGTTGTTGTGCCACGCAAATCCAGCCTTCGGGTTGAAAAAATGGTATTTTTCGTTGATGTCGAGGTAGTGTTTCGAATAAGTTCCGTCGTCGTTGTCGATGAATTTGTCGTTGTAGCCGTCAGTTTTGTATGAGACGTGGCGATATTGCACGTCGGCAAAGATTTCCCACTGCGGCGTGAGGCGATAGGCAGCCTTCAGATAGGCATTCCCGTCAAGTTTCTTGGCATCGGAGTCGTAGTACTGATAGTCGCCCTGTTTCATAAGCAGGTTCCTCAGTTTGTCATCAGAGAGATAGGTGATGTAGCCGAAGTGGTTGCCCGTGAAATTCTGAAGCGACAGGCCGCCGATGATGTCCCACTCGTCTTTTTTATAGTTGATGTTCCACACCAGTCCGTAAGCATCCTGCTTAAGCCCCTTCTTGCGCACCCAGTCGGTGCGTTCCACGTTGCCAACGGCATCGTAGCTGAACTCAGCATTGGGCAATCCCAGTTTCTTGAGTTTGTTGTTGTATCGGAACTCGTTGTAATAGCCGTAGCCGTGCGTATAGTGCAGCGAGGCGGTGGTCGTCCAATGCGGATGGATGGTCCACGCGGCAGTCAGCAGGCTGTGGTTCTGCCAGAAATTGTCGGTGGTTTTGTCCCAATAATAGGTGGTGGGAGGTAAGAGGTGATTCGTGAGGGAATAGCGCTCGGTGAGGTAGTTGCCGTTTTCGTCGCGGGCGAAATCGCCGTTTTTGTCGTATTTGAGCCTCTCGTAGAGCGAATTATACTTGCCGAGCCCTCGGTCATACAAATCTTTGTAGGTTTTGATGCCCGTTTTTTCGCCATACGTTCCATCCATTAGCGAAAGGTCGTTGTCGCCCGCAGTCACGCCGTTCCACGCCTGTCCAGTCGTTTCGAAATTGCCAAAATTTTTGTAGGCGAGGGTGAAATTATCGGCGATGTAGCGCAGCGAGGCGTAGTACGAGCCCGACCGACCGCCCGTGCCGTGGATGTAGCCGTCGGTGTTGGTTTCGTGATAGGCGCCGTCGAGCAGCCAATGGTTCCAGAGAATTCCCGTTGAAAACGAAGCGCCGACGTGGTAGGTGTTGTACGAGCCGACGCTCGCCGTCAGTTCCGCCGACGGCTTCGTGTCGGGCGATTTCGAGGCCAGTGCCACCGTTCCGCCGAAGGCTCCGTCGCCATTCGTCGAGGCGCCCACGCCGCGCTGAATCTGCACCGAGCCGAGCAGCGACGCATAGCTGTTCATGTTTGCCCAGAACACGCACTGGTCTTCGGGCGAGTTCAGCGGCACGCCGTCGAGCGTCACGTTGATGCGCGAGTCGCCGGCTCCGCGAATGCGCATATACACGGTGCCCGTGCCCAGTCCGTTTTCGCTCCACGCCAACACGCCCGGCGTCTGCGAGAAGAGGAACGGCAGCTCGCGTCCCGTTTTCGAGAACGCCTGCAACTCCTTTTTCTGGATGTTCGCCACGGCGTAGGGCGCGTTTTTCTGCGCCCTGACGCCCTGCACCACTACCTCCTGCAATTCTTCCACCGACGTGGAATCTTGCTTGGAAATCGTTTTCGTCGCCATCGCCACGGTGGAAATCGCGGCAAGGGCAATCGTCATCAAAACTTTTCTTTTCATTGTTTTTACTCCTTATTATGTTTTACAATCAATAATAAGGGGGCGAGAAAGTCTTTTCCCTACGCAGGCATTACCCTGATCAGGTCAGAGGGTATCATCTCAGCCGATTCTCATGTCTGAAAAAATCAGCACCCCTTAATCCGCATTCTGCGAATCGGGGACAAAGGTACAAAAAAATGCGAACCTTTGCAAGAGATTCGCATTTTTTTTGCAGGGAAGACACTCAAATTTCCATCAAAATCTGAACGATGCGCTCTGCCGTGCGACCGTCCCAGCGGTCGGGTAGAGCGCTTTCTTTCCATTCGCCACGCACCATTTTCGCCGTCATTTCGCCGAGCAGGGCGGCATCTTCACCAACGAGTTCATTCGTGCCGATTTTCACGGTTTCGATGTGCTCGGTGTAGCTGTTGAGTGTGATGCAGGGTACACCGTTGAAAGTGGCTTCCTCGGCGACGTTGCCCGAATCGGTGATGATGCCGCGGGCGTTGGCGGTGAGCCAGCCAAATTCGAGGTAGGAGAGGGGAGGAGCCCCCACCAAACCTCCCCCCATAGGGGAGGCTTCTTGTAAAAAGCCCATTTCCTGAATCGTTTCCGCCGCTTTTCCGCGCAACGGCGCGATAATCGGCATTCCACCGGCATTTTCAATCATCGCCTCAATCATTCGACGGAGGTTTTCGCGGTCGGCCAGCAACGCCTTACGATTGAGCGTGAAAACGAGGTAGTTGCCTGCCTGAAGTTCGAGTCCCGACGGGGCCTTCAGTCGATTGCGGTTGAAGCGCAGCGTGTCCATCAGGATATTGCCGACGGTGTAGATCTTCGAGAGTTCGGCACCTTCGCGTGTGGCATTCGAGTTCGCGCCCATTCCGGCGGTGAAAAGCAGGTCGGAAAGACCATCGATGACGAGACGGTTGATTTCCTTCGGCATTTTGATGTCGAACGAGCGCGTTCCGGCCACGATATGCGCCAGTTTGATGCCCTGTTTCTTTGTGACAATCGCCGCCGCCATCGTCGAGGCGAGGTCATCGACGACAATCACCACGTTGGTCGGATTCGACTGCAGATAACGCTCGAAGGCCGACATCACCTGACCCGTGAGTTCGTTGAGATTTTCGCAGGTCACGCCGAGAAACACCTGCGGCGGTGCGATTTGCAGGTCTTCGAACAGCGACGGTTCGAGTGTCGGGTCGTCTTCCGCCCCCGTATAAACAAGGGTGTAGCCGATGTCGCGACCGTGCGCATGCGCGTTTTCAATCGCCCGAATCACCGGAGCCACCTTGATGAAGTTCGGGCGAGCGCCCGCTACAATGCAAATATTCATGCTTCGATGGTCTGATTATCCGTTTTTGAACATTTCCTTGATGCCTCCGATGGAACCGAGCACGCCCGTGGCCTCGAAGGGCAGATAGACGGTCTTCGTCTGGTCGTTGTGGGCGAGTTCTTCCATCATCGTGATGTATTTCTGGGCGATGAGGTAGTTGGCGGGGTTGGTCGATTGTCCGACGGCGGCAGTGACGAGCTCGATGGCCTTGGCTTCGGCCTCGGCCTTGCGGATGCGGGCCTGTGCCTCACCCTCGGCGCGGAGGATTTCCTGCTGCTTGGCAGCCTCGGCACGGTTGATGGTGGCGGCTTTTTCACCCTCCGACTGCAGAATCTGCGACTGCTTGTCACCTTCCGACGTCAAGATGGCGGCACGCTTGTTACGCTCGGCTTGCATCTGCTTCTCCATGGCGTTGAGCACGCTCGACGGCGGAATGATGTCTTGCAGCTCCACGCGGTTCACCTTCACGCCCCACTTGTCGGTGGCGTCGTCGAGCACGGCGCGCAGCTTCGTGTTGATGGTGTCGCGCGAGGTGAGCGTCTGGTCGAGCTCCAGCTCACCGATGATGTTACGCAGGGTGGTTTGCGTGAGCTTCTCGATGGCGTTGGGCAGGTTTGAAATCTCATAAACCGACTTGAACGGATCGACGATCTGGAAATACAACAGAGCGTTGATTTCCATCTGGATGTTGTCTTTCGTGATGACGTTCTGGCGGTCGAAGTCATAGACTTGCTCGCGCAGGTCGATGGAGTCGGAATAGGTGTAGCGTCCGCGCTGAAGCACCACGATTTGCTTGGCGCGGTCGATGAAGGGGATGATCAGGTTGATACCTGGGTTGAGCGTGGCGTAGTATTTTCCAAGACGCTCAATGATTTTGGTTTCACTCTGCGGAATGATGACCAGTGCCATTTTGGCGAAGATGATGACCAACACGACGATGGCAATCAAAACATAACTCATAATGTCCATAATTTTAAGAGCCTCCCCCGCCCCCTCCGAAGAGAGGGGTGCCTGCCTGTTTGTGGGGAGTTTGTGGCAAGCGGGTGTGTTAGAATATCAATTATTTAAGAATAAAATCGTTTTGCTTTTTCCTGATATCGCTGGAAGCGATCAAGGATGAGGTCATAGACTTCCTTGTCAAGCATACTGAGCGAAGTCAGCGAGAGTTTGAACGTATTTTTAGAGGTTTTTTTGAAGGAAATCGGCCTCCGTGGCAGCTCGCTCCTCTTCAGGTAGGGCTGCAGTTTGAAGACGATTTCGAACTTGTACAGGTCGTTCACCCTCACGATGTCTTCCACATCGCAGAAGTGCAGCGGCTGAAATTTGTTCGTGAGCCAGTGGCGAATTTCAATCGAGTCGTCGTAAACGAGCAGGTAGGGCTCGTGGTGAATCTTGTCTGACAGCAGTTTGGCAAGTGCGGCGAGGCCTGCCGAGAAGGAAATGAGGTTGTCCATTGCAACGCCTAAAACGCTTTTCCATGAAATCGGCAGGTATTCTTCAGAATTCAGCCATATGGATACAGCAGTCCAACCCAATCCAATAGCAGCCGCCCACAGCAGTGCCGTTTTCTTCCGATGAATCTCAACCACTCGCTTCATCCTTCATTCAACACTCAACATTCAACACTCAACCATCACCCTTCAACCTTCTCCACGGTGATAATCGTGCTCTCGCGGTCCACCACCAGCACGGTGGCACCCACGGGAATCGTCTCGCCCTTCGTTACGGCCTTCCACACGTCGCCGTCGATCTGCACGCGACCGAAGCCGTCGGCCTCAATCGTCTCCACGACCTTCCCGTGTCGCCCGAGAAGCGCATCGGCATTACTCACTCGGTTTTCGTCGTTGCGATGCAGGTAGCGCAGCGCAAACGGACGCACCAAAAACAGGCTCACCAGCGTGAACACGGCGAAAACAGCCAACTGCACGTAGAATCCGGCTCCAAAGGCCGCACTCATGGCTGCGAAGGCCGCGCCAATCGAAAAGCAGAGGATGAAGAAATCGCCTGCCGTGAGCTCCAAAATCAGGCAGAGAACGGCTATCACCGCCCACATCTGCCAAAGGTGTTCTGATAAGTACTCAATCATAATTGTAAATTATTAATTGTAAATTATTAATTGTTCAAAGGTTCAGCACGAAGTCGTCCCAGTCTTTCGACGACCCTTTCACGCCGAACACTTTCTGGTAGAGTCGGCTGCGCGTCGAGGCCACGCTTTCTTTCGAATGAGCCGTCAGTGTGCCGATGTCCTTGGGTTGCAGCCGCACCTTGATGAGCAGGCTCACGTGATAGTCTTGCTCGCTCATGCGATAAAGCCCGTAGAGCCGCTCGGTGAAGCCCGTATAAACCGAATTGACCACCTGCTCCAAGCGCCGCCAGTCGTTGTTGACCATACATTCGCCCTTGTCCAGCAGTCGCTGAATGTGGTCGTAGATGTCGCTGCCGAAGATGACGCTCTCGGCCTGACTGCGCTTCTCGCTCTCCAGTTCTGCCATGCGGTTGGCATAGTCCAGTCGTGTCTTTTTCTCCTCCAGTTCCAGTTTCAAAACCGAATTTTCATCGCCAAGTTTGCGGATGAGCGCCTCCAACTCCGCGATTTTCTGGCGATTTTGGTCGATTCCCTCCCGACTTTGCGCCTGTTGCTCCTCCTGCATCGCGCGAACCTTATTCAGTCGTTCTTGCAGGTCGAGCACCTTTCGCCGGCTGTTCTGCACCGTCAGTACAAACAGCAGCACGTAGCTTGCAACGGCAATCAGCAGCAATAGCCATTCGCGGTCGGTCAGTATCGTCAATGCTTCGTTCATTTTTTTTCTGTTTCAAATCAGTTTTTAGGTTGCGAAAATCTGATTTCGTGGTGCAAAGATAGCATAAAAAAATCATATTTGCAAGAAAAATAGTGCGCAATAATTTGCAATCGTTTCAGCGGTTCGCAAAAGTTAAAATATACGCCAAAATTTGGCCTTTCGGATACGAAAAACGAAAAAAATCGGACCAGAATCGACCGAAAACACAAAAAAATCGTAACTTTGCAAACAATTATCGACAAAATCGGCTTTTCATGCAAGAAAGACATCAAAACAGAAAGCAGTATTTCAACGAATTGGCCAACACCTCAAGGACATTCTACATCGACTATCTACGACCGGAAATCGAGATTTCAGAGCAGACACGCGTGTTGGAAATCGGTTGTGGCGAAGGCGGAAACCTGTTGCCCTTTGCCGAAATCGGCTGTCAGGTGACGGGCATCGACCTCAGTGAGACGCGCATTGCGCAGGCACGCGAATTTTTCGCCGAGGCAGGCCAGAAAGCCACGTTCCTCAGCCAGAATTTCATTCTCGCCGAGAAACCTGCGACCGACGACGAGCGCTTCGACCTCATCCTCATCCACGATGTCATTGAACACATCGAAAAACCTTACAAACGCGAATTTTTCGAGCATATCCGACCGTTTTTGAAGCCCAACGGACTGATTTTCTTCGGTTTTCCGGCGTGGCAGATGCCTTTCGGCGGTCATCAGCAGATTTGTCGCGGTTTGGCAGGGAAACTTCCCTTTATCCATCTGTTGCCGAACCCGCTCTACAAGGCGATTGTCAGGGCTTGCGGCAATGGCGACAACTGCGTCAATGAACTGCTGAGCATCAAGCGGGCGCGAATGTCGATAGAGCATTTCGAACGGCTGTGCCGCGACTGTGGCTACACGCTGCAGCGGCGCACGCTCTGGTTCATTAATCCCCACTATCAGCAGAAGTTCGGCCTCACGCCGCGCCGCCTCAATGGTTTTTTGTCGAGTCTGAAATACCTCAGAAATTTCTATACGACATCGGCTTTCTACCTGCTTAGACCGTAACCCGTTCGGCTGAATCGAAGATAAAAACACTGCCATTTCGTCGCTCGAAAGTGACAAAATGGCGGTTTTTCGTGGTTGGCGCAAGGTTTGAGGTTTGAGAGTTGAGAGTTGATAGTTGACAGTTAATAATTAAAAAATAAAAAGGAGGAAAAAATGATGACGTTAGACAAATTTACTATCAAGGCGCAAGAGGCTGTGCAGGCGGCTGCAGGGCGTGCGCAAACGGCTGGACAGCAGGCCATTGAGCCGGTTCACCTGCTCTACGGCGTGATGCAGAAAGCCAAGGACGTGACCGACTACCTGTTCGGCAAGTCGGGCGTGAACGGGCGGCAGTTGGAACAACTCGTCGAGGGTGAAATCGCCCATTTGCCGCGTGTGCAGGGCGGTGAACCGTATTTTTCGAATGCGGCTTCGCAGGTCTTGCAAAAAGCCATCGACGAAGCCCAGAAAATGGGCGACGAATTCGTTTCGGTGGAGCCGATGCTGTTGGCATTGCTCAGTGTGAACAGTACGGCCAGCCGTATTATGAAAGATGCTGGCATTGCCGAGAAGACGCTTCAGCATGCCATCGGCGAACTGCGGCAGGGTCAGAAGGTGCAGTCGATGAGCGGCGACGAGAATTTCCAGGCGCTCTCGAAATACGCCAAAAACCTCGTCGATGATGCGCGAAAGGGCAAACTCGACCCCGTCATCGGACGCGACGACGAGATTCGCCGTGTGCTGCAAATCCTGTCGCGACGCACGAAAAACAATCCGATTCTCATCGGTGAGCCGGGCACGGGTAAAACGGCCATCGTCGAGGGCTTGGCACAGCGAATCGTGCGCGGCGACGTGCCCGAGAACCTGAAAAACAAGCAACTCTTCTCGCTCGACATGGGTGCGCTGCTCGCTGGCGCGAAGTACAAAGGCGAGTTCGAGGAGCGACTCAAGGGCGTGGTGAAGGAAGTGACGCAGTCCGAGGGCGAAATCATCCTCTTCATCGACGAAATCCACACGCTCGTCGGGGCTGGCGGCGGTGAGGGCGCGATGGACGCAGCCAACATTCTGAAACCGGCACTGGCGCGAGGCGAACTGCGTGCCATCGGTGCCACGACGCTCAACGAATACCAGAAATATTTCGAGAAAGACAAGGCACTCGAACGCCGTTTCCAGACGGTGATGGTCGATGAACCCGACGAACTGAGCGCCATTTCGATTCTTCGTGGTCTGAAAGAACGTTACGAAAACCACCACAAGGTGCGGATTCAAGACGATGCGTGCATCGCTGCCGTGAAACTCTCGGAACGCTATATTTCCGAGCGATTCCTGCCCGACAAAGCCATCGACCTGATGGACGAGGCCGCCGCAAAACTGCGGATGGAGCGCGATTCGGTGCCCGAGGAACTCGACGACATTACCCGTCAGTTGAAGCAGTTGGAGATTGAGCGCGAGGCCATCCGCCGTGAGAACGATGAGGAGAAAATCACGCAACTCGACAAGGATATTGCCGAACTGCGCGAGAAAGAGACCGCTTTCCGCGCCAAGTGGGAGGGCGAGCGCGAATTGGTGAACCGCATTCAGCAAGACAAGCAACAGATAGAACAACTTCGTTTCGAGGCTGAACAAGCCGAGCGCGAGGGCAACTATCAGCGCGTCGCCGAGATTCGCTATGGACAGTTGCAGGCACTGGAAGCCGACATCGCCCAGCAACTCTCAACTTTGAATTCTCAACGCTCAAATCGTCTTGTTAGAGAGGAGGTCACCGCCGACGACATCGCCGAGGTTGTGTCGCGTTGGACGGGTATTCCCGTGACGCGGATGTTGCAGAGCGAAAAGGAAAAACTGTTGCATTTGGAAGACGAGTTGCATCGCCGCGTGGTCGGTCAGGACGAGGCCATTCAGGCTGTTAGCGACGCTGTCAGACGCTCTCGTGCCGGATTGCAAGACCCGAAACGACCCATCGCCTCGTTCATTTTCCTTGGTACGACGGGTGTCGGCAAAACCGAGTTGGCGAAGGCTTTGGCCGAGTATCTTTTCAACGACGAAACGATGATGACGCGCATCGATATGTCGGAATATCAAGAGAAGCACACCGTCAGCCGACTCGTTGGTGCGCCTCCGGGATACGTGGGCTACGACGAGGGCGGACAGCTCACCGAGGCCGTGCGCCGCAAGCCCTATCAGGTGCTGCTCTTCGACGAAATCGAAAAGGCGCACCCCGACGTGTTCAACATTCTGCTGCAGGTGCTCGACGACGGTCGTCTGACCGACAACAAAGGCCGCACCGCCAATTTCAAGAACACGCTGATTATTATGACGTCGAATGCCACACGCGAACAACTTTCCGTGCTGATGCGCCCCGAATTCCTCAACCGAATCGACGAAATCATCACCTTCCAGCCGCTGACGCGCGAACAAATCTCCGCCATCGTCACGCTGCAAATGGAAAAAGTGCGCGAAATGCTTGCTCCGCAGGGCTTCCAACTCGAATGGACACCGCAGGCCATCAACTATCTGGCAGAAGTCGGCTACGACCCGCAGTTTGGTGCTCGTCCCGTGAAACGCGCCATTCAGCAGTACGTGCTCAACGAACTCTCGAAGCGCCTACTTGCCGAGGAAGTCAGCCGCGAAAAGCCCGTCATCATCGACGAATTCGGCGATGGATTGGTGTTTAGGAACTGAGCAATAAGGAATGTTTCAGAACGATTCAACAACGAATCGAAAATTCCCTGCGCTCGAAACGGTGCAGGGAGTTTTTTTGTCAAACCAACTCGCCGTTCAATGTCGCAACTGCTCCAGAATGGGAATAAAAAACAAGCGAAAAAATGGTGGGAAAAGACAGTTCTTCCTATGTTCCACGAAAAAACATACGAAACGAGATTCTACAAAATGTTGAAAGAAGAGGGTATCATAAAGTAGCGAGGGAACAGAAATCACAGATGAATAGACTTGGAAGAAACGAAAAGGACATAATAAATCCCGCCGCGCCCTCGAAGTGGCGGCGGCAGGCGGACACAACATGATGAAAAAGGGAACTTTATTATAAATCTTTAACAAGTGTACATAACTTGTTTAAAAAAAAAACAAGTAAACTTTGTTGTTATATAAAAAAAGTGTAATACATCACATTAATGAATTAAGTCTTTTGTCTTTATATAATATATCACCTTCATCTGTACTCTCACCTTCTTCATCTATTATTTCCCATGTTTTATATAAAATATTATCATAATCATAGTCTTCTTCCCAATCAGCGTTTTCTGCAAGTTTCATTGCTTCTTCTAATGAATTTGCTTCAACATAACAATCAAACATTCTTTCTTTAGCAGTAGTAAAATGGTAACGCATAATTATAATTTTTTAGTTAGACATAATTTTGACACTGCAAATATAGCAAGATTTTTTTTTCTGCAAATATTTATATGTTTTTTTATTTTTTTAACCAAGTGCGTATCCGAATCCTGTTCCCTTGAAGTCCTCGACATCGTCGGGTTGTATGCCTCGACCTCCGTCTAACTGCTGGCTGATGACCGATGCCATGCGATAGGCTATCAGCAGACGCCGATTGTCGAAATTGATGATTTCACACGAAGGACGAATCACAAACGTGTTGCATACAATACCTTTCTGCTGCAGACGGTATCCCAGATTGTTCTTGGTCAAAGCGAAACGCTGCGAATGCAAGTCAGACGTCAAGGCATAATCCATCTGCAATATGTCTGTAAGCTGCCCGAGAAGAGCCTGGTAAATTTCTTGTTGAAGCACCGTTGAGTTACTTCCGTCTTTTTTAGCAGAAGTAAAATGGAAATCAATGGTATTCATGGAACTCTTGATATGTGCAGCGAGAATGATCACCCATGAGTCTTCGCCATTAGCCATTTCACGAAGATCATCGAAAAATGCCTTGCGGTTGGCTATCTTTTCATTTAATATCTTGACAGCTTCCTTGTCTTTCTTCTCATCATAGGCTGAGAGTGGTTTCTTGTCGTAGAGCGGTTCGTCGGACAGGTTATAGTACGAGTCCATTTCGTCGGGACTAACCTCTATATCTTTGCTGATGTAGTTGAAACCTCCCAACTTTGCCAGATAATAAGTGAACCAGCCTGTTCCGTTCTCGGCAAAACTGCTGGTTGACACGATGGTGACTCGTGAATCGCGATTAATACAACAACCGTAAGGACGGTTTAGGGGGAAATGCTCCAGAACAAAACGATCATCGGGGTGCTATTCGTCGCTGATGGCTTCTGCCAGATTTTTCACTCGAAATTCAGGATATTTCTGACAGACTTCGAAGATATCTTTCATCTCCATTCCCTGCCGTATCTGTATTCGTGAAATGGGGATGCGTTGAGGGACAAAATAGAGAGAACTAAGGTTTTGACCACCTTTGTCAGGAAGGGTATCAAGATGACCTCTCAGAGTTGTGTTCACAATACGGCGGAAAGCCTTCCGCATGCGGATACGAAAACGATTGAGTTCGTCTTCGCGTTTTTCTTCGTCCATCGCATCCGTCAGGCCGGAGCCGATGAGACCGGCTGGCACAGCGAAGATGGCCACTCCCATGATACCGACAAGTGTACCGATAAACTTGCCAATCGGAGACAGCAAGGGGTCATCGACTACCTTGCCTGGGTCGCCAAGATATTTCTCGTATGGCCAAATAAAGGCATCCCAGAAACTAAAATCGGGATCCACCCGGCTTTCTGCCAGATAAAGGATGACCGTTAGCACACAAGTTATCGCAAACAGGAAAATACCAGAAACGTAAATCTGTCGGCGAGTGTTTATAAACGCTGTCTTGAAAAGTCGTATTCCGCTGTACATATTTGTAGTCATCAATCCTTGAAACAGGCGAGGGGAATAATCTTCACACCGTCTGGACGAGTATATGCCATCTTGCCTCCTGTCACCACAATCATCAGGTCAGGTTCGCGCAAAGGGACTTGCCTCTCTTTTTGGTTGTATTCGCGGATAAGGCGTTTCAACTCAACAAGATGTGCAGCACCGTCTTCAATCTCACTACTGCCAAGCTTACATTCGATAAGCGCATAGCGGCCATCTCCAAGGTGTAATACGAGGTCGGCCTCCAGTCCATAGCGATCTCTATAGTGCCCAATATGAGGCTCGAAATCAAGCGTATATGACTTGAAATCACGTATGCACATCTGCTCAAAGAAGAAGCCGAAGGTCTTCAACTGAGTCAGCAATGCCTCAGGTGTAAGCCCCAATGCAGCCACTGCAATTGACGGATCGACAAACGCACGCTTGTGGCCTGTACGGATGGCGGTCTTGCTACGTATTGCAGGACACCAGGCGTCAAGGTCGCATATCACAAAGAGCTTTCGCAATGCTCCCACATAATCGTCAAACGTTGGCTCTGAGCATGACACTTCGCCAGAAGCTGCTACATCTGCTATCAGCGTTGATTTTTTCGACAAAGTGGAAATGTTTCTTGCGTATGCACGCAGAATCATGCGGGTAAGCAGTTCGTCGCGTGAAACACCATCTATACGGCTGATGTCTTCTGAGCAAACAGTTTTCACATAATTACGTGCCACAAGCAGTTTTGCCTTATCGCTTTTAATATTGACTGTTGCAGGCCAACCACCACGACATGCACTGAAAACCAACTCTTCAACTGACAAGTTTGACTCAATTCCGTCGATATCTAGATTTGGATTGTTGAACAACTCCATTAGGGAAATCTTTCCATTGGACTCACCTGACTCCCAAAGGCTCATGGGAAGCATGTCGAGTTTGGAGATACGGCCTGTGCCAGAATGATGAATCTTTGTCTTGTCAACAGCATTTGAGCCAGTCAGAATAAACTGACCTGTAACAGATCTGTTGTCAACCATTGTCCGTACGGCATCCCATAGTACAGGAGCATCCTGCCATTCGTCAATCAGACGTGGCGTCTCACCTTTTAAAAGGAGTGACGGCTTTGTCGAAGCAGCAGCAAGATACTCGTCACGCATATCAGGATCTTGTAGTTTTATAACACTCTTGGCCACCTGCTCGGCTGTGGTCGTTTTTCCGCACCATTTCGGACCCTCTATCAAAATCGCCCCAAAGGCTTCAAGACGTTCCTTTAGAATGGCATCTGCAGTTCGCTTTAAATATCCCATATCTGCTATATTTTGAATGATGCCGCAAAGTTACGAATAATAAACGAAACCACCAAACTATTTTGGTTTTTTTGTGGCATTTTGTTTTGGTTTTTTGCGGCATTTTATTTTGGTTTTTTGTGGTAATTCACTTGGTAACTTTGTGGTATTTCGGGCGTAAATCAGTGGAATCTATGTCTTTGTAATATTTTTCTATTTATTCAAACGCTTGAGGTTTTTTAACGTTTCGATGTAAATTTCATAGTTAAATAAAATGAAATCATTGGATTCTTTTCGAAAAAATGACTATATTTGCATCGAAAAATGATGAAAAAATGGAACTCAATCAGTCTTTTATGAAGAAAACGTTTATCAAAGGAGTCGTTACCATCTTGTTGTTGATGTTGGCGACGACCGTTCAGGCACAGCGGCAGATTTCCTACATCGAGGAGACGAAATACTGGTATTATGTTTATGGCGAGAACGGCAAGAAGATTGGCGGACTCTCGCGTAGCAGCGTGGGCGAACTCAAAGGGTGGGGCAGCGATTTCTTCGTGGCGCAGCGCTATTCCTTCTACTACATCTACGACGCCAAGGGCAAGACGCTGAAAACGATGAACGTCTCGACCGTGGGCGAGATTGTCGGCGTGTCGGGAAACACCATCACCAGCCGCAAGGGAAGCTGGATTTTCACGTGGAGCAAGGAGGGTAAGAAACTCAATGCGAGAACGGCTAAATAGGATTTAAAAATCATAGAGAACATGGAAGAAAAAGAGAAAATGGCAGCCGGACTGCCTGAGAATGCGTTTAGAGAGTTGAAACAGGGCGAGCGCTACGAGCCGCTGATGTCGCCCGAGAGTAATTATCCGGAAGTGAACGCCTGGTCGGTGACGTGGGGCGTGCTGATGGCGATGCTGTTTTCTGCGGCTGCGGCCTATCTGGGGCTGAAAGTGGGCCAGGTGTTCGAGGCGGCCATCCCGATTGCCATCATTGCCGTGGGCGTTTCCACGGCGGCAAAGCGCAGCAAGGCACTGGGCGAGAACGTCATCATCCAGTCGATTGGCGCCTGCTCGGGTGCCGTGGTGGCCGGAGCGATTTTCACGCTGCCGGCCATCTACATCCTTCAGGCGAAATACCCCGAAATGTCGGCTTCGTTTATCAATATTTTCATTTCGTCGCTCCTGGGCGGCATCATCGGCATTTTGTTCCTGATTCCGTTCAGAAAGTATTTCGTGAGCGAGATGCACGGAAAATACCCCTTCCCCGAGGCCACGGCCACCACGCAGGTGCTCGTGAGCGGTGCGAAGGGCGGCGACCAGGCCAAACCCTTGCTGATGGCTGGAATCGTGGGCGGATTGTACGACTTCCTCGTGGCCACGTTCGGCCTCTGGAACGAGAATTTCACGACGCGCGTTGTTGGCTTCGGTCAGCAGCTGGCCGACCAGGCGAAACTCGTCTTCAAGGTGAACACGGGTGCGGCGGTGCTCGGACTGGGCTACATCATCGGTTTTAAGTACGCGCTGATTATCTGTCTGGGGTCGTTGTCGGTGTGGTGGCTCATCGTGCCCGGAATGGCCTTGCTGTTCCCCGACACGGTGCTCAACCAGTGGGATCCGAACATCACGACGGCAGTGGGCCAGATGTCGCCCGAGGAAATTTTCAAGGCCTACGGCAAGTCGATTGGCATCGGCGGCATCGCAATGGCCGGCATCATCGGCATCATCAAGTCGTGGAGCATCATCAAGAGTGCCGTGGGACTGGCGGCGCAAGAAATGAAGGGCGGCAAGAAGAGCGAGGGCAGCACGAAGCGCACCGAGCGCGACCTCTCGTTTAAGTTCATCGCCATTGCTTCGGTCGTCACGATTCTCATCACGTTCCTATTCTTCTGGTTTGGCGTGATGGACGGCAATATGTTCCATGCGCTGGTGGCCATCGTCGTGGTGGCGCTCATCGCGTTCCTCTTTACTACGGTGGCAGCCAATGCCATTGCCATCGTGGGCACGAATCCCGTGTCGGGTATGACGCTGATGACGCTGATTCTGGCCTCGGTGGTGATGGTGGGCATCGGACTGAAGGGCACGAGCGGCATGGTGGCTGCACTGATTATGGGCGGCGTGGTCTGCACGGCTTTGGCCGTGGCCGGTGCCTTTATCACTGACCTGAAAATCGGCTATTGGCTCGGCTCCACACCCCGCAAGCAAGAACAGTGGAAATTCCTCGGCACGCTGGTGTCGGCGGCCACGGTGGGCGGCGTGATGATGCTGTTGAACGAAACCTACGGCTTCACGACCGGACAACTCGCCGCGCCGCAAGCCAACGCCATGGCAGCCGTCATCGACCCGCTGATGAACGGTGTGGGTGCCCCGTGGCTGCTCTATGCCATCGGAGCCGTGCTGGCCGTGGTGCTCACCTATTTCAAGGTGCCTGCGCTGGCCTTCGCGCTGGGTATGTTCATCCCCATCGAGCTGAACATTCCGCTGCTCGTCGGCGGTGCCGTGAACTGGTATGTGACCACGCGCTCGAAAAACGAGGAAGAGAACAAGGCTCGCGGCGAGAAGGGCACGCTCATTGCGTCGGGCTTCATCGCCGGCGGTGCGCTGATGGGCGTGTTGTCGGCACTGCTGCGCTTCGGCGGCTTCAATCCCGTCGATGAGGCTTGGCTGGCCAATCCGATGTCGGAAATGCTTTCGCTCGTGGCCTATCTGCTGCTCATCGGCTACTTCATTTGGGCAACGAAAGGAAAAGGTGAAAAGGTGAAAGGGTGAAAAATGAAAAGTGAAGAATAAAAATGTGAAATTATAGTTTTTTTTTCGTAACTTTGCACTCCGAATGCGGATAACAAATTTACGTAAACTATGAAAAGGGACTTTAAGAAGGTGCTCGTATTAGGTTCGGGCGCCCTGAAAATCGGACAGGCTGGTGAGTTCGACTACTCTGGCTCGCAGGCGTTGAAAGCCTTGCGCGAGGAAGGCATCTCGTCTGTGTTGGTCAATCCGAACATTGCCACCATCCAAACGTCGGAAGGAATTGCCGACAAAGTGTATTTCCAGCCAGTAACTCCGTATTTTGTGACGGAAATCATCAAAAAAGAGCGACCCGACGGCATTCTACTCGCTTTTGGCGGCCAGACGGCACTGAATTGTGGAACGGAGCTTTATCAGACAGGTGTTCTCGCGGAATATGGCGTGGAAGTGCTTGGAACGAGCGTCGAAGCCATTATGAATACGGAGGACCGTGACCTGTTCGTCAAGAAATTGGCTGAAATCGACTTGAAGGTGCCCGTGAGCCATGCCGTTGAGAACATGGACGATGCGCTGAAAGCCGCCCGGGAAATCGGTTTTCCCATTATGATTCGCTCGGCCTACGCGCTTGGTGGCCTCGGTAGCGGTATTTGCTCTGACGAAAGTGCTTTCACGGAACTTGCCCAAAGTGCTTTCACGTTTGCCCCGCAGATTCTTGTCGAAGAATCGCTGAAAGGGTGGAAGGAAATCGAATTTGAGTGCATTCGCGATGGCAACGACCGTTGCTTTACGGTGGCTTCGATGGAGAACTTCGACCCACTCGGCATCCACACGGGCGAATCGATTGTGGTGGCACCGACATGCTCGCTGACCGAGGAGCAAGTGTCGATGCTGCAGGACATCACGATCAAGTGCGTCAAACACCTCGGCATCGTTGGCGAGTGCAACATTCAGTTCGCGTTCAACGCCATGACCAACGACTATCGCATCATCGAAATCAATGCTCGCTTGTCGCGATCGAGTGCGCTGGCCTCGAAGGCCACGGGCTATCCGCTCGCCTTCGTCGCGGCGAAAATTGCGTTGGGTTACACGCTCGACCAAATCGGCGAAATGGGAACGACCTCCTCGGCCTTTGTAGCCCCGTCGCTTGACTATATGATTTGTAAAATTCCGCGTTGGGATTTGACGAAATTCGCCGGCGTATCGCGCCTCATCGGTTCCAGCATGAAGTCGGTGGGCGAAATCATGAGCATCGGAAAGACGTTTGAAGAGATGATTCAGAAGGGATTGCGCATGATAGGGCAGGGACTGCACGGTTTCGTGGGCAACGACCACACGAAATTCGACGACTTGGACACCGAACTTTCCACGCCTACCGACCAGCGCATTTTCGCCATCGCGCAGGCGCTGGAAGAGGGTTACAGCGTCGAGCGCATCGAAGAACTCACGAAAATCGATGTGTGGTTTCTTGAAAAACTGCGCCACATCGTTGATTTGAAGCATCAGTTGATGGAATACAATACGCTCGTAGAATTGCCTGACGAACTGTTGTTGGAAATCAAGCGATGCGGATTCTCCGATTTCCAGATTGCCCGATTCGTGCTGAAACCGCGGGGCGGCAACATGGAAAAAGAGAATTTGCAAGTGCGCCGACACCGCAAGGAGCGCGGCATCGTGCCTTCGGTGAAGCGCATTCCCACCGTTGCCTCAGAGCATCCCGAACTCACGAACTACCTCTATTTCACTTACGAGGCCAGCGCGACACACGACGTGAACTATTATAAAAATGAGAAAACCGTCGTTGTGCTTGGTTCTGGAGCCTATCGCATCGGAAGTAGCGTTGAGTTCGACTGGTGTTCGGTGAATGCCATTCAGACGGCGCGGAAATTGGGGTATAAATCGATTATGATCAACTACAACCCCGAAACCGTTTCGACCGACTACGATATGTGCGACCGCCTTTATTTCGACGAGTTGTCGATGGAACGTGTGCTTGATGTGATCGACCTGGAATCGCCACGCGGCATCATCGTTTCGGTTGGCGGCCAGATTCCCAATAATTTGGCGATGAAGCTCTATCGGCAGGGTGTTCCTGTGTTGGGAACTTCGCCCATCGACATCGACCGCGCCGAAAATCGCGACAAGTTCTCGGCCATGCTTGATAAGCTCGGCATCGACCAACCCGCGTGGCGTGCGCTGACCAGTTTCGACGACATCAAGGATTTTGTTGGTCAGGTGGGCTATCCCGTCCTCGTGCGTCCCAGTTATGTGCTTTCGGGAGCCGCGATGAACGTCTGTTACGACGACGAGGAGCTGTATCGTTTCTTGAATATGGCGACCGAGGTGTCGAAAGAGTTCCCCGTGGTTGTTTCGCAATTCATGCAGGATACGAAGGAAATTGAGTTTGACGCTGTGGCCGACAAGGGCGAAATCATCGAATATGCCATTTCGGAACACATCGAGTACGCTGGCGTTCACTCAGGCGATGCCACGATGGTATTCCCTGCGCAGAACATTTATTTCTCCACCGTGCGGCAAATCAAGAAAATTGCTCGAAAAATTGCTTCAGAACTCAATATATCAGGGCCTTTCAACATTCAGTTCCTCGCAAAAAACCGTGAATTGAAAGTCATCGAATGCAATCTTCGCGCCTCTCGCTCGTTCCCCTTCGTGTCGAAGATTCTGAAATGCAATTTCATTGAAACTGCCACGAAGATCATGCTCGACGCGCCCTATTCGCGCCCGAACAAATCGGAGTTCGACATCGACCGCATTGGGGTGAAAGCCTCGCAGTTCTCGTTCGCCCGGCTGCAAAATGCCGACCCCGTTTTGGGTGTCGATATGTCATCGACGGGCGAGGTCGGCTGCCTCGGCGACAGCTTGAACGAAGCCTTGCTCAACGCCCTCATCGCAACGGGCTACACGCTGCCCGCTGTTGGCGACGGCATCCTCATTTCCTCGGGCGCAGCGAAGGGAAAGGTCAGCCTGCTCGAGCCGGCGAAACGCCTGGAAAAGAAAGGTTACAAGATTTATGCGACGGCTGGAACGGCGCAATTTTTCAAAGACAATGGTGTGCAGGCCGAGGTTGTGAGTTGGCCCGACGAGGAAGGCGAGAACAGGGTTATGGACATGATAGCCACCCATCGGTTTGCCCTCGTCATCAACGTGCCGAAAAACCACACGAAGCGTGAGCTCACCAATGGCTATCGCATCCGTCGCGGTGCCATTGACCACAACATTCCGCTGTTGACCAATGGCCGTCTGGCCAAGGCCTTCATCGAGGCGTTCACGGCCATGAGCGAACGCGATATTCAGATTAAGTCGTGGCAGGAGTACGACAATTAAAGGGTGAAAAGATACTCTGTCCAAGCGAAGCGGCGGCGCGTGAGCAGATAGTTCGGGTCGTGCATGTGTTCGTAGGCTTCGCGCTCGAAAGAAATGTTGGAGTAGGCCCGTCCGCGCATCGGCAGGCGGATGAGCCACTCTACGACATACCACAGATAGAAGCCCACGACGAGCATCTCCAGCATCTGAGCCGTGTGGATGCGCTCGTGCTGAATGAGGTCTGCCGTGATGCTCACCCCTTTTCGGCAGAACAGCAGGCCGCAGATGTTGATGGCGTCGTAGCGACGGAAGGGTAGCAGGCGGTTGTGGATGATTTTCACCTAATTTACAATTTACAATTTACAATTAACAATTTTGATGGGTTCATTGTTGGAAACGCAAAAAGCAGGCCAAATATTTTGTTTTCCTTGAAAATTTTTGTAATTTTGCGCCACTTTCATGCAAAAAATGAAACAATATGAACACCATTTGGATTGTCCTTCCGATTCTGACGCTGCTGATGTTCGACCTCGGCTTGACGCTGAAACCAGCAGATTTCAAACTCTTTCTCCATCGTCCGAAACCCATTTTGGCTGGTCTGATTGGCCAGATTATCCTGTTGCCCGTCATTGCGTGGGCGGTGGGCAGTATTTTCGGGCTTTCGCCGCTGTTTTTCCTCGGCATCATGCTCGTGGCATGTAGTCCGGGCGGCAGTTCGAGCAATGTTTTCTCGATGTTGGCGAAAGGCGATGTCGCCCTCTCGGTGTCGCTCACGGCGTTCAGCAGCATCATCACGCTGTTCACCGTTCCGATGATCATGGCGTGGGTCACGCAACACGTCGGAACCGGCACCGATGTCCACCTGCCCGTCGGCAACCTGCTGATGCAAAACATCGTTTTGATGGCCGTTCCCATCGTGCTCGGCCTGTGGTTGTCGGTGCGAAAAGAGGAACTCACCGCCCGCATCCACAACGTGTTGAAACGCCTCGCTTTTCCGCTGTTGATTTTGCTTGCGACGGTGTTTTTCTTCTCCCATCAAGACACCATCATTCGGGAATTCCCGTCGTTGGGCGCCTCCGTCAGCGTTCTGATTCTTGCGGCGATGATGGGTGGCGTATTGCTTTCGTGGCTGATGCGATTGACGGGTCGCGAGCGTCGCACCATCGTCATCGAAGTCGGAATGCAGAACGCCGCACAAGCCATCACCGTGGCATGTAGTCCGCTCGTCTTCAACAACGACATCATCGCCATTCCCGCCATCATCTATGCCCTGCTGATGAACGTGATTCTGCTGACTTATGTTGGCGTTTTGAGCCTGAAAAATACAGAGAAATGAATGCTTTTCACCCCGACGCAAGCCAACGGCGCGTGATTGATGCGGAGGGCGGCTACCACTTGGTACTGGCACCACCGGGCTGTGGAAAAACGCAGATTCTGACCGAGCGAATCCGTCGGGCGCACGAGCGCGATGGCGTGCCTTACGACCAGATGCTCTGCCTGACTTTTACGAACCGCGCCGCTCGGGGTATGATTGAGCGAATCCGCCAAAACATCGACGACGAGGAGGTGGCGCAGGTCTATGTCGGCAACGTCCATCGGTTTTGCTCGAAATTCCTGTTTGAAAACAATATTTTGCCTGCTGAAACGTCGATTATCGACGAGGAGGACGCGGTGAGCATCGTGGCGCGCTACCTCGACGAAGACGAGATGCAGGTGATGGAGAATGCCGTGCGCCGTCGCGAGTATTTCGGCATCATCCATTTCTCGCATTTTATGCGTCAGATTCGCTCCCGACAGCCTCGTGAACTGCGGTTGCATCCCGAGAGTTGCAATGCCGACGATGTGGCTTCGATGCAGAAAATCTGTGAGGTGCAGCGGATGAATTTCGACGCGGAGGCGATGCTCGACATCTACGACCACACGGATTTCTACCTCACCAATCTGCATTCGGCGGAGGGCTACGACCTTGGTTCGCAGGCCGCCATCGACCGATTGCTGCGGAAAATGACCGTCGCAACGCAGTATGAGCAGTACAAACGCGAGAATCACCTCGTCGATTTCGAGGATTTGCTCATCATGGCCTATGACCATTTGAGAAGTCAGGAGACGGGCGATGTGGAATATAAAAAATATCGATGGATTCAAGTCGATGAAGTGCAGGATTTGAATCCGCTGCAACTCGCCATCATCGACCTCATCACCCAAAAATCATCACCTATCACCCAAAATCCATCACCCGAATGTACCGTGATGTACCTCGGCGACGAGCAGCAGGCCATTTTCTCGTTTATGGGTGCCCGACTGAGCACGCTCAACGCCCTGCGCCAGCGTTGCGAGGGCCACATCCACCACCTTTCCACCAACCACCGCTCGCCAGCGTATCTTTTGGAGGTTTTCAACGAATACGCCAACGTGGTGCTCGGTATCGACAAGGCATTGCTGCCGCAAGCGTCGCCACAGGCTGAAAACGAAGAACGGAAAGGCGAAAATCCACTGCGCATCCTGCGTAGCAACACGCTCGAAACCGAATATTACGACGTGGCGCACATGGCGCAGCTGTTTGCCGAGGCCTATCCCGACCAAACCACCGCCATCGTCGTCAATTCCAACACCGATGCCGACCTCGTCAGCGACGAGTTGCTGCGGATGCAACAAGACCATTTCAAGGTGTCGGGCGAAGACCTTTTTTCGTCGAAAGAAGTGAAATTGCTGATGGCGCATCTCAACGTGCTGGCCAACGAGCATAATTTCATCGCGTGGGCACGGATTTTGAAGGGTTTCGGCGTGATGGCTTCCAATGCCTACGCCCGAAATTTTGTGCAGTCGTTGCGCCAACGAGCGATGCTGCCCACCGATTTCCTGTTTTATGACGACAGCACCTATCTCGAAGCGTTTGCCGAAGCCTACGACAGCGATGAAATCGTCGTTTTCGACACCGAAACCACTGGCCTCGACGTTTTCAACGACGAGATTGTGCAGATTGCCGCCGTGCGGATGAAAAACGGCGCGGTGGTAGAGGGTTCGCAGTTCAACATCTACCTGCAAACCACGCGTCCAATACCCGAAAAACTCGGCGACCTCGACAATCCGATTCTCGAGGAGCTTCGCCACCACGAACAACTGCCGCAAGCCGAGGCGTTGCAGCAATTCCTCGACTACATCGGCACCACGCCGTTGCTCGGCCACAATGTCACTTTCGACTGGCAGATGTTGCGCAACAACTGCCATCGCCACGGCCTCACGCCCATTTTGAGCCGTCCCGTGTTCGACTCGTTGAAACTCATTCGCCTGCTCGAACCCGATTTGAAGCAATACAAACTGAAATATCTGCTCGAAATGTTCCATTTGGAGGGCGAAAACAGCCATTTGGCCGATGCCGACGTGGCTGCGACCTGCTCGCTCGTGCGCCATTGCCGCGAACGAGCCGAAGCCATCTTGCCGATGCAACGAGAATTTCGCCGACAGCAGCGCGTGAAAGACCGCGTGAACGCCCTTCGGAGGCAGTATCGCGACTATTTCGTGGAATCGTATAAGAATTTATATCGTTTTCAGGAATCGAACTGCCTTGTCGATGAGTTGCAACGCTTCCACGACTATCTGACAGAGGTTGAAATCGTTCGTCCCATCGAGAAACTGCACTACATCACGCGCTACCTCGCCGACGAGTTGATTGACCCGTCAGCCGAACATTCGCTTGCCCAGCAACTCGCCGCCCACATCGTCGAAATCAATACGCTGAAAGAGGCCGATTTATGCAACAGCCAGAGCCTCGACGACCGCATTTTCGTCACGACCGTCCACAAGGCGAAAGGCCTTGAATTCGACAATGTCATCGTTTTCGATGCCGTTGAAGACCGCTATCCGAGTTATTTCAACCGCAATAACCCCGTTGGCCTCGCGGAAGACGCCCGCAAGTTTTACGTAGCCATCACGCGCACGCGAAAACGCCTCTATATCGCGCAGAGCCTCACCCGCCTCGACCACCGCAACAATCCCCGTCCGCGCCATCTCACCCGATTTATGAACCCGATTCAGAAGTTTTTCGGGTGAAAAACCGAATTCAGGCAAATTTTATCAGAAAAAATCAATCGGCGAAACGACGGAGCAGGTCGTCGTAGGCATCGATGCGACGGTCGCGCAAGAACGGCCACCAACGGCGCACTTGTTCGCTTCTTTCGAAGCTGACGGCGACGACTTGCGCCACTTCCTCGTCTTTCGGGGCACGATAAAGAAACTCGCCCTGCGGTCCGACCACCATCGACGAACCCCAGAATTGGATGCCGGAAGCCCCTTCTGGGCTGTCTTCCCAACCGACGCGATTCACGGTGACGACGGGTAGTCCATTCGCCACGGCGTGACCGCGCTGCACGGTTGTCCACGCCTCGCGCTGCCGTTCCTGTTCGTCGGGTGTGTCGTTGCTGTCGTAGCCAATGGCGGTGGGGTAAATCAGCAGTTCCGCGCCCTGCAACGCCATCAGTCGGGCGGCTTCGGGATACCACTGGTCCCAGCACACGAGCACGCCGAGGTTGCCCACGCTCGTCTGAATCGGGTGGAAACCGAGGTCGCCGGGCGTGAAATAGAATTTTTCGTAGTAGGCGGGGTCGTCGGGAATGTGCATTTTGCGGTATTTTCCGGCCATCGTTCCGTCTTTTTCGATGACGACGGCGGTGTTGTGGTAAAGGCCGGCGGCACGACGCTCAAACAGCGACGTGACGATGACGATGCCGAGCTCTTTCGCCAATGTGCCGTAGAACTCGGTCGAAGGGCCGGGAATCGGTTCCGACTGGTCGAAAACATCGACATTTTCGGTTTGGCAGAAATATAGTCCGTTGTGCAATTCCTGCAAAACGACGAGTTCTGCTCCTTCGGCAGCCAATCGGCGGATTCCAGCCGCCAGTCGCGCCATATTTTCTTTCCTGTCAGCCGTGTTGTGCTGTTGCAGGATGCCAATTTTCAGTTCCATTTTTTTTAGTGTAGAGTGTAGAGTGGATAGTGTAGAGTTTTGTTTACTTTTTCAATGTCCAATGTTCAATGTCCAATGTCCAATGTTCCATATTCAATGTTCAATATTCAATATTCAATATTCAATATTCAATATTCAATGTTCAATATTCAATATTCAATGTTCAATATTCAATATTCAATGTTCAATATTCAATGCTTCCGATAATCTCTTGAATCGACTGGCAGCCGTGTCGGTCGAGCCAATCGTCGATGCCGTCGCGAACCTTGATGGTCGCGGTCGGGTCGATGAAGTTCGCCGTGCCGATTTCGATGGCCGACGCGCCCACCATCAGGAATTCAATCGCATCCTCGGCTGTCATGATGCCGCCAAGTCCCACGACGGGAATTTTCACGGCCTGTGCCACCTGCCACACCATGCGCAGCGCCACGGGTTTCACCGCCGGACCCGACAGTCCGCCCGTGGCAATCGAGAGCACGGGCTTCCGCCGTTCAATGTCCACCGCCATGCCCATCAGCGTGTTGATGAGCGAGACGCTGTCGGCACCCTCGGCTTCGCAGGCGCGGGCGATGTCGGCAATGTTCGTCACGTTGGGCGAGAGTTTCACGATGAGCGTCTTGCGATAGCGCTGGCGCACGGCTCTGACCACGCTTGCCGCGCCCTCGCACGAGGTACCGAAGGCCATGCCGCCCTGTTTCACGTTCGGACACGAGATGTTCAGCTCGATGGCAGGAATTTTTTCAAGTGCATCGATGCGGGCGGCACATTCGGCGTAATCCTCTGTTGCCGAGCCACTTACATTCACGATGAAATTCGTGTCGATATCCTTCAACTGCGGATAAATCTGCTCGCAGAAGTAATCGACGCCCTTGTTCTGCAGTCCCACGCAGTTGAGCATCCCGCTCGCAGTCTCGGCCATGCGCGGATAGTCGTTGCCCTCGCGCGGGTGCAGCGTTGTGCCCTTCACGATGATGCCGCCGAGCTCTTCCAAAGGCACAAAGTCTTGAAATTCAAGCCCATAGCCAAAGGTTCCCGAGGCAGTCATCACGGGGTTTTTCAGCGTCAATCCACCTATTTTTGTCGTTAAGTCAGCCATATATTTTCCGTATTAAACACTGGTCCATCCGTACACACACAGACGTTGCCCTTCGTCGTCTTTTCCACGCAACACAGACACGCGCCCACGCCGCAGGCCATCATGTTTTCCAGCGACACCTCGCAGGGCGTTCCCACGCGATTCGCAAATGCCGCCACTGCCTTCATCATCGGCAGCGGACCGCAACAGCAAATCTGGTCGAAATGCTCGTCGCGCAACAGCGAATGGTCGGTGACGAAACCACGCTCGCCCGCCGAACCGTCTTCCGTTGTCACGCACACGCGCCCGTACTTTTTAAACTCGTCGATTTCGAGCAAATCGGCCTCAGTTTTTGCGCCTAATAAAAAGGTCGGCTCGCAGCCCATTTCGCGCATCGCACGACCGAGTTCGAGCAACGGAGCCACACCGACACCGCCTCCGACGAGCAAAAATCGCTGTTCGGGGCTTTTGGGCAGCGTAAAACCGCGTCCGAGCGGCAACACGCAATTCAGTTTCTCACCCGTTTTCAGTTCTGCCAGTCGCCGCGTTCCGTCGCCCACCATCGCCACCAGCAGCCACAATTCGTTGCGCTCCCGATCGACGAAATTGATGGAAATCGGACGGCGCAGAAAGGTCGTCGCACTGCCGTCCACGCGCACTTCCACGAATTGTCCGGGCTGCATTTCCGGCAGCGGTTTGTCGTCGGTCAGTCGCAGCAGCGCGTACCGTTCATTTAGCCGTTCCACTGCGTTCACCGTCAAGTCTAAACAATGTTTTTTCATGAAATTCTATGTCAATTCTGCGCCATTGTGCGAACACGAAACGAACGCAGACGATTTCGATTGCAAATTTATAAATTTTTCCGAAATTATCCGCCATTTTGATGAAAATATCATCAAAAAATCTCGAAAACGGTCATTTTTTCGATGTCGTGGCCAAAATATAGTCGCGACACTGTTCCATCAGCCATTTCGGGGTGCTCGTGGCTCCGCAGATGCCGATGGTTCGGATGTTTTCGAGCCACGACATGTTGATTTCCACCGGACTTTCGATGTGATGGCTGTTGGGGTTGCGCCGCAGACACTCGTTGAACAGCACGCGCCCGTTGGAACTTTTGCGACCCGAGACGAAAAGAATCAGGTCGTGGCGCTCGGCGAAGGCGGCGATGGCAGGCATTCGGTTGGCGACGTGGCGGCAAATCGTATCGAAACTGCGGAAAGTGGCTTCGGGCGCGATGTAGCTCTGGATGAAGGCGATGATTTCGTGGAATTCGTCGAGGTTTTTCGTTGTTTGCGAATAGAGGAAAATGTCGCGTGAGAAGTCGAGTTGCTTCACGTCGTTGAGGTTTTCGACGACAATGGCGTGACCGTCGGTCTGGCCGACGAGTCCGAGCACTTCGGCGTGGCCGTTTTTGCCGAAAATCACGATTTGCGCGTCGGGTTGGCTGTCGTATTGTCGTTTGATTCGCTTTTGCAACTGCAACACCACGGGGCAGGTCGCGTCGATGATTTCGATGTTGTTGCGCCGTGCCAATTCGTAGGTCGAGGGCGGTTCTCCGTGCGCCCTAAGCAGCACTTTCGCGTCGCGCAGGTCGGCGAGTTGCTCGTGGTTGATGGTGACGAGGCCGCTCTCATGAAGGCGCTCCACCTCCTTGCTGTTGTGGACGATGTCGCCGAGGCAGTAGAGGAGGGGTGTTGGGTGTTGGGTGTTAAGTGTTGGGTGTTGGGGGGCGGGCGAAAGTTCCTCCTCCGCCTTTTTGATGGCCGTTGTCACGCCGAAGCAAAAGCCGCTACCGCTGTCGATTTCAATCTGAATCATTTTCTATTCTGTTTTCACGTCGATGATGACCTTCGGGTTGCTCGGGTCGTTGCTAATCATCAGAATCCTCGGTTCTTTGACGAGTCGCAGGTCTTTCTCGACCGCCGTAATCTTCAATTTCGCGTATTCGCCAGGTTCGAGTTTCGTCTTGTTGAGCGAGATTTGCAGGCCAATCGTCATCATTTCCACGTGGCTGATGTCGAGGGTTGATTTTCCTGTGTTTTGAATGTCGATTTCGCCCTTTAATTTCTTCTTTCCACTGAACGAACCGAGGTTGAGCGACGTTGTCGAAAGTTGAATTTTCGGCGCGAGGGCGAGTTGCGCGTCGCTGAGGTCGTTGAAATTGGGCAGGAGCAATGCCGAAATGCTGATTTCCTTGTTGGTCGCTACCTTGTCGCCAGGCCGACTGCCGAGATAGACCTTCGTTTGCGTCAGGCCGAAGTCGCGAATCTGGCGCGTGTCGAGCGTGAAAATGACTTCGCCCGAGCGCCCAGCACGAATTTCCGATGGCGAAATTTCGGCTTGCAGATAGTCGGGAAGATGCATAATGACGGGCTGCACGGGAAGGTCGGTGTTGTTCAGGATGTGGATTTTCGCCATCGGACGGTCGCCGCGGTTCACATCGTCGAACTCAATGGCGTTTTGGTCGGTCAGCAGGTCGCCCAACTGGTAGGGGTAATCGCCCACGAAGTCGGTCACTTCCTCGACGACAACGCCTTTCAACGTGAGGATGTAGGGCGTTTTGCTGCCGTTGGCGTAGATGCCGATTTGCTTCGTGAAATGGCCCATTTGCTTCGCATCGAACACGGCGCGGACGGTGAAAAACTCGTCGCCGCGAATGCTCGTCAGCGGATAATCGACCGTTGTGCAGCCGCAACTCGTGCGCACTTGGTCGATGTAGAGCGTGTGGTGGCCTCGGTTGTGCAGTTGGTAATCGACGGTGACGGGCTGGCGGAACATCACCTGCCCGACGTTGATGGTCTGCGATTTCGCCTCGATGTGCTGGGCGTCGGCATTCGTCGCCATCGCGCTTCCCAAGAGCACGAGGGCTGTTTTCAACACAATTTTCTTGATATTTTTCATTTTCTTCGATTTTTTGACGATTTTATTTCACTTCAAACCACTCGGCGGCGGTGCGAGCCGTGTATTCGGTCGAATAGGCGCACTGCACGGTGCAAGTGCCCGTCTGGTAGCGGCCTGTGCGGTCAACATAATACTCGGTTTCGACGATGTGACGACCTTTCGCCATTCGGTCGAAATAATAGTTCGTCACGTTGTCGCGAGGTGCGCAGTAATAGCCCCAACGATAGCCGCTGAGTTGTCCGACAGGTTCGAGGCAGGCCGCCCGCTTGTCGCTGACCTGCACGAAATCGTAGTCGCGCTCGGCCTCGATGGTGATGCGGATTTTCACGCGGTCGCCGACTTTCAACGAGGAAGGAGAAACGAGGAGGGAGGAACGAGAATCCTCTTGAACTCCTGAACTCCTCGAAACAACGAACACCTCGCGCTTCACTTTCAAGCCGCTCGACGCGTCGGCAATTTCGCTCACGGGCTGGAAAGAGCGTGTATAAATGGCGCCCCACGACGTTCCGTCGCTCGTTTTTTCAGCAGTAAAAGTCTTGAAATTACGACCTTCCTGCGTCGATTTCACATAACCCAGTCCGGCAGTCACCTGCGAGGTTTCGATTTCGCGTCCATCGACCTTCAGAACGCTGAGTTGCGCATTCATCGGCGTGAGTTTTTCGCTCATTTCATCGCCCATAAACGCATAGACGGCATTCACGGCATTGATGGGCGTGCTCCATTGCTGCGTGCGCTTTTCCTGCAAGAGCCAACGCTGCATTTCCTCGACGGTTTGCGTGTCTTGCGGTTGCAATAGGCGGATGGCTTCGATGGCTGCCACTTCGGTCGGAATCTTGTAGTCGAACCAACTGTAGCCAGCCTTCCGCGTGTCGAAATATCGACCCATTTCCTCGGTGAACACGCTGTATTCGCGAATGCTCTTCAAATAGTCTTTCGCCATCTTTTCGTGTCCGTTTTTGCCGAGGATGATGGCCGAAACGGCCTTGCCGTAAATCGTGAAATCTCTCGTCTGTTTCGACAGCCGATTGATGAGATAGGTCTTCGCTTCCTGCACGCGGTCGCTCAGTTTTCGACCGTCGAGTGTGGTCAGGTAGAGCCAGTCGATGGCGGTTTCGCTCGGACGAACGTTTTTCGCGCCTTTTTTCTCCATTTTTTTCATCTCCTCGACCTCTTTCAGAATCTGATGACCCATAAATCCGTAGGCTTTGTCGAGCATTTCTTGGGTGTCGGATGATGGGTTGTCGAGCATCGTGTTGAGTCGCACGAGCATTTTGCTGACGGCGACCGTCATATGAAGCGAGCCCGACATTCCCTGCCACCAACTCCACGAACCGTCGCCGTTTTGCAGTTTTTGCAGGTTCGAGAGGTTGTTGTCGAGGCGATAGCGCAGGGCATTTTCGTCGAAATAGTTGCTGAGCAGGCGTTTCTGGTCACTTTCGTGATGGGCTTCGGCGACCCACGGCGTTTCGTCGAGCACCATCGTTTTCAGTTCCTGATTTTTCTCCAAACTGCTCATCAGCGAGGTTTCAGCTGTCTGTTCACGCTTCCAAAGTTCGATGGTCGTCTTGATGTTGGGCGACTGCTTGAGCAGGTTCTCGGCGAGGCTGTTGGCGTAGTAGGCCGCGGCCTGACTGATGGCGTTCTTTTCCAACGAAGTTGCCACGGTAGGCAGCGTCTGAATCATCATCCACGCGGGGTTGTTGGTGTATTCGACGGTGAGGGATGAAAGTTGAGAGTTGACAGTTGACAGTTGAGAGTTAGCGGATAACCGAGTATTGTCTGAACTTCCGAAAAGTTTCGTCAAATCAATGGTTTTCGTGCCTGCGCCGTGCTGCGTGAACGGTACGGTGTTGATGACGAGTTCGTAGTCGGGCAGGATGGGCAGATAGTGTTGTTCGCCATCCGAGAAACCGTTGCCCGACGCCAATACGCGACAGATGAGCAGCGAATGGCCGGCGATGGCTTCCGAAGCCGCATCCACATCGAAACTGACGGCTGCGGTCTTGCCCGTTTCCACCGAGAACGGCGTGTTTTGGCTATAAACGACCTTCTCGGTTTCGGGTTCGAGCAGTTCAATCGTTGCCGTTCCTTTCACGGTTTTCTCGCCCGTGTTGAAGATTCGGGCGGCGATTTGTCCCTTGTCGCCTGAACGCAGGAATCGCGGCATATTCGGCTGAATCATCACGTCTTTTTTCGCCACAACCTCGCCTTCCAACATTCCGAAACGCACGTCTTTGTCGGTCGCCAAACCGAGGAATCGCCACGTCGTAATGCTTTCGGGCAGCGTGAATTTCAGCGAAACATCGCCGTTTTTGTCGGTCATCAGCGAGGGATAGAAGAAGGCCGTTTCGTTGAGGTTTTCGCGAACCTGAGTGCTCTCCGAAGTCGATTTTTGAGCCTCAGAATCGTCGTTTCCAGCCACATCTCTTGCTGCAATGGCATCTGTCATCGCTGAATTTTTTTGCTTTACCGACATCAAGGGTACTTCACGAAGCATATCGCTCGATTCTTCGACATTTGCGGTTGCCTTCGCCATCATCGGTGCCGTACCACGAATACGGAATCCGCCTGCGCGACTGTTGTAGTTAAAGGCGACACGCGGCACGAAATCGAACATTTCGGGGTCGAAATGGGTGAAACGGAGTTCGTTTTCCGCCAGCGACTTGTAAGGTTGTTCGCCGTAGAGACTGAAATCCCTTTCGCGACGGCCTATCCACTGCGTCGAGGGTAGGCTGCGCCAAATGTTCGGGCCAAACGACCACGAATGACGGCGGATGTCGTCGAGTGAGCGGTCGAAGAGAACGGCGATGAGGGAGGACGGATGGCTTACGTGCAACGTCCATTCCTCTTTTTGGCCAGGCGTAAGGCGGTCGCGGAAGGTTTTCCACGAGAGTTTCAGACGCTTGTCGGGTAGGGGACGGCGCAGTTCGGCCTGATGGGTGTAGAATTTGCCCTCGCGCACCCACGCGCAAGTCAATATGGCACCGTCGCCGTATTCGTCTTTGTAGGTGAACTGGCGTGTGGTGATGGCGTTGCTCTGGTCGATGACACCACTTTCGAGCACCTTGTTACCGCTGAAAATCGAATAAACGATGTGCTGGTCCTTGTCCGACGCACCCATTTGGATGTAAATAGGCCGACCGTCGCGTGGAAATTCCGAAGCCGAGGTGTAGAACCAGTCGTGCGTTTTCACGGCTGGCTGCTTGTCTTTCATCGAAAACACGATGATTTCCTGCTTCAGCGTGTCGTCGCCGCAGGTCGCTTCGAGCGTGTAAAGTCCCGATTTCAGCGTGTTGAAGCGCATTTCAAAGGCTTCGTTGGCTGCGACGGTCTTATTTTCCTTGATTTTTGAGGTTTCATCTTTCAAATTGTACGAAACTTTCGCGTCGATGGGCTTTCCAGCATTGTTCAGATAGTGGAAAGTCACTTTCGCAATGCTGTCGGCCTCGATTTTCGCCGGCATCGTCACGCTGAAGGCCGTTGCCTTGTCGCCCAAGGGCAGCGACGTGCTTCCGTGATGGCTTTCGCCTGCGGTGTCGGTGGCATCGGCCTCGACCACGAAGTTATAGAATCGCGACATCCCGACTCCTTTATTCCTATATTCTGGCATCACCATCGGCACCATCACTTCGAAACTGCCGTCGTCGTTGGTCACGAGCGTGTCTTCGACGAGGGTTTTGTCGCCTTCGTTGTCGCCGCGCCACCACCACATTGCACGACGGCGCACCACCTTATATTTCACACGCGCACCTTGCACGGGCACGCCCGCGAAACTGCGCACGTGGCCTTTCACCGTCACTTCGTCGCCACTTTCGTATTTTTCCGTCACTTCGTCGAATTCGACGCGGAACGTCGGACGCTTGTATTCCTCTACCGAGAAATAGGTGCTTCCGCGTTTCGTCGAAATGGAAAATTGACCGGTCAGACCCGTCGAGGGCAGCACAAAGTCAGCGGAAGCCTTGCCGTAGTCGTCGGTGGTGACTTTCTTCTCTTCCACCACCTCGTGGTTGGCGTTGCGCAGCGTCAGCGTCACTTGTTCGCCTGCCAATGCCGATGTTTCCGTGTGGCGATCGGTCTTGTAGGCGATGACGGCGGCGTGGACGGTCTGGCCCGGGCGATACAGACTGCGGTCGGTCAGCACATTGTAGGTGTATTGCGTCGTTTGGTTGTCGTAGAACGAATAATAGGTGCTAATCGACTGCTCGGGACTGGATTTGTCCTTGTCGGTGAAGACGAAATAGGTTCTGGGACGCACTTGCGAAAAGTCAAAGATTTTCTCGCCTTTCGCGTCGGTTGTCAGCGTTGTGGAACCGTCTTTCCCGTTGCTGTTTGCGCGGTTTGAAATCCTGATTTGTGCCCCCGGAACAGGCCGTCCCGTCGTGGCATTCACCACAACGAACCGAATCCGACTGTCGGGCAGCGGTTCGTGAATCACGTAGAGGTCGCTCACGTGCAACAGCATCCGCTCGGTGCGCATATTGGCGCGCTCGGTCGAAAATTCCACGAGATAGACACCGACGGGCAGCCCCGCGATGGTCATTGAGTCCTCGATGACTTTATAGTCGGGCTGACCCACGTAGCGGCGCGTCACGGTCTGCTGTGTTCCGTCGTTGACGATGAGTTTCTTCAGTTTCGCATAATCCTGCGAGTTTTGCGGATTCAAATTCGTGTCGCCATCGACATTCACGCGCTGCACCGTCATCGTCAGTTGCTGACAGTTCACCAACTGCCGAATTTCCACCTTCCGAGGCTTGTTGGGCAGTTGGATTCCATCGCCCACCGACACCGAGAACGACGGCAGCGTCAGGTGGTTTTGGGCGTTGCGCAAAATGTTCATCCGAGCCCACGACCCCCAGTGTTGCAGGGCGTAGTTGATGTAGTTCATTTTCTCCTCAGCCGAAGCGTCTTCCGCCTGCTCCATAAAATGATAGCGGGCGATGGCCAGTTCGCCACACTCCTTGAGGTCTTGATATTCGTTGATGAGCGAGTCGAGCGCCAGCAGATAAGCCGATTTCCGAATGGAAGAAGAATGGTCTGAACTCCCCAAGTCATTCAGCGCACAAATGCACGCCGCTGGGCGATTTCCACGCGCCAAATACCACTTGTGCAGCGTTGTGTAGTCGCCAGCCTCGATGCCGATCACGTGCAGCAGGTCGCCACCGAAAATATGGCTGTCGATGCCATCGACGAGTGCTGGTTCGTAGCCTTTCGCCGACTGCTTCGCCAACAATTCGACGGGTTCCAACGATTTTGCATAAAATTCCTTCGACAGCGCCTTGTTCGTGGCACTTTCGAGGTCGTCAGAATTCGAACGATAGCCGAACGACGACGATTTATCGCGATAGATTCGACCCAAAACGCTCTGATAGACCGCCGCCAGAACGCGATTTCCGCTTTTCTCGGCCTGTTCCATCGCGTTTTTCACGCGCTCCAGTTCGACATCAATCGAGTCGGGTGCAATCTGCGTTTGCACCGCCGTCCTTCGCAACTGAGCCTTCAGCAAATGGCCGTAGTTGCGGTCGGCGCGAGCTTTGTCCGCAATCTTTCCGAGCACCTCCAACTCCGTTTTCGGCAAGTCTTTCGACTGTGCGTCTCTCACCTGTTTCCATAACGCCGTATAACCTTGTGCCATCACTTGAAAATTCGATAACGCCACCACGCAGATGGCTGTCAATAATAATTTCTTCATCATATTCCAGTTTTTTAGATTCGGCGACGGTTGTCAGGACAATTCCGCGCACCGCCTGCCTACAAACTGCAAAAATAACGAATTTCTGACAAATGCGGAAACTATTTAAGAAATTTTCAGTATCATTCGCAAAATCGGACAAACATTTGGGCTTATTTACGAAAAAAAACGGGAACTGCCTTCCTCGACAATTCCCGTTTCGTTATTTTTGACGAAATCGTTATCCACAGTGGAAATACTGCTCGACGAGTTGCGTGATTTTCTCCTGATCGCCGCTGATGTCGGCCCGCAGGGTGCGGTCGTCGAAGGCGCGAAGTTGGCTGACGATGCCGTCGATCATCGCTTTCGAGAAGACGCCGTAGGCTTCGTAGGCGGCACGCTGCTTTTCGAGGCACTCGGCGGAAGCAATGCACGAATCGGGCAGCTGCGCCAGTTTCTCGAGTTTGTCGGCGTGGGCATCGTCGTGGATGTTCACATCGACGTAGTTCTTTTCAGCCACTTCGAGCGCGTTCTGCATCTCAAAACCATGACGACAAGCCACGCACAGACCAGCCAACAGCTGATAGATGTCGGCGGAACCGTCGGGCGAGCGCATTTCCACGGTCTGCTTCTGCGTCGTGTCGAAATCGGTCGGTTTTTCGTTGGGGTTGGCCAGAACCGACATGTCGCCCTTCGCCGTCCAACCGAGCGGCACACGCACGAGCACCGAGCGGTTGCGGTCGCCCCAGCAAACATTCGTCGGGGCTTCCTGATGGGGCACGAGGCGGAAATAACTCGTCGGATTCTTGTTGCCGAAGGCCGTGATGCTCGGTGCGAGTTCCATCATACCGGCAATCATCTTCAGCGCCTCGTCGGAGAGGGCAGTGCCGAAATGATGCTTCGGCTGCGGCGTAATCATCTGGTTCTTGCCGTCTTTCGTCAGGCGCATGTGAACGTGCAGACCGCTGCCAGCCTTGCCCGTCGTAATTTTCGGTGCGAAGGTTACGTTCAGACCCTCGAGCCACGCCAGATTGCGAATCACCCACTTGGCAACCATCAACTGGTCGGCGGCGTCGCACACGGGCACGGGCAGGAACTCGATTTCATTTTGCTCATAGACCATGCCGTCTTGCTCGAAGTTGCCCACCTCAGAGTGGCCGTATTTAATTTGTCCGCCCGTCTGCGCGATGTAGTGCATGCAGCGCGTGCGGAAATCGTTGGTCTTGGCGTAGGGCGCGCTCTCGTGGTAGCCGCGCTGGTCGATGGCGGGATAAACGCCCTCGGCAGGCTGAATCACGTAATATTCCAACTCGCCCATCGCCTCATATTCCATTCCTGTCACCTCGCGGAAAGCCTGTGCAGCGCGGCGCAGCGTCTGTTCGGGCGACGAGGCCAACGGCTGTCCGTCTTTGTCGAAATACGAGCAGAGCAGGCAGAGCGTCGGAATCTCAGCAAACGGATCGACGAAGGCCGTCGAGAAGCGCGGCAGCACGTAGAGGTCGCTGGCCGATGCCTCGATAAACGAGAAAAGACTCGAACCATCGACACGCTCGCCGCAGGTCAGAATCGTGTTCAGATAGGCGCGGTCGCTGATGACGAAGTTCAGCGTTTTCAGCTTTCCGTCGCCGCCGGGATACATAAAATTCACCATTTCGATACCATTCTCCTCGATGAAGCGAATGATGTCTTGTTTCGTAAACTCATGGGGTAGTTTCTTCAAAAAGGCCACCACGGGATTGGCGTTCAACGCCAGACGGTCGTTTTTTTCCATTTTTTCTAAGTGTTTTTAGTTATTTGATTAGTCTTTCAGAATTTGCTCGGCATGCTCCTTCACCTTGATTTGCTTCGGACCATAGACTTCGGCAATCGTGCCCTGCTCGTCGATGACGAAGGTCGTGCGCACAGTGCCCATGTAGGTGCGACCGCACATTTTCTTCTCCTGCCACACGCCGAAAGCCTCCACAAGCGCGTGGTCGGTGTCGGCAATCAGGGGGAAGGGCAACTGGTGTTTCTCGATGAATTTCTGGTGCGACCGCTCGTCCTGCACGCTCACGCCCACCACGGCATAGCCTTTCGCCATCAGCCGCTCGTAGTTGTCGCGCAGGTTGCAGGCTTCACTCGTGCAGCCTGGCGTGGCATCTTTCGGATAAAAATACAACACGAGTTTCTTGCCAGCAAAGTCGCTCAGCCTCAACTCATTTCCGTTCTCGTCGCGCCCCAACAGTTCGGGGGCTTTGTCTCCAATGTTCAGCATAAAAATTTAATTAGGGATTTCATCAATAAAGGATTATTTTTCCCTGCAAAGGTACGATTTTTTCCGCAAATGATGAAAAAACTGGAAAAAAATTTTGCCATTTCGCGAAGTTAGTTTATTTTTGCAGCTACATTATTCACAATTCAAATCAACAGAAAATATGGAAAAATACGGAAAAATCCTGCAAGCGGCGATTATTTCGCTGGGCCTGCTGCTACTCGGCCTCTGCATCAAGGGCGGTTTTGACAATTTCACGAACAAAGACCGCCGCGTGACGGTAAAAGGGCTTTCGGAGCGCGAAGTGGATGCCGACAAAGTGACGTGGACGATTACCCTCGCAGCCTCAGGCGACGAGGTGAAGCCGCTCGTGGCTTATCTGAATGCTAAAATCGGTGTCGTCAAGCAGTTTCTCAAAGAAAAGGGGCTCGACGGAAAGGCTACCATCACCGTCGAATCGCCCGACGTGAACAACAATCTGGCAAACTACTACGGCAACAACCCGCCTCGCTTCGCCTACACTGTGCGGAACAGCATCAAGGTGAGTTCGAAAGACACGAAGCTGCTCAGCGAGGTGAAGAGCCACGACGCGGAACTCATCGATCGCGACGTGATTTTCGAGAATTCCTACACCTATTTTGAATTTACGAAATTTCAGGAGCTGAAGCCCGAAATGATGGCCGAAGCCATTGCCAACGCCGAGAAGACGGCCACGCAGTTTGCCGAGAACAGCCACAGTCAAATCAACAAGATTGTGGAAGCCGGACAGGGCGAATTTTCCATCGACGACGGCGACCTGCCTTATCAGAAAAAGGTACGAGTGGTTTCTACCATCACATATTCGCTGAAAGACTAATCAACGTAAATAGACAAAAAACATGAAACATTTGAAACATTATCTTCTTGCAGTCGTCGCTGCCGTGCTGTTCTCGGCCTGCGGAACGACGCGCACAGTGCCCCTCACGGGTCGCAAGCAAAACCTCATGATCAGCGATCAGGAAGTGCTCTCGCTCAGCGCAACGGAGTATTCTAAGTACATGGCAAGCGCCAAAAAATCGACCAACGCCACGAACACCGCCATGGTGCAGCGCGTCGGACAGAAACTCGCCAACGCCGTGCAAACCTACCTGACCAATAACGGCTACGCCAACGAACTGTCGAACTATGTATGGGAGTTCAACCTCGTGCAGGACAACAGCGTGAACGCATTTTGTATGCCGGGCGGAAAAATCGTCGTCTATGAGGGGTTGCTGCCCGTCACGCGAGACGAAGCATCGCTCGCCGTCGTGCTCGGACACGAAATCGCCCATGCCGTGGCCAACCACTCGGCAGAGCAGATGTCGAAGCAAATCAAGCAGCAGTATGGCCTGCAAATCGGCTCAGCCGTTGCCGGCGCACTCGGTATGGGCCAAAACACGCAGAGCATCGCGCAAATCATCGTGCAGCAGGGGCTGCAATTCCGTAACCTGAAATACTCACGTGACCACGAGACCGAGGCCGACCGTATGGGTCTGATTTTCTCGGCGATGGCAGGCTACGACCCGAATGTGGCCGTGGCGTTCTGGCAGCGCATGGCAGCCTCGTCGGGCGGTGGCACAGCCGAGTTTCTCAGCGACCACCCCAGCGACGAAACCCGCATCAACAACATCAAGTCAAAATTCCTCGCCGAGGCCCTGAAATACTACACGCCTCCAGTCACAACGACCAAGGCGGCTGCAACCACGAAAAAGTCGTCCAAAAGCAATACAAAAAAGGCCACTTCTGGCACGAAAACCATCAAGATTTCGTCGAAGAAGAAATAATTGCAATAAAATAACCACAAACCACCGTTCCACCGCTTCATCACGAGGCAGTGGAACGGCTTTCTTTATTTTTGGAAGTGTAATAAAGAAATTGTTTCGTAATAAAGAAATTGTTTAATTAAAAATCGTTTTCGGTCGAAATTCACCAATTATCATTCCGTCCGTTTCCGGCCAGAAGTTCGTAGGCGATGTCGTCGCAGAGCATCGAGCAGCCCACGCCTTCGGGCTTGTCGGGCAACTCTTCCGTCGCGGTCGATGGCGTTGGCGATGCCTGTGCCACCACGTTTTTCGACGGAATTTCGCGCACGACGACGCGCGTCTGATAAACCGTGTCGCGGATGGTTTCGCGCACGAGAATCGTGTCGAGATGCACGATGTTCTGCACAACGGGCGGCGCAGTCGTTTCCGCCATGCCCGACGAGCGCGTCATACCCTCGTTCACGCCGAAACCTGCTAGAAAACCTGCCAGACAAGCGGCGGCAGCCCACCAGCGATGCTTCGGGCGCAGCGTTTCCACCCTTGCGGCAGCCATTTTGGAATCGTTCGCCGTAGGCATTTCCGCAGGCATCGAAAGAGCCTCGTTTTCCTCGTTGCGCAACTGTCGTGCGGCGTTGAAAATGTCGTCGTCGGTAATCAGTTGCGGGGTTTGAATGTCGTTATTGGTCTTCATATTCTTTCAATTGTTTTCTGATGATGGTCATTGTTTTGTGAAGTCTCGATTTCACGGTTCCTTCGGGAATCTGCAGGATTTCAGCCACTTGCGGCACGGTGAGTTCTTCTTCGTGGCGCAGCGAGAACAGCAGCCGGAGCGGTGGCGACAGTCCGTCGAGCACCTTGCCGAGGGCGGCGAGCAGTGTTTGCTGGTCGAGTCGCAGTTCAATCTGCTGTTCTTCCATCGGCTGGCGGTCGAGCTGGGCGAGATAGTCCGTTTCGTAGGCCCGATGGCGATAGCGGTTGCGCAGCAGGTTGTAGGCGATGGTGAAGAGCCAGGCGGCCTCGTTGCCGTTGTCGGAAAGGCGCTCGCCAGCCTCGAAAGCCCGCAGGAAGGTGTCGTGTGTGGCATCGGCGGCAGCCTGCGCGTCGTGGCCGAGTTGTCGCAAGAAGAAACCTTGCAGCCGTCGGGCGTAGCGGTCGTAGAGAGCCTTTTGCCAGTTGTCGGAATCGGTTCGGTGCATCATTTCTTCTCTTGCTTGGTTGGGGTTTCAGCGTTTTTGTCGGCTTCTTTGGCCTTTTTCTCGGCGGCTTCTAACGCCTCAAGGAATTTCTCAAAGCCCCAATTCTCGTACTCTTTCATTTTTTCCTCAAACTGTTTTTCTGCCTCTTTCATTTTTTCCTCAAACTCTTTTTCTGTCAGGTTTGGTTTGAGTTGTACGCTTATATCCTTCACAGCTTTTCTAAAAAGGGGAATGGCAGAATTTATACTCATTCGGTAAAAGAGATTTCCCAATTGTTCGTAACCTTTGCGGTTATGTTTTTTGTACCACGGCAATTGGTCTTTCAGCAATTTGATGTAATTTTCAGCAAGAAACCATTTGTCATCCTCAGACCATCTCCAATGCCGATTCCATTTGGGCTCAGCTTCGAACGGATAGAGTAGGTATTCAAATAGATAGCGTTGGTCGATGTTGCGACGCTTCACGGCGAAATTGTCGTAGGGCGTTGCCGAATAGCGAAGCGTTAGTCCTTCATTATAAAGACGAGCCTTCAGACTGTCGGTGAGGAAATCGTTACTCATTCCCATAGACGAAAAACAGACGGGACGGGGCGAGTTGTCGCAAATATGCTGCACCACTTTTTTGTGAGTCTCAAATTGAGCACGGACATTGTCTGGTTCGGGTTTGCGAGAACGATACCACTTTTTAAAATCAAATTTTGGAATACCGAAACGTTGACAAAATTGTTCAACATAGGTCTCGTCAAAACTGCGTCCTTCCTGATAAATGACTTTATCGCGATGCTGTCCCAAAACGTATTGAATGACGAGTTTCGGAAAAATAAGTCCCATACCTCCAGTGCCTATTATCAAGGCATTCTCGGGCATTCCCTGCAATTCGTTGAAATGATATTGCAACTTATATCCTGGGCAAAAACCACGATAGTAAGACTCTGTTAGCAACTTTGTCATACGCACGGTGTCCTCACGATTCATCATAATGCCGATAAGATGCAGCATATCCGAATATGCCATATCGTCGGGCAGAAGTTCCATCGCTTTACAGGCATTTTCGTATCCATCAATCCCAGAGTTTAAATAATAATAGGTATAGGTGTTGGGAATGCTTTCTGCCATTCGTTTGTACCTCTCTTCGCGATGTCGCTGGCTTTTTTCTGGCCATCCGAGGTTCATATAGTAAGATTGCATCACTTCGGAATAGTTGCGCCAACCGATTTCGTTGGTGGGATGCTTATAGGTAAACTTTTCCCACTCATCAAGCAGTTGGGCAAGCGTAGTTGTGTCGTGGTGGCAAAAATCACCCGTAAAGAGAAGTTCGATTTTGCCATCTTCTCTGGGATGCAGATACTCCTTGTCGTTCGGGTTTACCTGTGCCATTGTCGTGAACGAGATGGTTGCGGCAAGCGCGAGGGTTGTCAGTATTCGTTTCATAATTCTTAATTTTTTAGTTTTTACCTTTTGATTTTTAACTCTCCAGAAGGGCCTTTCTGTAACTGCATACACTTGAGTCGCCAAATCGTTCACAAAATTACGAAAAAAAATCAAAAAACCGCCTCCCACACTGGGAAGCGGCTTTTTTTCGACAAAGAATCGCTGTTTAGAGCGGAATCTTGTAGCCAAGGGTGAACTGAATCACGCTGTTGCGCGTACTTCCATCGCCTTTGTTAATCTTTGAAAGGCCAAGGTTGTAGCGAGCATCAAGTACGAAGTCGGAAACCTCATAGGAAATTCCGAGAGGTAACGAAATCTCTACCGACTGGCAGTCGCTTTTCACATCGACCGAAACTTTATCTTCTTCCACTTTCGCAGAAGTAATGAATCCCGGTTGCAAACCAACTTTCAGTGCCAGCCCCTTAGCCACATAAAAATTGGCAAGGATAGGGATGTTCAACTCATCGATTTTTGCCTTAGAATCGCCTTCTCCATTGGCTCCCTGCATCGAATAAATCAGACCTGCGCCAATTCCTACAACTGGCGAAACGCGATATTCAAGTTCTGCACCGGCAGCCAAACCGAGCTTAATGCTAGTTCCTTTTGCATCGCCAGCAAAATTCGCAAGGTTCAGACCCACTTTCGGCGTTACCGACCATTGTGCACTTGCCGTCAGGGTTGCTACCATCATAACGGCCAAAATCATCACTTTCTTCATAATTTTTCTTTTTAAATGAGTGAATAATGTTGATTAAAAACGGTGCAAATTTACGACTAATTGCGATAACTTCCAAGAAAATATACTAAAAAATGGGAAAAAACGGCCTTGAGCGTGGCATATTTCGACGAAAAATGCTAACTTTGTGCCCGAACTCAACGAAAAAAGAGCAATTCATGGCTGAAAAACGAAGCGGAAAAACGTTCGACGCCGTCATGCGCGACCTGCAGGCACGGAAGTTTGTGCCCATCTACTTTCTGATGGGCGACGAACCTTATTATATAGACCTGATTGCCGACTACATCGCCGAAAACGTACTCGACAAATCGGAGCGCGACTTCAACCAGACCATCGTCTTCGGCTCTGACACGACGGCGGCACAGGTGGCCGACATGGCACGCCGCTTCCCGATGATGGCCGAACATCAGGTGGTGATCGTCAAGGAGGCGCAGAACCTGAAAAACCTCGAACCCATTGAGAAATACGCCGAAAAGCAGCCGACGAACTCGACCGTTTTGGTGCTCTGCCACAAAAACGGCTCGCTCGACCGCCGCAAAAAGACCAACAGCAGTCTCGTGGCGCTCATCGAGAAAAACGGCGTGCTCTTCGAGAGCAAGAAGAAGGACGAGCGCGAACTGCCGACTTTCATCGCCGACTATCTGACGACGAAAGACGCGAAAATCGACCACAAAGCCGCCCAAATGATTGCCGACCACATCGGTTCCGACCTCAGCCGACTGGCTTCCGAACTCGACAAAGTGCTGATTTCGCTGCCAGAAGGGGCGCGAACGGTCACGCCCGAGATTGTGGAACGCGAAATCGGGGTGAGCAAAGACTTCAATGCGTTCGAGTTGAAAGCGGCCATCGTGAACCGAAATGTGTTCAAGGCCAACCAGATTGTGAAATATTTTGACAAAAATCCGAAAGCAGGTTCGGTCTATTCTTTCCTGCCGCTGCTCTTCAATTATTTCCAAAATTTGATGTTGGCATACTACGCGCCGAATCGGACCAACGAAAATTCCGTCGCGCAACATTTGGGACTCAAATCGGGATGGGCGGCACGCGATTATATGACTGGAATGAGAAATTATTCTGGAATGAAAACGATGCAAATCATTTCCAAGATGAGAGAAATCGATGCCAAAAGTAAGGGCATTGAAAACCCAAATACGGATGCTGGAGAACTGATGAAGGAACTCGTTTTCTTCATTTTGCACTAAAAAATACCCCGTTTTTTTCTATTTTGACTAAAAATCGTGCTTTTTTGAGGCACTTTTTTTAGCGCAAACCCCCGATAAAATCTGACTTCTCGACACTTTTGACCCCCTCTCAGATTCGCAAATTTTCGTCGAATCGGGCAATTTCCCAGAAATTTTGAAAATGGGGCGATTTTTTGGCATTTTCAGCACGTCGAATTTAGAGTTATATTTCATTAACATTTTGTTTTGTGTAGTTTTGATTCCCGAATAATTTTGAAAGTTGAATTATTCGGTTTTTGAAACTGCGAATCCCCTTGCCGATTGGTAATTCACAATGTTGAAAATTTAAATTTTCATTTTTAAATTTACCATTTAGATTTTGAAATGTATAAATATAATACTTTATTTTTTCAACATAAATGATTGATTATGAATCAATTATGTTCTTTGCTTGAAGTTTTCACTGCACTTTTTCAAAAGATTTGGATTTGTTGATTGAATAAGGCTCAAAAAATCGAATCATTTTGCTAAATAACTAAATCATAACCAATTATTTATGTTTTTACCATTCAACTGAATCTTAAAAAGGTATTTTCTGCTGAAATTTAGATTTCTATTTCTAAACCATTCTTTGCAGTTTTCAAATTTAGATTTCCAAATATTCAGAAATCAATTTCCAAAATTTATTTTTCAAAATTTTCGTTACATTTGTTGCGTATTCAAAATTTTTGTTTTACCTTTGTAAAATCTTAGAAAAATCGCCTTTTTGGGGCAAAAAATCGACTAAACAGAAAAAAGCATGAAAGATCGAATCAAAAAAATCATGGAAAGTCAGCACATGACGCAGCAAACTTTTGCACAATTTATTCAAATTGCGCCGGCGACGCTCAGTAGCATTTTTAACGGACGAACCAAACCGACCCTCAACATCGTCGAAGGAATCAAGCAAAAAATCCCTGCCCTATCGACCGACTGGTTGATGTTTGGTCGTGGTCCGATGTACACCGACGAAATTTCCTCCGAAGAAAATCCCCAGTCCACCGATTCGACCCCCAAATCGATGGAACCACAACTCGATTTTGATAGCTCCCCCACTTCAGTCGCACCCAAAGAACAGGACCGCCCAATCGGACAATATTTACCCAAAAATGCCGAGGCTTTTGTTTTGAAAAATATTGACAAAATGCCTCGACAGATTACAGAAATCAGAATTTTCTTCGACGATCAGACTTGGGAAAGCTTCGTGCCGAAGAAAAATTAAGTGAAAAAAAAGGTCGATTTACGCTTCAGATTTCGCCCTGAACTTCTCCATCAGCCATTCGTTCTGTTCCTCGATGGTCATTGTTGAATTGTCGAGCAACAGCGCGTCGTCGGCCTGACGGAGCGGCGAAACTTCGCGGTGCGTGTCGAGATAGTCGCGTTCCTGCACGTTTTTCAGGATTTCCTCGTAGGGTTCGGGCATTCCTTTCGCCACGAGTTCGTCGTAGCGGCGTTGCGCACGAACCTCGGCCGAGGCTGTGACGAAGATTTTGAGTTCGGCATTCGGGAAAACGGTCGTGCCGATGTCGCGTCCGTCCATCACAATACCGCCATCCTGACCCATCGCCTGCTGTTGCTCGACCATCGCCTCGCGCACGAATGGCACGGCGGCAATCAAACTGACGTGGTTGCTGACCTCGAGCGAGCGAATTTCCTTCTCGACGAGTTCACCGTTCAGATAGGTGTCGGGCTTCTGCGTCGCTTGGTTGAACTGGAACGAAACTGCGATGTTGGGCATCTGACTTTCCAATTTCTCGATAATGACGCTGCCGTCGGCGTTGAAAAGGCCGTTGCGCAGGGCAAACAGCGTCACGGCGCGATACATCGCACCCGTATCCACATAAACGTAACCGATGCGGCGGGCTAAGTCTTTGGCCATCGTGCTTTTGCCGCAAGAAGAATATCCGTCGATGGCAATGGTGATTTTTTTCATTTTTGAAGGGAGTTAAAGGGGAGTTAAAGGGGAGTTAAAGGGGAGTAAAGGGGGAGTTAAAGGGAATACGCCGCATTGACAAGTATCGAACCGCTCGAAACGTGGTATTTTCCGTAGGCGACACCGAGTTTGAAGCGTTGCAGCGTGAGGCCGGCACCGAAACTCAGGCCTGCGCCGTGGCTGCTCTCCTCTTGGTCAATCGACGAGAGGATGCTCATCTGGCGGGCGCGTTGGAAATTGTAGCCAATGCCCACCCAAATCTGTTCCGAGAGCAGCAAATCGGCACCCAGCGCCACGTGTTTGATAAATTTGTAGTCCCAATGGCCGAGGTCGTGAAGCGTGGCCGAGAAGCGCAATGGCGTGTGCACGAGCCGTTTCGACACACCAGCCTGCAAATCGAAGGGCATACGGTCGTATTCGTCATCGAAAGCATCGATCTGACCGCCCAAATTCTTCGCCACCAGCGACACCGACCATTCGTTTTCGGGGTTGTAGTAGTTCAATCCGAGATCGACACCCACCGCCGCCGAGTTATACGAACCGATGTTCGAATAGATGAACTTCGCCGTGATGCCGCCCGTGAGCCGTTCCGTCAGGAAATACGAAAAATAGCCGCTCAGCGCGATGTCCTTCGCAGAAAATTCACCCGTCTGCACGTTGTTTTCGTCCACCTCGCGCATCGTTCCGTAGCCCATCAACTGACCGCTGACCGCCCACGCCGCCTTGTCGCCAACCACGCGGTTGAACGTCGCACTCGCCGTGTTCACGCCCTCCATATAGTTCATATAGTTCAGTCCGATGGTCTTGTCGGCCACGTTCGCCAGCAGCGCCGGATTGCTGAAAATCATCGAAGCGTCGTCGGCGATGATGCTAATGTTCTCGCCGCCCAGCGCCGCCTCGTGCGCACTCACGGGCAACCGCAGAAAATTATATGCCGTCCTGCTTTCCTGTGCCGTGACAAAGGTCGCCGACAGCAATAGCAATATTATAAATAATGTTTTTTTCATTCCAACTTGTTTATTTCGCCCACAAAATTACGAAAAAACAATGAAGAAAGAATGGAAAAACAGCTTTATTTTTTCAAAAAAATTATTTCTGATGTAAATGACCCTTAATGATAGGTATAATTTTTGAAGTATAATAATGTGCCCCATTGTCATTTAAATGACCAGAGGTGAAAAATAATGTATCATTTCGAGTCATGTGATTATTCGAATAAAAATCGTAGTAGGGTGTGTTATACTTTTTGCAAATTTCTTTCACTGATTCAAGTTCTTCTGATGTAGTCCAACCATATCTTGGAGAAGAAAAGAAAAGCAATGGAACGTCATGGCTTTGACATGTTTTTATGATTTCTTCTATCGATTTCATTTTCAATGAATCTACAGTTGTGCATTTTCCTGCATTAGGGGCATTTTTAGCGTTAGAACCAAACAATGGCCTATAACCTTTTTGAGATAAATCAGAGAAAGTGAAGTATCCTTTCAGTATATCGTAGAATAGTGCATTATAGCAGTACAATCGAGAGAATGTTTTTAGATACTCATCGTAGGAGAATTCTTTAATATAATTTCTGACACAGCTATCGTTCGCGTTGGGTTTTATTCTGTCGAGAAATCTCTCGTTAGGGCTAATAGCTATGTCAAAATTTGGTTCAATGTCATAGATGATAAGCTTTGGGCTATATCGTTGTAAAATTTTTCGAATACGGCCATTATGAAAGACAGCACCCTCACCCGCATAGCCACAATTATAACAGCTTAGATCTAAAGAATCCTCGATTACATTAGGGACATAATGATTCATTGCCCGTGAAGACCCAAAAATCAATATGTCTTCATTAGATTGCATGATTCCGTGATACAAATCTTTCGTGAAATTGCCTTTTTGGTGACTATTCATATAATCCAGACAATAGCCAATTGAGTAGTCTAACACGAAAACGAGCAAGAAAAATAAGACTATTTTTAAAATAAATTTTGACATATTAGAAATTCACGTAAATAAATTGTCCACTACTTAAAACTCCGAATAATATAATCATAACAAAAAGAGAAACGTAGGCACTCCATCTTAAAATTCGATTGCATAAAAACAAGCGTGACGGAAAAAACTCATCGTGAATACTTTTTGCGATTGGAATGAGAAGGAAAACAGCATATTTGTATTGTCCCCAATTGATGCTCCCTGAAAAATTGCCAATGATATTGAAGATGAATGAATGAGCGTCGGTAATCGTTGCCATTCTAAAATATATCCAAAATGTGTTTACAAATACAAATGTGATGAAAATTCGTGATAGTCTAACCCAGATAGACTTGGTTTCGCATTTCTGCAAGTGCAATGCCTTTTCAACGATTTGGGCGATGCCATGTAGCATTCCCCAAACGATAAATGTCCAACTTGCTCCATGCCATATTCCACTCACTAAAAAAGTTATTAATATATTCAGGTAGTTGCGAAATCTCCCACATCTGCTTCCGCCAAGAGGAATGTACACGTAATCTTTTAGCCATCTAGAAAGGGAAATGTGCCATCTTCGCCAGAAGTCCGTGATGCTAACAGAAAAATAAGGACGTTTGAAGTTGTTGATTAAATCGTAGCCTAAAAGTTTTGCAATGCCTATTGCCATGAAGGAATATCCTGCAAAATCAGTATAGATTTGCATGCTATAGAAAAAAGAGCCCAACAAGCACTCATTACCGCTCATAGTGGCATAATTACCATATATTAAATTGACAAATATGCCTAAACGGTCGGCTATGACCGTTTTCAAAAACATACCCCAAAGAAGTAATTTTAAGCCTGCAACCCCTTGTCCGTAGTTAAATGGCTTGGGGTTCTTTATTTGTGGAAGCAATTCTGATGCCTTGCTGATTGGTCCAGAGGCCACATGAGGGAAAAATGACACGAACAAAACATAGTCTGTAAATGACTTTTCCGCCCTAACTTTATTGTAATATACATCAAAGAAATATCCGACCGCTTGAAACGTGAAGAAAGAAATGCCAACTGGGATAGCCCAATTCAATCCAGGCATGGAAAAATGTAGCCCAGCCCATTCAAGCCCCGCAGTAATATTAGTATTGACGAAATTATAATATTTAAACACTATCAATGGTAAGAAAGAGAGCAGTCCCAACACCCAAGCCATGCTTTTTGTTTTGCCACGACATTCTACTATTCGTCCTCCGATGTAGGTTATTGCCGTAATATAAAAAAGAATGATGGCAAATGCTGGTTTCCAATTCATGTATATCAAATAACTGACGATGATTAGGAACCATTTTTTGACAATGGAATATTTACAAGGTATCAGCCAATAAAGACTGAAAATGAAGGGGAAAACTAACCAAAAATGAAAACTATTTAATGACATAATCTAAGATTGAGGTAATAGCGAATAATTGAAGGAAATACATATAAACAAGCGCCACTCGCAACCGTTTTAGGGTTGTGAATGGCGCTTGTAACTTATTGAGTATGAGTTTATTACAGGGGGGGGGCAAGCCGTTTTTTCAATCACTCTATAGACATAATCAGTATGCCGTTGAGTTGCCTTTTCTACACTATATATTTGAGGCATATTTGATGGGATGTTAAAGGTCGTTATCATAAAAAATAATGTTTTTATAAATTTGACGCTGCAAAGATACGAATATTCTTGTTATTTCGTGCAAAATTCGTTAAAAAAGAGGCTTCTTCCGACTTTTTTCGTACCTTTGTGGCCGTTAACGGAAATTATTCGTCGGAATGGAACAAAAGAAGTCGGCTCAGGCCAATCTGGAGAGGAAGCGCACCACGGGATTCGTGTTGGGACTGGTGGTGGCTCTTTCTGCGTTGTTCGTTGCGCTGCAATGGACGTCGGAGGAGTCGGACTACGACATCGACGAGGCGTTGCTCGACGAAATGGCCGAGGAACTGATGATTCAACCGTGGGAGGACGAGAAAGACCTGATGCCAGTGCCGGAAATGGTGGTACAGCCGACGGTGGCGGAGCAAATCAAGGTGGTGGAAACGCCGCCCGAGCCGCTCGAAAAGTCGGAAGACCCACTGATTTCGCAGGCGACGGTGGATGCGGAGGATTTTGTGCCCGAAGAGCCGAAGCCGATTGAGCAGGAGACGATGGAAAAAGAAAAACCGCTCGACGTGCGAATCGTGGAGCAGATTCCTGAATTTCCAGGCGGTATGACGATGTTTGTGCAATGGCTGACGAAGAACCTGAAATACCCCGAAGCAGCGCGGAACCAGAAACTTCAGGGTAGGGTGGTGGTGTCGTTTATCGTCAATAAAGACGGCAGCGTCAGCGATTTGAAAATTGCGCGTTCCATCAACCCGTTGCTCGACCGCGAGGCGATGCGCGTGATGCGGTTGATGCCACCGTGGAAGCCTGGCATTCAAAACAACGAACCGTGTCGGACGATGATGGCGATTCCAATTGTGTTTCAATTGTGATTCAGAAGTTAAGGAGTTAAGATGATATTTTTTTTGATATTTATTACGAAATAACCATAATATATGCAGAATTCAAACGAAATTTTAAGACTGACGAACCAGTATTTGGAGCAGTTGCCCTACGACCGGCAGCCGAAGTCGCTCTACGAACCCATTAAATATGTGTTGTCGCTCGGTGGCAAGCGCATTCGACCCGTGTTGATGTTGCTGTCGTACGAACTTTTCCGCGACGATTCCGCGACGATTCTTCCGCAGGCGTGCGCCTTGGAAACGTACCATAACTACACGCTTCTGCACGACGATTTGATGGACAATGCCGACCTCAGACGCGGCCACCAGACCGTGCACCGTCGTTGGGACGCGAACACGGCCATTCTCTCGGGCGACTCGATGCTCGTGCTGGCCTACGAGCGGATGGCGCAATGCTCTGCAGAAAAGTTGCCGCAGATTCTCTCGCTGTTCACCGAAACCGCCCTTGAAATTGGTGAAGGACAGCAGTATGATATGGATTTCGAGCATCGCAACGACGTGCGCGAAGAGGAGTACATCGAGATGATTCGCCTGAAAACGAGCGTTTTGCTGGCCTGTGCCACGAAGATGGGCGCACTGATGGCTGATGCCGACGAACGCGATGCCGAGTTGCTCTACAAGTTCGGCGAACAGTTCGGTCTGGCCTTCCAGTTGCAAGACGACTACCTCGATGTTTACGGCGATCCGGCGGTGTTTGGTAAGGCCATCGGCGGCGACATCACGTCGAACAAAAAGACATTTATGCTCATCAATGCGCTGAATCGTGCCGACGAGCAGCAACGCGCCGAACTCATCCATTGGATTGGTGCCGAAACATTCGACCGTCAGGAGAAAATCGAGGCCGTCACGCGCCTCTACAACGCGATTGGTGTCGATCGGCTCGCCCAAGAGCGCATCGCCCACTATTTTGACGAAAGCCGCAAATATCTCGATGCCGTCGGCGTGTCGGAAGACCGCAAAAACGCCCTTCGCGCCTTCGCCAACGAAATGATGTTCCGTCAAAATTAACTCTCCGTTCACTCCCCTTTCACTCCCCTTAAAAACCCTTCCAATGATCGACACCCACGCACATTTAGACGGCGAAGAATTTCGCGACGACCTTCCCGACGTCATCCAACGCGCTTGCGAGGTTAGCGTAGAAAAGATTTTCGTGCCTGCCATCGACCTGAAATCGTCGAAGGCAATCCTCGAACTCTGCCGCCAATATCCCGACCGCCTCTATCCGATGGTCGGCCTGCATCCCGAGGAAGTCCGAGCCGACTGGCGCGAACAGCTTGCCGAAATCAAATCACTCCTCACTCCTCACTCCACACTCCACACTCCACAAAATCCATCCCCTTCACTCCCCCTTCACTCCCCCTTCCAACCCCTTTTCATCGGCGAAATCGGCCTCGATTTCTATTGGAGTCGCGAGTTCGAGCAAGAGCAGTTGGAAGCCTTCGAGGAACAAGTGCGCTGGTCGGTTGAGGCACGTCTGCCGCTGATGATTCACTGTCGCAAGGCACAGAACGAAATGGTGAAAATCCTGCGTAAATACGAAAACGACCTGCCCGGCGGCGTATTCCATTGCTTCACTGGCAATCAAATCGAAGCCCGCGAACTGCTCACCTTCGAGCGTTTCGTGCTCGGCATCGGCGGCGTTCTCACGTTCAAGAAAAGCCACCTGCCCGACGACCTGCCAGCCGCCGTTCCCCTCGACCGCATCGTTCTTGAAACCGACAGCCCTTATATGGCGCCCGTGCCCCATCGTGGTAAGCGCAACGAACCCGCTTTCGTCGCCCACGTGCTCCATCGCCTCGCCGAGGCCTACGGCGTTACGCCCGAGGAAGCCGACCGCCAGACCACCGCGAATGTCCGCCGAGTTTTTTATACGTAATTTTCAAATAATTTTTATGATGAAAAGCAAAAATTCACTTGCTTTCTTTAGGAAGCAATTTCAAGTGCCCCAAAGGGTCAAGTTGCAATGGTGCATTTTGGTCGAAGGTCCTTCTTTTCCCACAAAAGAGTATTTGGGAGTTCTCGTAGTTGGAACTAACAAAGCTATCCACGTTCCACAGCGTCGGTTTGTGCAAGTCGATGGACAAGACCAGCCCAAGGCATATCCGGCAAAAAAGACCGCAAATCAAAAAAATCTTGTCTTTTGTTCGGAAGACGGCAGTAAAAAATTGAGCATACCGAAACATTATATTTCGGATATCTACTTTCGGTCAGTTTATTCTCAAAAGCTGATAGACCAGTTCTTGATTTGAGCAGCAAAAGCACCAATTCTCCGCTTTTTTTATTAAAGTTTTAAAAATTATTGATGTTTGTGTTGGTTATTTCAAGGAAAAATGCTACCTTTGCAGCCGCTTTCAGCCCAAGTACGATTTGGAGAGGTGCTCGAGTGGTTGAAGAGGCACGCCTGGAAAGCGTGTAACCGGCAAAACCGGTTCGCAGGTTCGAATCCTGTTCTCTCCGCGCAAAACTTAAAAAACAGTTGATGAAGAACGACAAATTGAAAAATCAGTACCGTGTCAACGAGCAGATTCGTGTGCGGGAAGTGCGTATCGTGGGTGAGAACGGAAGTGAAGTCCTGCCCACCAAACAGGCCCTTGACTTGGCTCGCCAGCAGGGTGTTGACCTCGTGGAGATTTCTCCGAATGCCGACCCGCCTGTTTGCCGTCTCATCGACTATTCAAAATTCCTCTACCAGCAGAAAAAGCACCAGAAGGAAATCAAGGCCAAGCAGGTGAAGGTGGAGGTGAAAGAGATTCGTTTCGGCCCCCAGACCGACGACCACGACTACAATTTCAAGCTGAAACACGCAAAGGAATTCTTGGAAGACGGCAACAAAGTGCGTGCCTACGTGTTCTTCCGCGGTCGTTCGATTCTGTTCAAGGAGCAGGGCGAGGTGCTGTTGCTGCGTTTCGCCAACGACCTTGAGGAATACGCCAAAGTGGAGCAGTTGCCGCGCCTCGAAGGCAAGAAAATGTTCCTCTTCCTCGCACCGAAGAAGGCTGGCGTGGCCAAGAAGAGTCAGCAGAAGCGCGACAGCGAGCGTCGTGAGGCCGAGGCCAAAGCCGCAGCCGACCAGCAGGCCGAGGAAAATGCTGTTGCCAACGGACTTCTAGCCAATGCGAAAGGCGGAGCCGATTTGCTGAAAGCAATCAGCGATGAAGAATGAAAAATAAGGTGCGTAACGCCCGGTATATGCGTTGCCGCCGCTTAGATAACAAAATGTTAAACTATTAAAATTTAAAAACAATGCCAAAAGTAAAGACAAAATCCAGTGCGAAGAAGCGTTTCCGCTTCACTGCAACAGGTAAGATCAAGCGTCATCACGCTTACCACAGTCACATTCTGACGAAGAAGACCAAGAAGCAGAAGAGAAATCTGTGTGGTTCAACCCTCGTGGACACCTGTGACAAGAAACAAGTTCGTGAAATGCTCGGACTGCGTTAATGTAAACCTTTTGTTGAACTTTTAAAAGAAGAAAACTATGCCAAGATCAGTAAATCATGTTGCCTCGAAGGCACGTAGAACTCGCATCCTGAAGCTCACGAAAGGTTATTTTGGAGCTCGTAAAAACGTTTGGACCGTCGCCAAGAACACTTGGGAGAAGGGTCTCACCTACGCATACCGCGACCGCAAGAACAAGAAGCGCGCTTTCCGTTCGCTGTGGATTCAGCGTATCAATGCTGCCGCACGCGCAGAGGGCATCAGCTACTCGGTTCTGATGGGTAAACTCGCGAAGGCTGGCATCGAAATCAACCGCAAGGTGTTGGCCGACCTCGCCATGAACAACCCCGAGGCGTTCAAGGCTATCGTCGAGAAAGTGAAATAAACAATTTGAGTTAATACGAAGAAAATCCCGAAGGTGATGAACTTTCGGGATTTTTTATGTCGATTTTTCAGTAAAATCTTATTCGTAATCGTCGATGACGGCGTTCATGAAGTCCATCATTGGCTTGGCGACCTTGAAGATTTCGACGGCTTTGTCGAGCCACTTGTCGCCCTCGAAAAACGTGTCATCGACCTGATGCCAACAGCAGTAATCTTTCATACGAAGGTAGCGGATGTGCTCGTAGTCGCGTGGGAAACCCGATGGACAGGTTTTCAGCATCGACAGACCGAAGCCGCGCTCGGTGGCGGTCGATGGGGCGTTTTCTTCGCTCTCGTTGGTGGAAAATTCGGGCCATTGTCCTTCGCCCACGCGACCGAAAAGACGGACAAATTCGGAATTCTCGACGATTTCGAGCCATCGGTCGATGTTGGCCATGATTTCGTTGCGACACGAGGTCAGAATGTTCGTCGGAAGCCAGTAACTTCCTGTTGCCAAAAGGCAATTCCCGGGTTCCAAATGGATGTAGTAGCCGCCGCGCAGCGATTTCTTCCCTTTCGCGCAAATGTAGCCGCCGAGATGCCGCTTGTAGGGCGACTTGTCGGGCGAGAAGCGCGTGTCGCGGTTGAAGCGATAGACGCAGTCCTTCACTTGCAGATGGGCGACTTCGTCGTCGAACTCGGCGATGCGGTTGATGGCCTTCGCGATGCCGTCGTTGAAACTTTTTCGACAAGCGTCGTATTCAGCCTTGTGCTCGAGATACCACGGTCGGTTGTTGTTCGCGGCGATGTCGCGCAGGTAGTTTAAAATTCTTTTCGCTTCCATTATCTTATATCATTTCACACTCCACACTTCACATTTTCTTCGGACAAATCTCGTCGAACGGGCACTTTTCGCAATGCGGTTTGCGCGAGGTGCAGATGTATCGACCGTGCAGCAGCAACCAGTGGTGGGCGTCGGGAACGTCATCGGCAGGGATGTTTTTCATCAGTTCCTGCTCGACCTTCAACGGTGTGTTGGCCGACGCAGGCACGAGTCCGAGTCGATGGCTCACGCGGAAAACGTGCGTATCGACCGCCATCGCAGCGCGTCCGAACCACACCGCCTGCATCACATTCGCCGTCTTGCGACCCACGCCCGGCAGTTTCACGAGGTCGTCCATATCGCTCGGCACTTCGCCGCCGAAGTCGCTCACCACCATCCGTGCCATTTCCACGAGGTGCTTCGCTTTCGAATTTGGATAGCTCACGCTGCGGATATACTCGAAAACCTCCTCTGGCTCGGCCTTCGCCATCGATTTCGCATCAGGAAATCGGGCGAAAAGCGCCGGTGTCACCTGATTGATGCGCTTGTCGGTGCATTGTGCACTGAGCAAAGTGGCACAAAGGAGTTGGAAGGCACTGCCAAATTCCAACTCCGTTGTCACCACGGGCATTTGCTCGCGAAAATAATCTAATATGTACGCGTAGCGCTCTCGTTTCGTCATTTCTTGGCGGGCGTGGCTTCCTCTTTCTTCTCAGCCGTTTCTTTCTTGGCGGTTTCGCTCTTGGCAGGCTTGTAAGCCTTGTTCAGTCCAGCGATGACCTCGGCGGTGATGTCGAAAGCCTTGTCGGCGTAGAGCAAGTTGTCGCCAGCCTTGCTGAGGATGAGGCTGTACTTCTTGTCCCTGTTGTAGCGTGCGAGGAAGTGCTGAATCGAGTCGCGCAGGGCGTTGTTGTACTTGTCGGTCTCGGTCTGGAACTCGTTGCTCAGACGCTGGTTGAGCACGTCGAGGTCGGCAGCCTGCTTCTGAAGACTGGCCTGGATGCCCTCGGCCTGTTCGCGCGTGTAGGCGTTCTGCTGCAGTTTCTGTTGGAAGTTGGCGGCAGCCTGCTCCAGCGAGCGTTGCTTGGCGGCAAGCGTGTTTTGGATGTTCTGACCCTTCTTTTGCAGAATCTGCGTGTAGTCCTTGCAGAACGTGTACTGCGTCATAATCGAATCGACCTCGACGAAGGCAATTTTCAGTTCCACGGGAGCCTGCTGTTCAGCACCTTTCTCGTCCATTTTCGGAGTCGATTTGTCACACGATGTTATGGCGACGCTTGCCACTGCGGCAACGGCCATCATTCGGAAAAAATTCTTCTTGTTCATTGTTTTAATATCCATTTAGTTTTTAACGTTTTACCTTTTTATTTTTTTACCTTTTTACCTTTTCAGAAAGCCCCGCCCTTCTGCCGTGCCTCGCGGTCTTGGTCGATGACGCAGTGAACGCCACGTTCGCGCATCGCCTCGCTGTCGTGAATATGCTGCGAGGAGAACCGTCCGTCCTTCTTCCAAAGCACTTTCACGAGCAACAATGCCATCGCAATGGCAATGATGATCAGGCTGATGAGCAGGGTTTCAATCATTTTTCTTTGAATTTGCGGTGCAAAGGTACAAAAAAAAGCGAACCTTTGCAAAAGATTCGCATTTTTTAGATTTTCAAGTCGAAATAATCATTATCTCTCTGGTATTTTAACATTTTTATCCTCTATCCATTCAACAATATGTTTGCAGAGTTTTGAAAAGCCTTTTCCAGCCTGATAGTTCTTGTTTTGCCTGTGGATGTGAACAAAATTCGGCATAAGTGGCTGATACTTTCCACCCGAATCTTCAAACGAGTGATAGACGCTGTCGATGGCGATGCTGTGATAGTCGAAGTGCCTGTTATCCATCAAAATCCGCTCCAGATTTTCTTGATTTTCCTTATATCTCATCAGGTTGTCGTCTTTCGCATAGGCGATGAATACAGGGCATTTAATGGTTGGGAAATAATCCGCAGGATTATAGCGCAAGAAAGCCAAACCACGCTTGTCTTTCTCCCATTTTTCGACTATCTTTTCGACTATCTTTTCCACAAGATTTTCTTCACGAACCTCGCCGAAAAAGTTTTCTGAAAAGTTCTTTTTGTCAAGTTTTCGTGTTTTGTTTTCCTCGTAAAATCTACGGGTCTCAGCTCTAAGTTTGGAAAAGGCTATTTCATTGTCGGGATTGTTTGCCAGGATGCGAAGAGGATAATAGATACCGTATTTTAATAGGTTTATCTCTTGTGTCGTAAATCTGTTGGACAGGAAATCGAGTCTTGATATTTGTTGCGAATACCCGAATTGCTCTCCTGGCAGGCCGATGGTTGCCAATAAAAGCAGGTATTTCACGTCCGCGTTTCGTGCTGTTTCAACAATGGAAATGCTTCCGCCCTCGCTGTGTCCGATAAGCGCGATAGGACGATTCTGATTTTTTAAGAAGGTTATCGCATCGTGCAAGTCGTCGGCTCCGTCGTGAAGGGTGAATCGCTCATCGTTCGGTTTTGCATTGATGGTATCAGAAAAATTCCGATTGTCATATCGAAACGTAACGAATCCATAACTGTTCAGCGTGTCTGACAATGCTTTGAAAAAACCGCTGTAATCTTTGTTTATCGGTTGTGGCGGACTCACCAACACCAAGAGTGGCGCATTGGGAAGTGTATTTTCAGGCTCCGACAAAACGCCTCGCAATGTCATTTTTCCATTGAGAATCGGGAAATCGACTTCCGAGGTTTTAATTCCTTGCGACCATAGCGTCATCGGAATACATATCAATAAAATGATTATTTTGATTCTATGCATCGTTCTGTAATTAGATTGTTTTGACCGCAAAGATATTGTTTTTTGGGGTATTATCCAAATTTGTACAAAAAAAAATGTAAATCGTTGGCAATTTCAAGAAAAATCTGTATTTTTGCACAAATTATTCAACGAACAAAAAAGACAATCTTCTAAACAATTATTGATAATGAACCAAATCGAACTGAAACCAGTATGCGTGTTTGAGCAATTCGCACGCATCAACGAGATTCCTCGCCCCTCGAAGCGCGAGGAGAAAATGATTGCGTTTTTGAAAGAGTTTGGCGAGAGCCGCGGCCTGCCGACGAAGGTGGACGAAACGGGCAACGTCTTCATCTGCAAGCCTGCCACGAAGGGCTTGGAAGACCGCGCCACGGTGATTCTGCAGAGCCACATGGACATGGTGTGCGAGAAGCTGGTGGACGTGGAGTTCGACTTCGACAAGGATGCCATTCAGACCTATGTCGATGGCGAATGGATGTGCGCGAAGGGCACGACGCTGGGCGCCGACGACGGCATCGGCTGTGCCATTGAGCTGGCCATCCTCGATTCGGACGATATTGAGCACGGTCCGCTGGAGTGTGTTTTCACGCGCGACGAAGAGACCGGACTGACGGGTGCCGAGGGCATGAAGGCCGGATTCATGACGGGCGACATGCTCATCAACCTCGACTCGGAGGACGAAGGCGAGATTTTCGTCAGCTGCGCAGGTGGCCGGACGACGACGGCCACGTTTAAGTTCGAGCGCGAGGAAGCACCGCAGGGTTGGTTCTTCGTGAAGACCGCGCTGAAGGGCTTCGTGGGCGGCCACTCGGGTGGCGATATCGAGAAGAAACGCGCCAATGCCGTGAAGACGATGGCTCGCTTCCTCTATCAGACGCAGGAACGCTACGGACTGCGCCTCGCCCAGTTCAACGCGGGTAAGTTGCACAACGCGATTCCTCGCGACGGTATGGCCGTTTTCGCCGTTCCCGCCGACAAAAAAGACCAAGTGAAGGCCGATTGGAACGTCTTCACGGCGCAGGTCGAGGAAGAATACCACGTGACGGAAAAATCGATGGAATTTTCGATGGAAAGTGCCGATGCAGAGCCCGTTCTTCCGCTTGAGGTGAGCACGCGCCTCGTGCAAGTGATGCAGGCCGCCGACAATGGTATTTTCGCGATGTGTCAGGACGAGGAAATCGCTTGGCTCGTTGAGACGTCGAACAACGTCGCCAGCATTGTCACGACCGAAAACAGCGTGAAAGTCGTCTGCTCGCATCGCTCGAATGTGATGAGTGCGCTCGACAATATGGCTGCCACGATCAAGGCTGTGTTCCAACTCGCAGGTGCCGAGGTGGTGCAGGGCGAGGGCTATCCCGCTTGGAAGATGCGTCACGACAGCAAACTGACCGCGCTGACCGTCGAGACCTACAAAAAACTCTTCAAGAAATCGCCGAAAGTGCTCGGAATCCACGCTGGACTTGAGTGTGGACTGTTCTCGGAGAAGTATCCGAACCTCGATATGGTGTCGTTTGGCCCGACGCTGCGCGGTGTCCACTCGCCCGACGAGCGCCTGCACATCCCGACCGTGCAAATGGTGTGGGATCACCTGCTCGAAATCTTGAAAAATATTCCGAAGAAATGAAGAAAACGCTCGTAGCCATTGTCGCCCTTGTGGTGGCAATGGCTTTCACTGGCTGCAATCGCGAGAAGAGCAAGGCGGAGTCGATGGTGAAGGATTTTTTGAAAGAAAATCTGGTCGAAAACGACTTCAAGGTGATGGATTTCTCGCGCCTCGATTCGACGACTTTTGTCAGCGACTCACTTTTCCAGTTGATGCGTGAAAAGGGCGCGAAAGACAGTCGTTTCAAGCAGCCGTTGGACTTTTCTGATGACGCAAAAACGAAAAAATTGCTCTTTATCCGCGTGAAATATCGCATCGAAAAAGACACGATTCTTCAGACGTTCTATTTCGACGACGAACTCTCGCGAGTGGTGTCGTTCAAGGAAGGTTGAACGGCGTTTTAAGAATTTGAAATTTCTTCCTGTTTTCGTGCCATACGGAGCAGGAAGAATTTTTTTGTGGCGGCGAAAAAGAGCAATAATCCGACAACGTGGACGGCGACAATCGACCAGAAAGCCGTCGTGTAGTCGAAAAATTCGACCACAAAACCGCCCATCAACACGCCGAGACCCACACCGAGGTCCCAACTCGTGAGCAGCGTTGAATTGGCCGTTCCGCGCTCGTTGTTGTTGGCGATGCTGATGATCATATTCTGAAACGCGGGCCACATATGGCCGTTGCCAAGTCCGATGAGCAACGCCGAGCCGTAGTAGCCCACCTCGTGGGGCACGAGTACGAACAGCGCGTAGCCGACCGTCGAAATTGCGATTCCCTCGCTAGCGTTGTGCGTCAGTCGGCCCTTTCGCAGTGCCTTCACGCCTTGCAGTCGCGAAAGAATCAAACCTAGCGAGAGCAACAAGAAGAACGTTCCTGTGCCCGTTGTGATGCCCATCGTTTCCTTGCCGTAGATGGCGAGATAGTTGCTCAAAACGCCGTAGCAGAGGCCGAAGCAAATCATATTCACCGCCAGCATCCACCCTTTCACAAGGAAAAATCGATCGAGTGAAATGGCTTTTTTATCCTTCAAAATCTGCCGTTCGCGTGGTTGAATCGTCGTATTGACAAAAAATCCGAGTGCGGCGATGGCAAAAGCCATCCAGAAAAGCAGGTCGAAATTGTGGAAATAGCGATAGACGAAAATGCCGACTGTCGGTGCGATGGCCGTTGCGATGTTGTTGCTCAGTCCGTAGTAGCCGATGCCCTCGTTTCGCCGCGACGACGGTAGCACGTCGATGGCCATTGTGCTGTTGGCGACGCTTGCCGAGCCGAATGGAGCACCGTGGAGCGTCCTGACGATGGCGAAAAGCAGCAGCGTCGAGGCCAGCAGATAGGTTCCGAAAAACAGGAAATAGACAAACAGGCTTACGAGCAGCACTTTTTTCCGTGGAAAACTATCGGCCACGTAGCCGCTGAACGGTCTGACAAGCAGTGCCGTGAGCGTGTAACCCGACAGCACGAGTCCAATCATATCCTTCGTAGCGCTGAAGTTCTCGCTGAGGTAGAGCGGCAGCAGTGGCGTAAGCAAATAGAAGGAAAATGCCATCGAGAAATTCGCCGTCATCACCTTCCAGTAGTTCGCGTTCCAGAGTCGTTCTTGCGTTTCCATAGGGCGCAAAATTAGGAAAAACATCCCAATTCACCAAATTTCTACCGAATTTAGTGATTGTATTCGCCAATTTTAGTAGAAATTTAGGTGAAAAGAGATTTGAAAATAGAAAATAGAAAAAGGGAACGATAAAAAGGGAGCTGACTATGAAAAAGCCAGCCCCCCTTTCAATTAATAGTATTTAGTGGTAATGGGTTATTTTCCAAGTTTGCTTTCTACTTCTTCTTTGGAAATCTGACGTGTGCAGAAGAACCAATCATAGCAGTGCAAGTCTTTGTCGGAACCTTCCATTCGTTCTTTGGCAATGCCGCATGAGCCTGCAGGCGGAACGATCACTTCCTTGCCTGGTCGCCAGTCGGCAGGCAGTGCTACGCCAAAGTTGTCAACTGTTTGCAGTCCGATGAGTACGCGTTTGATTTCATCGAAATTGCGTCCCAGCGAGAGGGGGTAGTACATGATTGTACGAATCTTGTCTTCCGGATCGATGAAGAATACCGCACGAACAGCTGATGTTGAACTTTCGCCTGGCTGAATCATGCCATACAGGTGTGCGACGTCCATTGTGATGTCTACCACGAGTGGGAATTTCACTTCCATGCCTTTCAGGTTGTTCCAGTCAATCTTTTCCTTGATGGTACGAAGCCAAGCGATGTGGCTGTGCAGGCCGTCAACAGAAAGACCGACAAGCTGGCAATTGAGATTTTCAAAATCTTGTGCCATTGAGGCAAAAGTCATAAACTCTGATGTGCAGACAGGTGTGAAGTCTGCAGGGTGACTGAACAGGATTTTCCACTTTCCCTTATAGTCGGATGGAAAATTGATTTCACCTTGTGTTGTAACAGCTTTGAACTGAGGGGCTGCGTCACCGATGCGTGGCATCTGAATAATGTTGTTTGTTTCCATAATTATTTTTTTTTAATGAATGAAATAAATGATTTGTTTAATATTCGATTGCAAAGATACGATAAAAAAATATTTTAGACAACAGATTTTTTCTATACTAAAATTAAAAAAATCTATTAAAATATAAAATTACGGAAAAAGTTGATTTTCCAAAAGATTCGGGCAGAAAATCGCGAAAAATACTTTTGGCACAAATTTTGCAAGAGAATCAGCAGAAAAATCGAACAAATAAATAAAAAACACTATGCAAAAAGGTAACATCGGGGTTACGACTGAGAACATTTTCCCCGTCATCAAAAAGTTTCTCTACAGCGATCACGAAATTTTCCTGCGTGAGATGGTGTCGAATGCCGTTGATGCAACGCAGAAGATGAAAACACTGGCCGACAAGGGCGATTTCAAGGGCGAACTGGGCGACATGACCGTGCGCGTGAGCCTCGACGAGAAGGCGAAAACACTGACGTTCAGCGACCACGGAATCGGTATGACGGCGGAGGAAATCGACAAGTATATCAACCAGATTGCCTTCTCGGGCGTGACGGACTTCCTCGACAAATACAAGGATTCGGCCAACGCCATCATCGGCCACTTCGGGCTGGGTTTCTACTCGGCCTTTATGGTCAGCGAAAAAGTGGAAATCGTGACCAAGAGCTACAAAGACGACGCGCAGGCCGTGCGCTGGACGTGCGACGGAAGCCCCGAGTTCACCATCGAAGATGCTGAGCGCGAGGACCGCGGCACCGACATCATCCTCCACATCGCCGACGACTGCAAGGAATTTCTCGAAAAGCAGCGCATCGAGGGTCTGCTCAACAAGTTTTGCAAGTTTATGGCTGTGCCCATCGCCTTCGGCAAGAAACAGGAATGGTCATCGGAGGAGAAGAAGATGGTCGATACCGCCGAGGACAACATCATCAACAACGTGGAACCGCTGTGGACAAAGGCACCTTCGACGCTGAAGGACGACGACTACAAGCAGTTCTACCGTACGCTCTACCCGATGCAGATGGACGAGCCGCTGTTCTGGATTCACCTGAACGTCGATTACCCCTTCAACCTCACGGGAATCCTTTATTTTCCGCGCATCCAGTCGAACATCGACCTGCAGAAGAACAAAATCCAACTCTATTGCAATCAGGTCTTCGTCACCGACCAGGTGGAAGGCATCGTGCCCGAGTTCCTGACGCTGCTCCACGGCGTGATCGACTCGCCCGACATTCCGCTGAACGTGTCGCGAAGCTATCTGCAGAGCGATGCCAACGTGAAGAAAATCTCGACCTACATCACGAAGAAAGTGGCCGACCGTCTGAAGTCGATTTTCAGCGAAAACCGCAAGGAATACGAGGAAAAATGGGACGATTTGAAGATTTTCATCAACTACGGAATGCTCTCGCAAGACGATTTCTACGACCGCGCCAAGGATTTCGCGCTGTTGAAGGATGTCGATGGAAAATTCTTCACTTTCGACGAATACAAGACGCTCATCAAGGGCGAACAGACCGACAAAGACGGCACGCTCGTCTATCTCTACGCCAACAACAAGGAAGAGCAGTACAGCTACATTGAAACGGCCAAACAGCGCGGCTACAGCGTGTTGCTCTTCGACGGACAACTCGACACGCCCGTGGCGCAGATGCTCGAACAGAAGCTCGAAAAGAGCCGCTTCACGCGCGTCGATGGCGACATCATCGACCGCCTCATCGTGAAGGAAGACGCGAAGAAAACGGAGTTGAGCGAGGAGCAGACTGACAGTTTGTCAGAGGTCTTTAAGTCGCAGATGCCGAAAATCGACAAGACGGAGTTCAGCGTAGAGGTGCAGTCGCTGGGCGAAAAGATGCAGCCCGTGGTCATCACGCAGAGCGAATATATGCGCCGAATGAAGGACATGAGCCGCTTCCAGAGCGGAATGGGATTCTACGCGCAGATGCCCGATATGTTCTCCATCGTGCTCAACGCCGACCACGAACTGGTGAAAAAGGTGCTCGCCGACACCGAATCGGCCACTTCGGAAGCCTTAAAGCCGATTCTTGCCGAACTGAAAGGGCAGGAGGCGCGTCTGGCCGCCATCCGTCAGGCTCAAGACAAGAAGAAATACGACGAGCTGACGCAGGAGGACAAAGACCAGAAGGCCGAGGCCGAGAAAGCCGTCAACGAACAGAAAGACAAGAAAAACGCCGTGCTGGCCGACTATGCGAAGGACAACAGCGTGGTTCACCAGCTCATCGACCTCGCACTGCTGCAAAACGGTATGCTGAAAGGAGCTGCGCTCGATGCGTTCCTGAAGCGGTCGGTGGAAATGATTCAACATTGAACATTGAACCTTGATGGAAAATCAATTTACGAGAACTGAGCTTTTGCTCGGCCAGGAAGCCATGAAACGGCTGCGCGCATCGCGCGTGGTCGTTTTTGGCGTGGGCGGCGTTGGTGGATACGTCGTTGAAGTGCTGGCGCGGAGTGGGGTAGGGACGATTACGATGGTCGATCCCGACCGCGTGAACCTTTCGAACCTCAACCGCCAGATAGTCGCCCTTCATTCCACCGTCGGACAGCTGAAGGTCGAGGTGATGGCCGAGCGCATCCGCGACATCAACCCCGACTGCGAGGTGCAGACGTTCCCGCTGTTCTACCTGCCCGAGAATGCCGCCGAAATCGACCTCGCGCAGTTCGACTATGTAGTCGATTGCATCGACACGGTGAAGGCGAAAATGGAGATTATCCGCCGCTGCCACCGCCTGCAAGTACCCGTGATTTCGAGTATGGGCGCCGCCAACAAGCTCAATCCGACTGCTTTCCGCGTCTGCGACATCTCAAAAACGAGTGTGGACCCCTTGGCGAAAGTGTTGCGTAAAACGCTGCGAAAGGAGGGCATCGAGCATTTCAAGGTGGTGTATAGCGAGGAAGCCCCCGTTCAGGAGTTGGGGAGTAAGGAGTCAGGAGTAAGTAGCCAAAGAGGAGAAAAACGGCCCCTTCCCTCCTGTGCCTTCGTCCCTGCAGCCTGCGGTCTCGTTGTCGGAGGCGAAGTCGTGAGGAATCTCGCAGGTGTTTAATTGTTTGGTGCAGCGAGCGCCTCAATGGTGTAGCCCTCGCGCATAAGGGTGGAGAGAAGGCCGTGTGTGGATTTGCGGTCGAAAAGATGCCCAAGACCAACGACGACAAGACTGGAATTCTGCTGAAGTAAAGCAGGAAGTCGTTGGCTCCACAACGCATTGCGTTCAACGAAAATTTTCTGCTCTGATTGTTCATTCATATTTCCTATCGTCGCACGGCCTTCGTAGCGGAAATAGTGTTCGCAGTATAGGCGCGTGGCGTACAGCATCAACCAATAATAGTGCACATTGTTCACTAACGTGGCGGAGTAAAACTTGCGGTCGTGCAGACCTGCGTTTTCATCGGCGAGGAATTTCGTGTAGGTGCTGTCCGGATTGGCGAATACGAAAGCTGTGTCCAGTTCGACGATGCTTGCATCGCGAGGTCGGGCTATAGAATCTGCCACATAAAAGTCTATGGGGTAGTCAATTCTTTGTAATGGAACGCCCATTTCGGACGTAAGTCGTTTGATTGCGACGAAATACTGCTGCTGGAGACATGTCGTGTTATGCGTTGCGGAGTGCATATAGAAGTCCGCCATATCAAAATCTTTCGTCATCGTACGGCAGACGAGTTGGTACAAGGACGGCTCCAAGTCCTCAATGTAGGGATTGTGCAACGAGTCGCACCCTTCGTAGCGGAACAGACTGTCGTTGCGTATAGTGAGGGAATTTAAGAAGGTTGTGTCCTGTAATAGCGGAATCTGCCGTAGCGTGGATGCGAGATCTCTCTCAAAAATGAACTGCTGTACGCTGTTGGCGGCCTCGTGGAAACCGGGGATGCGATGTACGAAATCGCCAGGAATGGTGTGCAGGGTTCCGAGAATGTACGACGGCTCGGCGAGGCCGCCACCACTGATTCGGAAGAAGATGCCGTCGGGTACGCTGTCAGTGATTTCAGATATTTGGTTGCAAATGGGTTCTTGTCCAAAACAAGCAAGGGGGCTTAACTGTGAAAGAACGAAAAAAAGTCTCAACAGATAGGTCTTAGAAATGAATTTCATATTTTTTTGATTGTTTCTTAAATGTTCTTGAATACGGCTAACTCGTTCATAAAATGTCTGTTCGATGGTTCTCGCTGACAAAATTAGTCATTTTTTTGATAGAAAACAACATTTTTTGTCATTTTCTGTCAAAAAAGTAACTTCTTTTACTCAAAACGACTCAGTCGGTGTCCTCAAGCATGAAAAATTCATTGACGGGCTTTCCGAAAACTCGCGACATTTTCAGTGCGAGCACCGTCGAGGGCACGTATTTCCCTGCTTCGATGGCGTTGATGGTCTGACGACTCACGCTGATGTGTTCGGCGAGTTGCTGCTGTGTCATGCGCAGAATGGCACGCTCCACACGAATGTTATTTTTCATCGTCTGCCCCCTTTCTGAACAGATGCAGTTCCCATTGAAATTTCGCAATGTAGATGAGAAATAGCGAGATGAGCCAGAATAGAATGAACCATAGATAAAGGCCGCCGAAGAAGAGCCATGTGCCGAGAATGAGCAGAATGGTATTGGCTTTGATGGCCCACACGAAAGAGTGTAGTCGCAGGTGTTCCACGTATTCGTCCTCGTCTTTTTCGCGGGCAAAGGCGATGAAAAGCAGGGCTACGGACATGGCGATGATGCAAATTTCGTGGAACATGTCCTGTCGTTCGAAGGCAGCCGTGAATCCCATTTCATTTCCTTCGAGGCGGAATCCGTCGAGTGCTTTCACGCCGATGCTGAGTGTGGGAAACGAGATGAGGTTGTCGTCGAAGGCTTCGCTGAAAATGGGAGCGACGAAGAATAATAGTGCAAAAGGCACGAACAGACACCAGCCAATCCATTTGAAACGGTGCGGAAATAAATGATTTGTTTTCATCGTTTTTTACTTTAAAAGGGTTTTACATTTTGTTTGAGCGTGATTTTTGTAACAATAGTTTTTGATAATCACGCCGCAAAAGTAATAAAAACTTTTCAAAATGTAAAATAAACACGATAAAAAGTATTGTATTTTTGATATTTTTAACAATTTAACGACAATATCACGCCACCGATGCTCTTGCATCAGTGCAGTCAATCATATCAGGTCAATTTTTCCCTTTCGGCACGACATTAAACCGCCACGAGAGCGAGAGCATCACGTAGCGCGGAATGCCGTTGTGCCACGACTCGGTGCGGCCCTGCGCATTCATCCTGTAGCGCGTGTTTTCAATCTGTTGCAGGATGTCGTAGCCCTTCAGTTTGGCGATGAGACTGCCTTTGAGGAAACTGCGCGTGAGCTGGGCGTTCCAAATCCAGTCGGTCTTGTTCATTTCCTCGTGCTGATAGCCTCGGCTGGCCTCCATCGTCAGGTCGGTGGTGAACTGGAACTTCGCGGGCAGGTTCAGCGTGGTGTTGAAGCCGACTTGATAGTCGCCGGCATGGATGGGGTCGAAGCCCTCACGACGACTGCTCACAAGATAATAGGTGCCGCCACCATGCAGCGTGAACTCGTAGTTGTCGTTGGGGCGGTAGTTGAGTTTGACATTGCCACTGAACTGGTGGTTGTTGACGATACTGCGCTGGCTCTCGGCCATACCCGACACCATCGCCATATCCACGTTGTGGTTATAGTTGTAGCGCAGTTGGTTGTTGATGGTGAACTTGTCGGTCTTTCCGAGCGCACGCGAGAAGCCGAGGGTAGCGTTGGTGCTCCAGTTGCCGTTCACGCTGACGGGTCGCACCGTCGAGATGCCGGTCGTCTTGTCGAACTCGGTGGCGTAGGCGACGGCGTTGTCCTGTTGGTTGTAGCCGATGTTCATCCAGTATGATTGCTGATGGCTGCTTATCCAACGCCGAAGGTAGAGCGATGCGCTGTAGTTGTGCTGATTGCGCAGGTCGGGGTTGCCAAGCCGGATGTTGAGCGGATTGGTGTCGTCGCGGTAATTGACGAGCATCGTCATATCGGGAATCGACGATGAAATGCCGCCATTGAACTCCCAATTGATGCCTGCGAGGTTTCCCTCGACTTTCAGTTCCGGCTCGAAAAACGTGGCGCGGCGCGACACATCGTGCCGTCCGAGGCGGTTGTAATAAAGGTTCTGATGTGCGATGTGCAGCGGAAGTGTCAGTCGCCAGAATGTCACAAAGCCTTTCTTTTCGTCATTGGAATATTCTTTTCCCGAAGTCACGGCAACCTTGAAGCGGTGGTGGTTTTGGTATTCGTGGAAATCGTAGCTGTTGGGGCGGTCGAGCACGTCGATGAGGGCTTCTCGGGCCGACGGCAGCATATCCCAAATCGTGGAATCGCAGTCGGCGAGCCTGTCCAGCCGATAGAGCATATTCGAGGTTTTGTTGTACTTGTAATTGTATTCGTATTCGGGCGTGATTTTCTTGTCGGGCCAGCAGATTTCGTACTTGGTGTTCGCCTTGATGTTCCACTGCTGATGGCTGTTGTCGCCGTAGGTATTGCGGAAGTCGCGCGGCGTCTGGCCGTTGGTGTATTGAATGTCGTTGAGCGAGAAGCGGTCGGCGGTGAATCGGTCGTAGTTGGCACTGAAACTCCATCGGAGCATATCGGCGATGATTTTCGCACCGCCGCTGATGGAACCGTCGGCAAAGATTCTTTGATTTTCGTAAGAGCCTCGCGTCAGCATTTCGTTGAGCACCGAAGCCGAGTCGCTTGTGGTCTGGGTGGAATGGCTGAGATTTTTGTTTCGAATGTATTGCAGGCTGAAATCGCTCCAATTGAAAGCGACACCTTTTTCAAAATGATGATTGAGACTGCCTTTGAGCGATGTCGATTTCGATGTGGAATGGCTTTGCTGCTGTTGGAATGAATCGCCCTCGGGCAGATAGGTCTGCGTATTCGTGCGCGACTCGTTGTCGCCGTCGGTATGGTTCAGTGTGACGCCGCCGCCAAGCCAGTTTTGCCTGTCAAAAATTCGATTGTAACCGAAATTTGCCTCGCGGAAAGTGATCTGCCCGTCGAATGTTGTGGGCGATTTCCACGCCCATTCGCCGCCAGCAACACTTTGGTCGAACTGAACTTGTTGGTAGTCACTCAAATTATTGATGCTGGCAGACCCCATCACCCATTCCTTGTCCGACATTTTTATGCCGAAAGCCTTCGCCAGGTAGCGATTTTCCGTGCCATAGCCCGCCTCGGCATTGCCGATATAGGTCTTGGCGTATTCCTTTTTCAGGTTCACGTCCATCACATACCGCTTGTCGCCCATGTCGCGCTGCATGATGCGCGAGGCGGCTCCGGCCTCGTCATACACCTTGATTTTGCTCACCGTGTAGGCCGGCAGGTTTTGCAGCGCCACCTGCGGACTGCCGCTGAAAAAGTCGCGCCCGTTCACGAGCAGGCTCTCGATTTTCTTGCCGTTCACGAAAATTTCCCCCTCCCTCGTCAGCCGCACGCCCGGCAACCGGCGCACCAGTGCGTCGAGCATCGAACCCTCGGCCAAGTTGAACGCGTCGGCGTTATAGACAATCGTGTCGCCCCGCATCACCATTTTGATTTTCGTGGCCTTCACGCTCACTTCGGGCAGGTCGTGATACGCTTTCATCATCCGAAGCGGTTTCACGCGGATAAACTGCTCACGGTTGCTGCGCAACTCGAAGTTCACGTAAGCGTCGATATAGCCCTTCATTTCCGCCTTCACGATGTAGCGACCCACTTTCTGAATCGTAAACTGATAGTCGGCGGCACGGGGATAGGCGCTGAACAGATATTCGCCGACTCGTGCGGTCATTGTGTCGATAACCACGCTGTCGGCGGTCATCAACGTAACGAGGGCAGGCAGTCCGTCTTCGGAAAAACTGTCGAAAACAACACCCTGAACGGGATGGTTGTAGTCTTTGGCGGTGGCTTGTGCGAGGCTGAGAATCGCGAAAATTACCGCGAAAACGATGCGATAAATGACAATGCTTGAGAGTCGGATACTTGATTCCATGGTTTTCTTTGGTTTTGGTTTTCTTCCGCAAAATTACAATAAAAACAATTCGCCTCCCAATTTTTTTTCATAAAAATAACTACACTTTGCCTACACTTTTTGATTTTTGAAAAATGTAAATAATTGATTTTCAATTAGATTCATAAAAAATATACACTTTGCCTACACTCTCTCGTTTTGATGTCTTTTCAGGTTGTTTTCGAGAGATGCAGCAGAGTCTTCATCGAAAAGTTTTTTGTTGGTTTGCCGTTTGATTCGAGTGATGCGGTTACTGTCAGCATCTAAAATCCTTTGCATCGTATAAACTGGATAGAAAAGCCTGATGAGAATGCAAACTTTCAATTGGTCGAGTGTGAGGCTATTTTCCTCAGCGATGAATTTGTAATAATTCGGGAAAGTTTTTCGGAATGAGGAAATCATCTTTTTCCAATCTTCTTTTGTTGGGGCTTCGTGGTTGAATTTATCATCTTTGAACGATGAGAAATAAGAATAAATATCGCTATCATAAAACAATTGTTCTCTTTCCGTAATTTTGTCGGTCAGTTTTGTCTGAAAGTACTTGATTTGCGTCCTCAATTGTTCTATTTCTTGTGCCAAAACAGCATTTTGCTTGGATTGTTCATAACTCTCTTCGATTTCAGCTTGTTGGGCTGTCAAAAGTTTTTCCAACCTTGCATTTTTAACTCTGAAACGGTTGTTTCGATTCTGTTTTTTCGTTCTTTGGTGAAGAAACATAAGAGAAGCATACATTCCCGTCGCACTAAACGCAAAAAGGAAAAGAAGGGTTACTATTCCCGCTCTGTAATAACTCTTGTCTGATTCGTCCAATTCATCTTCTTGATAATTCTCTTTGGCAGTGCTATCTGTGCGTTGCCATATCCTATCAATCTTTGTCGTGCAAGCCACGAGTAGGAAGGAAAAAAGAATAATTATCAACCGTTTCATACTACATATTTTTGTTCATTATTAACCCCAACCGTCACTTCAACTCCCCCGTTTCGTAGAATTTCAGCATATCGATGTTGAGGATGGTGAGGTATTTGCTTTGCAATTCGTTTTGCTGTGCTTGCAAGAGGGCATCGCGACCCTGCATCAGTTCAACGATGTTGATGAGGCCCTCGTCGAACTTGCCGCTGAGCATTTCGAAACTCGTTTTCGCGCTCTCGGTCGCCACCTGCGCCGCACGGAACTTGTTTTGGTTCGTCACGGCTTGCAGCCAGTAGTTTTCGAGGGTTGCATAGAGCGCGGTTTGCTTGTCTTTCAGGTCGAGTTCGTAGTTCATTTTCTGCAACTGCGCCTTGTTGGCGGCGGTTTTGGCTGCGCGGTTGTCGAACAGCGGAATGCTGACATTGAAGCCTGCGCCGATGTTGAAATTGTTCTTCAACTGCGACCCCCACGCATTGCTGCTCATCGAGGTGGTGTTGGTCACAGCACTGCCGCTCACGCCGATCGTCGGAAGCCGTTGCGCCTTCGCCATTTTGATGTTGAGTTCACTGGTTTTGATGCCTACTTCGGCGTTGCGAATCTCTGGCCGCCGTCCGAGAGCCATCGCGTAGGCTTCGGCGAGTGTCGGAATGGCTTGCAGCGCCATTTCGTCGGTGGTTTCGGGGATGGCGACGTCGAAATCGTCGTCGTCGGTGATTTGCAGCAGTTGTTTCAGTTGGCGTTTGTAGTTGCGCAGGTTGCTCTCGGCATCGACAATCTGGTATTCGTCCTGAGCGCGTTGCGAGGTCAGTTGGGCGAGGTCGGCACGGCTCATTTTCCCGACTTCGACGAATGCCTTGCCGCGTTCCTCGTTTTTCTGGCTGGTTTCGAGGCTCATCTGATGAACTTTGATGGCCTCGGCGGAATAGAGAATCTGCACGTAGAGTTGGGCGATTTGCTCTTGGATGGAGTTGGCGGTCGTGGCCGAGTCGAGTTCGGCTTGCAGGGCGGCCAGTTCGTTGAGTTCGACATTGCCCTTGAGTCGTCCGCCGTTCCACAGCGTCCAATTGGAACTCACGCCGTAACTGCCGTTATAAAACACCTTATCGACGCTCTGTTGCACATAGCCGTTTTGCACCTGTGCACGACCCGTTTCTGGCCACGGCTGAAACGCCACACTGTGACCCGTCGAGGCACTGAGCGAGGGCAGTAGCGCGGCTTGGCTCTGCCAGATGTCTTCCTGTGCGCCAAGTTTCGCCAGTCGCGTTTTCTGGAGCGAAATGTTGTTTTGCAGCGCGTAGTCGATACATTCGCGAAGTGTCCATTGTCGGGCTTGTGTCGTCGTGCTCAGAAGGAGCAGGGCGGCGATGGCGGTGCAGAAAAGGCAGTGTTTTTTCATATTCCGATGGGTTTTATTTCATTCAACTGAAGTTCCTCTTTTTCGGGGTTCTTTTCGACGCTGATGACGCTGCCTTCGGCCAGTTCGCCGTCGATGATTCGCTCGCAGACGAGGTCTTCGATATGGTTTTGGATGGCTCGTTTCAGCGGTCGGGCACCGAATTGCACGTCGTAGCCCTTCGTGGCGACAAATTCCTTCGCTTCGTCGCTGATTTCGAGTTTGTAGCCCATATCTTCGATGCGTTTGTAGAGGCCTTTGAGTTCGATGTTGACGATGCGCTTGATGGCGTCGAGGTCGAGTTGGTCGAAGGTGATGATTTCGTCGAGACGGTTGAGGAATTCGGGTGCGAATTGCTTCGAAAGAGCCTTCTGCACGATGCTTCGGGCGTGTTCCTTGTCTTTCTCGTCGATGCTCAGTCCGGCATTTCCGCCTGCGGTGAAGCCTACGCCCCGGCCAAATTCCTTGAGTTGGCGCGTGCCGGCGTTCGACGTGAGGATGATGACGGTGTTTCGGAAGTCGATGAGGCGACCGTTTCCGTCGGTCAATCGGCCTTCGTCGAGCACTTGCAGCAGCATATTATAGACATTCGGATGCGCTTTTTCGATTTCGTCGAGCAAGACAATCGAGTAGGGCTTGCGGCGCACACGCTCGGTGAGTTGTCCGCCTTCCTCGTAGCCCACGTATCCCGGAGGCGCACCGATGAGTCGTGAGGTGTTGAAAGCCTCGGTGTATTCGCTCATATCGATTCGGATGAGCGCGTCGGCGGAACCGAACATAAATTCCGCGAGTTTTTTGGCGAGATAGGTCTTTCCGACACCCGTCGGACCGAGGAACATAAATACGCCGATGGGGTGGTTCGGTTCGCGCAGTCCCACGCGGTTGCGCTGGATTGCCTTCACCATCTTGTCGATGGCTTTGTCTTGCGCCACGACCTCTTTTTTCAGTTGTTCGGCCATTCCTTTCAGGCGGATTCCCTCGGCCTCGGCCATTCGCTGCACGGGCACGCCCGTCATCATCGAAACGACGTTGGCAACCTCGGCCTCGCTGACCGTTTCGCGGTTGCTTTCCTCGTTCTTGCTCCACTGCTGTTGCAGCGTGGTGAGTTCTTTTTCGAGTTCGGCCTGACGGTCGCGGTAACTGGCGGCCAATTCGTAGTTCTGATTAGCGACGGCAGCCTGTTTTTTCTCCTTGATAAAACCGATTTCCTTCTCTTTCTCGACGATGGAAGGCGGCACCTCGGCGTGTTGCAAATGGACGCGAGAGCCCGTTTCGTCGAGGGCGTCGATGGCCTTGTCGGGGAAGAATCGGTCGCTGACATAGCGGTCTGTCAGTCTGACACACGCCACAAGTGCCTCGTCGGTGTAACTGACGTGGTGGTGGTGCTCGTAGCGTTCCTTGATGTTATGCAGAATTTGCAGCGTTTCCTCGGCGGTGGTGGGTTCGACGATGATTTTCTGGAATCGACGCTCCAGTGCACCGTCTTTTTCGATGCTGTTGCGATATTCGTCGAGTGTCGTGGCGCCGATGCACTGAATCAGACCACGCGCCAACGCCGGTTTCATCATATTCGCGGCATCCATCGTTCCGGCAGCCGAACCAGCCCCGATGAGCGTGTGGATTTCGTCGATAAACACGATGATGTCGGGATTTTGTTCGAGTTCTTTCAGCAGTGCCTTGATGCGTTCCTCGAACTGTCCGCGATATTTCGTTCCTGCGACAATCGAACTCATATCGAGATTGACGAGTCGCTTGCCGAAGAGCACGGGCGAGGTACGACGCTTGGCGATGAGTTGTGCCAAGCCTTCGACGATGGCACTTTTGCCCACGCCGGGCTCGCCGATGAGAATCGGGTTGTTTTTCTTGCGGCGGCACAGCACCTCGACCAATCGCTGAATCTCGCGCTCGCGGCCCACGACGGGGTCGAGTTTGCCTTCTTTGGCGGCCTGGGTCAGGTCGTTCGAGAAATTGTCGAGCACGGGTGTTTTGCTCTCGGCCTTTTTCTTCTTGGCGGTCGTTGTGTTGCCGCTCGTGTTTTCCGACTGCGCGTTCGCACTGCCTTCCTCAAAGTCTTCTTCCTCTTCGTCGGGAATGCCGATTCCGTCGCGTGTCGGGGCCGTTTGTGCCTTCAAATACGTGATGGTGTCTTCGTATGTCATATTGTTGATTTCAAGAATTTCTTTTGCGCCATTGTTCACCGAATCGTGCAGAATCGCCAAAAGCAGATGCTCCACATCAACCAGTTGTGTGTGCTGGATGCGGGCCTCCAAAACGGCGAGTTTCAGGATGTTGTTCGCCTTCTCGTTGAGCACGAGGTCGCGCGTGTGAATCGGCTCGCTGAGATCGTCTTCGCGCACACGCGATTCAAGTTCGGTCTTGACGGATTGCAGATTCACGTCGAGTCGGTGAAATATGTTGGTGATGGCTTCGTTCCGCTCGCGCAGAATACCAAGCAGCAGGTGCTCCGGCCCTACCGACCGACTGGCCAATCGGGTGGCTTCTTCGCGACTGAATGCGAGAACTTGCGATACTTTGGGTGAGAATTGATTTGTCATTTTTTTCCTTTCAAACAATTTTTTTATTTTGTATGAGAGCAAAGACTGTGCCAATTTTATTTTTGAGCACCTTGAAGGTGTCTTCTGCGAAATTCGGCGCAGGTGATGGCCGTAGCAATCGCCACGTTGAGGCTGTCGGCTGTCGGTCGGTCGGCGGGAAAGTTCGGAATCAGCAGGCGACGGTTGATTTTCTGGGTGATTTCGGGCGAGATGCCGTTGCCCTCGTTGCCCATCACGATGAGACCGTGCGGTGTGAGCGGTTCGGCGTAGATGTCGTTGCCGTCGAGCAGGGTGCCATAGACGGGGAAGTCCGCTGGCAGCGCGTCGATGAGCGGCGCAAGTTCTTGATAGACGATTTTCACGCGGGCGAGACTTCCCATCGTCGCCTGCACCACCTTTGGGGCGTAGGCGTCGGCGGTGTCGGGACTGCAAAAAATGGTCTCGATGCCAAACCAGTCGGCAATGCGGATGATGGTGCCGAGGTTGCCCGGGTCTTGGATGCCGTCGAGGGCGAGAAACAGTTGAGAGTTGAGAGTTGAGAGTTGAGAGTTGAGAGTTGGAGAGGCCGGAATTGGGAACGTGGCGAGCACCTGCTGTGGATGTTGCAGGAAACTCAGTCGGCGCAGTTCCTCGTCGCTGATTTCCGTGATGGTTGCCGCCGATTTTTCGCCCGTCATCGCCGAATTTTCCTCGACCAGCCGTTGGTTCTTCTTCAACCATTCCGCAGTAGCAAAAATCTCACACGCCGCCATCGTAGCCAGCAGGTCGCCGACCACCTTCGGCCCTTCCGCCACGAACAGTCCCGTCTGCCGACGGAATTTCTTCTGTTCGAGTGCCCGAATCCGTTTTATCGTTGCTTTGCTCAGCATTTTTTTCTCCTTTTCTCGGCAAATTTAGGCAATTTTTCCGAATTACAGCCATTTCGACGGAGAAAAAACGATAAAAACAATATTTTTGACTTTTTTCTTTGGAAAGCCAGAGAAATTTTGTATTTTTGCATCGTGTTTCGTAAGAGACGCAACTTTATTGCTCATTTTTCCCGAACGAATTTGCACCTCAGAGTGGAAACGAGCAAAGTCTAATAGCTTAAGGAGCGGCGCTATAGGCGCAGGCTTCCCCATAAAGCTATTAGGGCCGTGCAAAGCCTGTTCGGGATATGGTTGGGGCTTGCGCTATTCTTTTATTATAAAGTTAGTGCAGTATTAAAAAGAAAATTAACTTTATTCATTAACTTAAAAATTAAACATTATGAAGAAAATTTTATTTTCCCTGCTGCTCGTTGCAGCAATGAGTGCAAATGCACAGACATTTGATGAGGTCAACCTCATCGGTACTTGGAGATTAGACAACTTCTCAGAAAAGTTTCCTTATGGCATAACGTTCGATAGCATTGTATTGGGGGATGTCGTGGGAGAGAATGGGGGGCTCCCGCGTTCAGGACGCATTACAGGTTTAGCAATACCTGGACACGAATACTACAATGGTGATAGTGATAGTGAAAAGACTATCCCTGACTTTTTTATCAGTAATAATAACAAACTTCATATCATCGTCGGCGATGATTTTGCTTTACGCTTTGTCATCGAAGAACTTACGTCATCTTCCCTGAAAGTCAAAACCTATGATGGGCATCGTTTTACATTTGTAAAAGATAATTCTTCTTCTGGTGTTAAACCAATGACTCAGACAAATTCTGCTGACGGTTCCATCTATAATCTCAATGGCCAG
>JAFPYO010000014.1:0-23746 GCA_017412145.1 Prevotella sp.
AAGAACTCTATTCTTTTCACTAAGCAAAATCCTCACGGAACACTATATATATATTATATAAGGTGAAACGGAAAATTTCAGCGAAGCGGGTGCAAAGGTACGACTATTTTCAATAACAACAAAATTTTTCGCGAAAAAAAAATAAAAAAATCAAGAAAAAAACTGATTTTGGGTCATTTTTTCTTGTTATATCGGCAAAAATACTTATCTTTGTCGCTCAAAATGAACTGAATCGAGAGAAAATTGATTTCAAAAATTCAAAAAAAGAGACTATGGATATGAAGCATTTTGATGATCGGGATTTGCAACGCTACGATGCAATGACCCGTGAGGAGCAGCTCGGTATGTCGGCTGCGTTTCCTGCGCTGATGCGCAAAGTGTATGTGTGGATGGCGATGGCTCTGGCTATCACCGCGATTACGGCTTATGGCGTGGCATCGTCGCCTGCGCTGACGAGTCTGATATTCGGGAACAAACTGATTTTCTTCGGTTTGATTATCGCTGAATTGGTGTTGGTGTTCTGGGTTTCGGCGCGGATTGAGAAGTTGTCGCTGACGAAGGCCACACTGATGTTCATCGTTTATTCGGTGTTGAACGGTGCGACGCTGGCGACGATTTTCTTTGCCTATTCGCCAGAAATTATCACGAAAACCTTTTTTGTGACGGCTGGAACTTTTGGCGCAATGGCGGTTTATGGCTATTTCACGAAGAGCGATTTGAGTTCGTGGGGTAAATTGCTTATCATGGCGGTGATTGGATTGATTATCGCAGGTGTGGTGAACATTTTCCTGAGAAGTTCGCTGATGGATCTCGTCGTTTCGGTGATTGGCGTGCTGATTTTCGTCGGTTTGACGGCTTACGACTCGCAGAAAATCAAGCGGATGCTGATGATGCAGGCCGACATGGGCGAGACGGCACAGAAAGTGGCGCTGATGGGTGCGTTGTCGCTCTACCTCGACTTCATCAACCTGTTCCTTTATCTGCTTCGGTTGTTCGGACGCGAGCGGTAGGAGTCGTTCGTCGTACACCTTATTATAATATATAGGGATTTTTCGAGGGACGAGTTTCGAGGAAGGAGGAACGATTTTTGAAACAAAATATTCACAATCAAATAAGAACGAAATGAAAAAAACGAAAACGATTTTGGCAGGGTTGGCAGTGCTGGCTCTGACCGCTTGTGGAACGATGGGAACAGGCGATTCCAGTGGACTTGGCAACATTTTGGGCAGTGTGCTCGGAGCCGCCACGAATGGACAGACAATTGGTAACATTCTGACGAGTGTCATCGGACTTGACAAACCGTCGCAGGCCGATTTGATTGGCACTTGGCAGTACAAACAGCCCGGCGCAGCATTTACGTCGGAGAACCTGCTGGCAAAGGCTGGCGGCGAGGTGGCTGCCACGACGGTGAAGGAAAAATTGGCCTCGTATTACAACGGTGTGGGCATCAAGTCGTCGAACACGGTTCTTCAATTTACGCAGGACGGTCAGTTCGCAGGAAAAGTTGCCGGAAAATCGATTAGCGGCACTTATACCTACGATCAGAACGAGTGTAAAATAACGCTGAAGACGATGTTTTTCACGTTGCCCGCCTATGCGAAAAAGACCACGACGGGCATGAGCATTCTGTTTGAGTCGAAAAAACTGCTTTCCGTGATGCAGACTTTGGCCGCCATCAGCGGTAATTCGAGTTTGCAGACCATCGGCGACTTGAGCAAGAACTACGACGGCGTGCGCATCGGCTTCGACATGAGCCGTTAATACCACTGCACGGCGTTCGATTGTCCTGAGCGTTTGTCGTATTTCAGCGCATCGGTGAGTGTGGCGGCGTTGCAACGGAACGTGAAGTTGTAGCTTGTGTAAGGCGCAAGCACAACCGAGCACGACATGTTGAAGCAATGCAGGTCGCGCTGGAGAGAGGCCGTCGTCATCGAGATTTTCTTGTTCTCGAAGTCGTAGCCCGAAGAAAAAGCGATGTTCCATCCCTCTGCTAATTGCAGATTTCCGCTGACGTTGAGCGTTTGCGTGAATTTATAGGGATAGCGCATCCTTTTTTTGTTGAATTTTTCGGGATCGGTGTCCTCGCGCATCGTGATTCCGTAGCCGAACGTGAGGGACCAGGGCATTTTGAACGCCATATAGCCGTCGTCGTCGGTCTCGGCCTTGCCGCTGCTACCGCGCTGTCGCGACTTTCGCTGACCTTCAATCATCGTGTTGTCGATGTTCGACTCGCGTTCGGTGTCGATACCGTCGTCGGGGTCGGTGTCGCGATTGCTCTCGTCTTTCTTTTCTCGGCTGAACCACCGCTTGATTTTCTCGGGATTCAGCGTGTAGGAAATGTTTTGCGACATGCCTTGGAATCGACCGAAACGACCATAGCTGTATTCGGTTCGCGTGCCCAGATAAGGCCGTCCGTTCTCGTCGAGTTCGTAGGCATAGGTGGCGAAGACGGCATTCATGTTGAACGTGTAACTTTTCGTCAGTTTTAGGCGCAGTCGCACGTTCAAATCGCTCCACGGTCGTTCTTTTGCCGCCATGTTGTACGACATCGACATGCCGAGTTCGTCAATCAGGCTAATTTTCTTGAAATCGACAGTGTCTGCGTCGCCAGCGCGAACCTTCATTTCGATGTTGTTCGAGAGGTCGAGTGAAATGTTTCCCGTTCGACCGCGACCGGGCACTCCGTAGAGCGCGTTCTGGTAGGGCGAATACTGCACGAGCGACACATTGCCCTGCGCGTCGGTCTTCTGATAGGTTTCGTAATAGCCGTAGCGCGAGTCACCGAAGTCGGGTGCGAAGCTGAACGAAATCTGCGGCGTGATGACGTGGCGGATGCGGTCGATTTTGTCGCCGAAAATTTTTCTCGATGGAATCCAGAAGCCATAGAGTTTCGTCGATGCCGAAATCGACAAGTTCCAGTTATAGACATTGTGCAGGCCATAAATCGTGTCGGCCATTTCCTTCTGCGCGCCTTCGTCCCACGTGCGCATGATTTTTGAGGTGTACATGCGGTCGGTGAAGTTGAACGAAGGGTTGATGTTCAGGTAGTCGAACAGCGTGAACGAGCCGCTGATGGGGATTTGGTGCTGCATTCCGTTGCGCCAGTCTTTAACGAGGTTCGACTTGAACAATTTGTCTTCTTTCGTGGTGATAGAATTGGAAAAATGTCCCGTGTAACTCATCGAAATTTTCTCGTACCACCGTTCTTTTCCCGCCATTTTCTTGCGTTTGAATGGGTAGAAACGCGAAATTGAGATGTTTAGGTCGGGTAACGTCATCGAAATGGTGGTGTCGCGCATGTTTTGCGACAAATTCATGGTCGATGAAAGCGACAGTCCAATGCTCGAGAACGTCGTGCTCCACGATACCGACGATGTTCGCGTCGATTGCGTCATTGCCTGCGGGTTATACATCGACGTGAGGTTGTTGCGCTCGTAGCTCGACGAAGCGAAGTTCACACTGGCCGAGAGCGTACTGTAGGGGTTCGACTTCGGGTCTTGGCGGTGGCTCCACTGCAATTTGAAACTCTCCTGCCGCTGGTAGTCGGGCATTCCTTTGTCGCCAGTGCGCGTGTCTTGGTAGCCGAAGTAGAACGAACCGTTGTATTTGTAGCGTTTGCGGTAGTTGGTTGCCGCCGAAATGCCCCACGAGCCCTTCGTATATATTTCACCGAGCAGTTTCAGGTCGATTTTGTCGCTGATGGCGAAGTAGTAGCCGCCGTCGCGCAGGTAGAAACCACGGTCGTTTTCGTCGCCGTAGGTTGGCATAATAAAACCGCTCGAATAACTTTTCGTAAAGGGGAAGAAGCCGTAGGGAATGGCGAGTGGCAGCGGCACGTCGCACACCACGAGGTAGGCCGGACCGAACACGACATCCTTGCCCGGGCGCAGTTTTGCCCGCGAAATGGCAATATAAAAATCGGGATGGTCGGCGTCGCAGGTTGTGTAGCGGCCTTTCGCCAGATAAGCGTCGCCCGAATCCATGCGTTTCGACACCTCGCTAAACAAAAAACCGTCTTCCTGCTGCGTATAGACGTTCTTAATCAAGCCTTTTTTCGACTTGAAATTAAAGGACATCGTGTCGTTTTCGTAGGTGTCGCTGCCGATTTGGAACACCGGTGTTCCCGTGAGTTTGCCCAGCGAATCGGCCACACCCGTCGAATAGACCAGGCTCGAATCCATGTTCATGTGGATTTGCTCGCTCTTGAGGTCCATGTTTTGGTATTTCACGTTCGATTGACCGTAGAGATAGGCCATTTTCGAGCCGGCGTAATAGACGATAGAATCGTTCGCAACGTATTCCACAGGCGAGTCGATGCCGTTTTTGCGACGGCGGTTGAGCGAGTCGAGTCGAATGCTGTCGTCGATGGCGCGGTTGTGGCGATAGACGGCCAGTTCGAGCGAGTCCATCGCGGTCGTATCGACCTCTAATTTCGGCGTTTCCGCGATGATTTCGTCGTCGTTTCTCGGAAGGATTGAGTCAGTGGTTTCGTTTTCGGTGGAATGGCTCGTTTCTGGTTGTAAAACTGTCGTGGAATCGATTTTCTGAGCCACTTTCGGTGCCGACACGACACCACTGGCCGAGGTTTCTTCCGTCGCCTCAGCCTGTTCGTTCGGAACAACGTTTCCCAATTCGGAAGCGATGTTCGTCAGCGTCTGCCGCAATCCGTGCCGACAACTGCCCAGCGTCAGCAGTAGCATTGTCAGCACGATGAAAACGAATGTCTTGCGTTTCATTCAGGGTGCAAAGGTACGAAAAAAGATGAAAGGCTGAACGGTTGAAAGGCCGAAAAATTCACCTTTGGCGCTTTTTTATGGATATTTTACATTTATTCAAACAGCCGCGCCCATTCGCGGAAGCGCAAAACGCCTTCGGAACCGAATTTTGCGAGGCTTCGCTCGGCCTCTTCGAGTGTCTTTTCGTGGTCGAGACGGGTTTTCGAGAAAAATTTGTCGGCGTAGCAAACGAGTTTTTCTTCAAGCGTTTCGGGCATGTAAGGTTCGCTGTCGTCGTCGGGCAATGGGAGTGGAAGCTGTTGCGCAATGACTTCGGCGCGGGAGATGCCGGCACCGGTGTGGCGTTGGCAGACCCTTAATAGTTGATTGTTGATAGTTGATAGTTGATAGTTTTTCAGCATTTCTGCGCCGAGGATGCCGTGACGGATGTAGGGTTCGGTGCCGTGGCAATAGATTTTCGGGGCATCGCAGCCGATGATGCCCAGGTCGTGGAGCATGGCGGCAGCCTCGACGAAATCGCGGTCGAGAGAGAGTTCGGGGTGCTTGTCGCAGATGCGCAGTGCTTTGTTGGCCACGTCGCGGCTGTGGGTGAGCAACAGCGATTTCAATTCGCTCTCGCCCTCGCCATAATAATGGTCGATGATGGTCCTATAGTCGATGGGCAGATTCCGACCGTCGTTTTGATGATTTTCTGTATTCATACGCCTTTGTGATGGTCTGCAAAATTACAAAAAATGACTCGATTGTGATGAAAAAATACGTCTTTTTGTGTCAGAATCTCGATTTTTTTCGTATCTTTGTCGCGAAAACCATCAAACAATGCACATTAGTATGAAAAAACCGAAGAAGGAAACGCTCGACCGACTGTCGCTTTTCGTCGGATTCCAAGACTGGGAGGGTCTTCAGAAGGCCATCCACGGCGAGACGAGTGCCGAGGAAAACTATTCGATGAAAAACATCGGTGAGAAACAGAAACCAGACTTTCAAGAAAATAAAAACGGCTCATTCCCAGAGGATTGAGCCGCTTTTATCTTGGCACTTACGCCTTCTGAGCATTGACGCGCTTTTCCTTGATGCGGGCTTTCTTACCCGTCAGTCCGCGCAGGTAGTAAAGCTTGGCGCGACGCACCTTACCACGCTTGTTCACCTCTATCGAATCGATGTTCGGCGACTCAATCGGGAAAATACGCTCTACGCCCACCGTGCCCGACATCTTGCGGACGGTGAAACGCTTCTTGTCGCCGTGGCCCGAAATGCGGATGACCACGCCGCGATAAAGCTGAATGCGCTCCTTGGAGCCCTCGACAATTTTGTAAGCGACAGTGATGGTGTCACCAGGGCCGAAGCTCGGGAACTCCTTGCCGGTTGCAAATGCTTCTTCAGCAACTTTGATCAGATTTGTGTTCATTGTTTCAATATGAATTAAAGTTGGTTGTCGTTCCAACGCAACATGGCCCGTGACTCTTCCACGACCAGCGGTTACGCCGAAAAGCGGCTGCAAAGGTACGAATAATTTCGCTACGAACAAAAAAAATATGGAAAAAATTACTTTTTCTCTTTGGAAAATGCCCGAAAACCAGTATCTTTGCAATCGAAATCAACAATTTGAAGAGATGAAATATTGTAAAAAACACTTTTTTGTCGCTGCGATGGCCTTGATGATGGTGTCGTGTTCCACGCCCTACCGCATGACGGGTATCGAGCGAAGCAGAATTTTGATTGACAGTCGCTACGACCGACAGCCCGACGCTGCCGCCCAAGCGTTCATTGCACCCTATCAGCACACAGTCGATTCGATGATGAAGCCGGTGGTGGGAAAAGTGGCGAAATACATGGCGGCAAATCGACCTGAAAGTCCTTTGTCGAACCTGTTGGCCGACATTTTGGTCTGGGGCGGCAAGGAGTTTAACGAGAAACCCGATTTGGCGGTTTACAATATGGGCGGCATCCGTGCGGCATTGGCCGAAGGCGATGTCACTTGGGGAAACATCATCGACATGGCACCGTTTGAGAACAAAATCTGCTTCCTGACGCTATCGGGCAAGAAATTGCTCGAATTGTTCGGTCAGATGGCGAGTCGCGGCGGCGAGGGTGTGAGCCACGGGGTGGAACTGACCATTTCCGAGCGAAAATTGCTGTCGGCGCGGCTTCACGGCAAGGAAATCGACCCACAGGCGAACTATCGCGTAGCGACGCTTGACTATCTGGCGCAGGGCAACGACGGTCTGACGGTGTTCAAGGAAGGTACCGACGTCGTTTCGCCGCAAGAAGAGCGGAACAACGTGCGTTTTGTCATTATGGAGTACTTCAAAGAGGCCAATTCCGAGGGTCGAGTGGTCGATGCGAAGGTCGAAGGTCGAGTGGTTGTGAAGTGAGATTCGATTCTCGAGAAACGAGATTCGAGGTACGAGGAATGAAATAAAAAATATTAAGGATATGAACAGAAATTTGATCAAAAAAATAGGAAGTTTGGCACTGTTGCTGTCGCTTTGTCTAACGGCATCGGCCCAAAAGCAGAAAAAGTTGTTGATTCTGCATTCAAACGACACGCATAGTTGCATTATGCCGCTGAGCGAGAACCTCGCCGACACGCTTCTGGCTGGTCGGGGTGGCTATCTGCGGCGCATTGCGATGCTCAAGGAAGAACGGGCGAAAAATCCCGATTTGCTGCTGTTCGACAGCGGCGATTTCAGTCAGGGTTCGCCTTACTACACGCTGTTCAAGGGCGATGTGGAGATTGGACTGATGAACCAGATGGGCATCGACGCGGCCACCATCGGCAACCACGAGTTCGACTTCGGTCTGGAGAATATGGCGCGGCTGTTCCGTATGGCGAATTTCCCGATTGTCTGCTCGAACTACGATTTTTCGGGAACGGTGGTGGAAGGTGTCGTGAAACCTTACGTCATCATTCGTCGCAACGGCGTGAAAATTGGTGTTTTCGGACTGGCGCCCGAGATGGAAGGACTCGTCGCACAGAAGAATTTCGAGGGTGTGAAATACCTCGACCCGGCGACTTGCGCCAATAAAATGGTGAAAATCCTCAAGAAAAAGAAGTGTGACCTGATTATCTGCATTTCGCACCTCGGATGGGACACGACACCGCCCGAAAAGCGTGTCGGTTGGCCTGAGTGCGACAACAGCGCCTTCGCCAAGACGAAGGGCGTTGACCTTGTGCTCGGCGGTCATTCCCACAGCTATTTCAAGGAATTGCAATACATCACCGACCTCGATGGCCACAAAATTCCCGTCGATCAGAACGGCAAACACGGCATTTTCATCGGTCGTATCGAAGTGGAAATGACGAAATAAATTAGTCAAATAGTAAAAAAGTCAATTCGTCAAATATGAGCGATGATTTTCAACATATTCTCGAAAACGGGATTTCTTTCGGTCGAGGTGGCAAAAAGAAGTCTGACGAGCCCGAAAAAGTGAAGACAAAGGCCAAGAAAAAGGCTTATATCACAGGTGCTCACGGCTCTGGTTCGGCGCGTCAGAAAGCGAAATACCGCGAGCAACGGGCGAATCGGAAGAGGAAATAAAGGCCCCTCCCGACCTCCCCCAAAAAGGGAGTTTTTTCGATTTACGGGATTATTCTTCTGAAAAATCTTCGTCGAAATCGTCAATGTCTTCGATTTCGTCTTCGTCGATGAAGAGAATTTCATCGTCCTCGCCCTCGTCGGACAATTCCTGCGCAATTCGGCGCATATCCTTGTCGCGATGGATGAGCGTGTCGGTCGAAGTGATGACTTCGAGTTTGTTCGACTCGGCGTTGAGTTCGCGCCAAAGAACCTCTTTCAGTTCGTCGAGTCCGAGGCCCGTCACGGCGGAAATGAAGACCACCGGCAGGTCGTCGGGCAGCGTCGGACGCAGCATTTCCATCAATTCCTCGTCGAGCAAATCGCACTTCGTCACGGCCAAAACTCGGTGTTTTCCGAGCATTTCGGGGTTGAATTGGCGTAGTTCGTTGAGCAGAATCTCGTATTCGCGACGAATGTCGTCGGTGTCGCCCGGAATCATAAAAAGCAACAGCGAATTTCGCTCGATGTGGCGCAGGAAGCGCAGTCCGAGTCCGCGACCCTCGCTCGCACCCTCGATGATGCCCGGAATGTCGGCCATCACGAACGATTTTCCGTCGTGGTAGGCGACGATGCCGAGGCTCGGTTCCATCGTCGTGAAAGGGTAGTTGGCAATTTTCGGTCGTGCATTCGACAACGACGACACGAGCGTCGATTTTCCAGCATTCGGAAAGCCCACCAGGCCGACGTCCGCCAGCAGTTTCAATTCGAGAATCACCATCATTTCTTGCATCGGTTCGCCGGGTTGGGCGTAGCGCGGTGCCTGATTTGTGGCCGAGCGGAACTGGAAATTGCCCAATCCACCGCGTCCGCCTTTCAGCAGCACCACTTCCTGACCGTCGTAGTTCACGTCGCAGACGAATTTTCCCGTCTCGGCGTTGTAGGCGACTGTTCCGGGTGGCACGTCGATATACAAATCTTTGCCGTCGGCACCGTGGCATTTGTCTTTGCCTCCGTTGCCGCCGTGTTCAGCGAACAAATGCCGCTGATAGCGCAGGTGAAGCAGGGTCCAGTAGTTGTGGTTTCCGCGCAGGATGATGTCGCCGCCACGTCCGCCGTCGCCACCGTCGGGCCCGGCGTTGTAGTTGTACTTCACGTGCTTCAAGTGCATACTCCCGCGACCGCCCTTTCCCGAGCGGCACAGGATTTTCACGTAATCGACAAAGTTTGATTCGGCCATATTTTGAATTTTGAATGTTGAGTTTTGAATTTTGAGTTATCGGCTCCGCCGATGACGAATTGCGAATGTTGAATGATGAATGTTGAGTTTTGAGTTTTGCTGTGCTGCAATTCAAAATTTTTAATTCACAATCGCGACAGCGACAATTACTTCCCTTCGGTCAGTGACCGTTGGTTCAACATTCAAAATTCAACCTTCAACATTGTCCACGACACGGCAAATATCCCCGAAAATTCGGTCGAGTTCGCCGAGTCCGTCGATGTGATGGCGAATGCCTTCGCGCTCGTACCACTCAATGAGCGGGGCGGTCTGCGAATGATAAACGTCAAGGCGCTTTTTGATGGTTTCCTCGTTGTCGTCCGAGCGACCGCTCATCTGACCGCGCAACACGAGACGCTTCATCAGTTCGTCCTCGGGCACGTCGAGTTCAATCATCGCAGCCACTTTGTGACCGCGCTCGGCCAGCATCGCCTTCAACGCCTCGGCTTGCGGAATCGTGCGCGGAAAACCGTCGAAAATCACGCCCTTGTGGTCGCTGCCGAACTTATCATAGACCGACGCGAGCATATCGACAATCAACTGGTCGGGCACGAGTTGGCCTTGGTCGATGTACTGCTTGGCGGTCTTGCCGAGTTCCGTACCATTTTTCATCTCGCTTCGCAACACGTCGCCCGTCGAAATGTGCTCAAAACCGTATTTCTCAATCATTTTGTCGCTCTGCGTTCCCTTGCCAGAACCAGGCGCACCGAAAATCACAATATTTTTCATTTTTGAAATGTTATTTATAAAAGATTTTTCACTTTTCACTTTTCATTTTTCACTCTTCCACAATCGTATAAATATCCCTCAGATTGCGGCCCTGCTGGTCGTAGTCGAGACCGTAGCCCACGATGAAATCGTTGGGAATCTCCATCGCTGCATACTCGATGTTCAACTCGACCTGCAACTTCTCGGGCTTCACGAGCAACGCGCAGATGTGCACCGACGCAGGGTTGCGCGTGCCGAGCGACTCAATCATCCGCTGCATCGTCAAACCCGTATCGACAATGTCCTCCACGATAACGACCGTGCGCCCCGCCAAATCCTCGTTGATGCCGATGACCTCGGTGATTTTTCCCGTCGAGGTCGTGCCCTCATACGACGCCAGTTTCACGAACGAAATCTCGCTTGGAATCGTGATTTCGCGCATCAGGTCGGCGGCGAAGATAAACGAGCCGTTCAGCACGGCCAGAAACAGCGGATTCTTGTCCGCCATATCGCGGTTAATACGCTCTGCCACGGCCTTTACGCGCTGCAGAATCTCACTCTCGGGAATCGACGTGCGGAACGTCTTGTCTAAGATTTTTACGGTACTCATTAAATCTATTTTTTGAAAGTTGGTGCAAAGTTACATCTTTTTCGGCTAATTTTATCAATTATTGGCCGATTTTTCTTTTTTATTCGATTCGATTGTTCGACAGCGAAACATTGTAGCCACTAATTTCGATGGTAGGCTGCGAATCTCTGGCATCGCGACGATTCCAAGAGATTTCGACGCTGCGTTTTTCGTTCGGAAGCAGGTGGAAATAGTTGTCGGAATAGATGACGGGCAGGATTTGGTCGCCGTCGGCAGCCTTGAGGTTCAGGCGAAGCATCACGGCAGGCACCTGACCGCGATTTTCGAGCGTCACCGTGCAGGAAACCGTGCCGTTTTCGGCGTGTCGAAGGGGCGATTTCTCGATGTTGAGTTCGGCCTGCGGCAGTTCCTTCAAGGCTTGGTAGTTGCCCGTTTCAGCACCGCAGATATAGGTGTTTTCCGAGAGCGTTTCGTTGGCTGCATTGGTCAGTCGAAGGCGCAAGAAACCGACTTTTTCGGTGGCAAGTAGGCTTGTGAGATTCGGAATCGGCATCGCAGGGCGCGTTTCGTCGGGATTCACGTCGATGACGTGGTCTTCGCAGGCCAGTTCGCGACCATTTTTGTCGAAAAGTCGAGCCTCGACCGTCAGCAATTTGTGGTCGAAAGCCGTGCGATTGACGATTTCGACGCTGTCGGTGAGCGAATTCCACTGCACGTGCAGCGGTTCGCAGGCTTTTTTCGTGCCGAAATAGGCGGCGGTGGGCTCGAAATAGTAGTCGTAGGTCTGCCAAACCATCGACGGCCACGTGGGATGGCTCATCCAAATGAGCAGGCCCTGACGGTCGTGGTTGGTGCTTTCGTACATGGCGCGGTAGCCGTCGTAGTTTTGCCATTGGGCGAGGGTAGTAAACTCGCAGGCATTTTTCGGTTCGCCAAAACCTTTGGAAATCAGCGAGTTAAACGACGCACCACGCTGTGCACCCTGTTGCGTAAAATCGTGCTGACCCCAAAATTCGTTCTGCGGCCAGAGGTGTTCGGGGCGAAGCGTGCGCGAAAGTCCTTCGTAGGTCATCATGTTCGGCATTCCGCGCTCGGTGTGCAGTTTTCCCGTCTGTTTCTCGAAATATTCCTTCGCGGGAATCGCCCAATATGGCCCGTGACCGCTCACGCCGTCGTCGGCAGAGGACGAGATGTAAAGGATGGGTGATGGGTGGTGGGTGATGGGAGTGCTGCCCGTGAGTTCGCTGACGAGCTGGCGCAGGCCGTCGTCGATGGTTTTCGGCGGATAGCCCTCGTTGCGTCCGCAGCAGAGCATAATGCTGGGATGCTGACGGATGCGAAGCACATAATCGCGTGCGTTTTTCAGGAACATTTCATCGTCGTCGGGATTGGGTCCATCGACGGGGTTGGCGAGCCAGAAGTCTTGCCAAATCATCACGCCGTGGCGGTCGCAAGCCTCGTAGAATTCGCGGTCGCCAGTCTGTCCGACCCAATTTCGGATGCAATTCAGGTTCATTTCGCGATGGTAGCGCACCGCCGCGTCGTATTCGCGACCGCGATAGCAAAGGTTGTTCTCCGAAAAGCCCCAGTTGCCGCCGAGTGGCACGAATCGCTGTCCGTTCACGAAGATTTGCAGGCGAGTATCGACTTCGGCGTAGGTCATTTCGCGGATGCCAACCTGATAGTTGATAGTTGATAGTTGATAGTTGACAGTTTTTTGTGCAGAGAAGGTGAAGCCTGCATCGTAGAGATTCGGTTCGCCATAGCCATTCGGCCACCAAAGTTTCATTTTCTGGTCGCGAAGTTGCGGAAAATCGTTGGGATGGAAGTTGATTTCGCGCTCTTCATTGGCGGCGAGGGCGACGTTTTTTTCAAATTTGATGTCGCCAATCCAGCCCTGCAACGTACCTTCCAAGGCGTTTTCGGAATAATTTTTCACGATGACGCTCGGTAACATCGTCACCAGTGTGTCGCCGCCGCTGATGGTCACTTTGCTGTTTACAAATGGGTCGCTCAGCGTTACATCGTTGGCGGTCGAAGTCAGATAAACATCGTTCCAGATGCCGATGTCGCGACCACGAATTGTCGAAATCCAGTCCCAACCCACCGTCGCGTGGAACGTCGGGTTGTCGGCACCGAGCACGCCGCCGTTGAAGTCGGTTGTCAGCTCGTTTTTGAGTTTCGCACCACCCGGATTTGCGCATTTTTCAATCTCCACTGCCAACACGTTCACACCCTCGTTCAGATAACGTGTCACATCGGTTTTTCCGCGCATAAAAGCACCTTCGATGCGGTCGATTTTCTGTCCGTTGAGCCAAATGTCGGCCTTCCAGTTGATGCCGTCGAAATTCAGGAAAACACGCTGACCGCGCATCTCTTGCGGCACTCGGAACTCGCGACGATACCAGAAATTGCTGTTGAAAAACGACTCGCTGACCGTCAGCAAGTTGTCGTCGTAGTTGGGGTTGGGCAGTGCGCCCGCGTTCACATAGGACATCAAAACCGTCGCAGGCACCGTCGCCACTATCCACAATTGGGTGTCAAAGCCTTGTCGAGAGATTTCCGAGCCTTTGGCCGTCACCTCCGAAGCACGTTGTAATCGCCAATCGCCACCGTCGAGGAAGAATTTTTGGGGGTGTTGGGTGTTGGGTGATGAGTGTTCCAGCCGACTTCCTCGTGGGGTTTCACGACGAGTCCGCCGCGCCCCATCACTTCGACTTCCGACAAAATAACGCGTTGTTTTTGTCCCGTTTGGGGGATGAAAATTCGGACGAAACGGGCGAATTTTGAATGTTGAATTTTGAATGTTGATTGATCGGCAAGCCGATTCTTATTTGTTAATTGAGAATTGTTAATTGTGAATTGTGTAAAATTTTTGCCGTCATCCGACACTTGAATTTCGAACTTTTTCGGTTTTTCAATCCAATGCAACTTGATTTCGTCGATTTCCGACTTCGCACCGAGGTCGATGTAAGCCCATTCGTCGCGGTCTGACTGCACCATCCACGCACTCGTGAATCCCGACGACGGCAGCACGTTGGCACTGCGACCGCCGAGCGTGATGGGATTTTCGGTGAAAGCCCAGTAAACCGCGCCATTCATCTGCAATTCAACTCGTAAGTAATTGAATTTCAATACTTTCGAAAAAGGAAGCTCGATATTTAAGCGTCGCGTAGGCAGCATTTCGTCGTTACCAGCGTTTTTGTTCGGGTCGGAATTCACCATACTCCGCGAGCGCAGGCCTGGCAACGTGTCGCCTTCGACCGTCGCCACTTGCCGCCACCGCTTGCCGTCGTCGGAAACCGACACCCGAATCCGATAGCCCTCCGTCGCGTCCGCTTCGCGATAGGCCACCGTTCCGATGAGGCTGATTTTGTCGGCCTCCACCGCCATTCCGTGCCACGCATATTGCAGCCACGTGTCGTCGCCCATCACGTAACTCGTCGTCCAGTCGTTGCCGTCGATGGTGCTTTCGCGCTGTCGCTGCGGCAACTGGCCGTCAGGCGTCGAAACCTCAAGGAAAACAGGCTGAACTCCTCGCCCATCGTTTCTCCTTCCTCGTTCCTCGTTCCTCGCTCCTCGTTCCACAATCCCATCCGTCAGCAACTGTGCCGTCATATTGAAGTCGAACGACGACGACTGATAGACCATCCGTCCTCGTGCCAAGTTCCGATAGCCGTCGCCAGCCACCAACTGCGGACCGAAAAATTCCTCCGCAGCACCCGGATAGATGCCGATTCCACGAGTCGTCTGCGCCTGAATGGTCGAATACTGTGCCCAAGCACAAAATACAAACAAAATGACTTTGATTTTTCGAGATGTTTTCATATTTCGTAATTTTAAATTCGATAGAATTCTGTTTTGGACCCCACAAAATTAAGAAAAAAAAATGAAAATACCAAAAAAATGTGCGATTCATCAAAAAAAAATGTAACTTTGCAACTTGAAAGAACTATTGACAGATGAAAATCTTTACAGGAACGCAGATTCGAGAGCTCGACACCTATACGATTGAGCACGAGCCGATTCGCTCCATCGACCTGATGGAAAGGGCGGCGAAGGCTGTGACGCGCGTCATTGCCGAACGGTGGGACACGCGGACGAATGTCGTCGTGTTCGCCGGTCCGGGCAACAACGGCGGCGACGCGCTGGCCGTGGCGCGGATGCTCGGCGAACAGGACTACACGGTGTCGGTCTATTTATTCAATATCCACAATCAACTGTCGGATGAGTGCGCCATCAACAAAAAACGGTTGGGCGACGGCCACCGTGTCAAGAATTTCACGGAAGTGACGCTCGACTTCGATCCGCCCAAACTCGATGCTGACACGCTCGTCATCGACGGACTTTTTGGTTCGGGGCTGAACAAACCGCTTGCGGGTGGTTTCGCGTCGCTGGCGAAATACATCAACCAATCTCCCAGCAAGGTCGTGAGCATCGACATTCCGTCGGGACTGATGACCGAGGACAATACCTACAACGTGCGTGCCAACATCATCAAGGCCGACCTGACGCTGACGTTCGGCAACCTGAAACTGGCGATGCTCTTGGCCGACAACCAGCCGTATCTCGGCGAGGTTCGCGTGCTCGACATCCGTCTTTCGCAAGAGTTCATTGCCCGCACCGACGCGCAATTCACGCTCATCGAAGAGCAAGACATTCGTCCACGGCTGCGTCCGCGAGGCGAATTTGCCCACAAGGGTCAGATGGGTCACGCACTCATCGTCGCAGGCAGTTACGGAATGACGGGCGCGGCCATTCTCGCCACGAAAGCCTGTCTGCGCAGTGGTGTCGGAAAAGTGACTGTTCGCACACCGAAACGCAACTATTCCATTATGCAAATTGCCGTGCCCGAGGCTGTTCTGCAAATCGACCACGAAGACACCCATTTCTCTGAGCCCATCGACGCGCAACCCTACGACGCCATCGGCATCGGACCAGGTATCGGCACGCAAGAACACACCGCCATCGCGCTCATCGCGCAGATTCGCCGTTCGCAGTGTCCCATCGTGCTCGATGCCGACGCGCTCAACATCCTCGCCAACCACCGTGCATGGATGCAGCAACTGCCGAAAGGCATCATTATGACGCCCCATCCCGCCGAGTTCGACCGACTTTCGGGCAACGCCAGCAACGGCTGCTACGACCGGCTGATGAAGGCGCGCGATATGGCCGAACGACTCGATGCCTACATCATTCTGAAGGGGCATTTCTCGGCACTTTGTATGCCCGACGGCCACGTTCTCATCAATCCGACGGGTAACGCAGGAATGGCCACAGCCGGCTGTGGCGACGTGCTCGCTGGCATCATCACGGGACTGTTGGCGCGGGGTTACGACCAGCGCGACGCCTGCACCATCGGAATGTACCTGCACGGACTCGCAGGCGACCTCGCCGTGCGCGACATCGGACAGGAAAGCCTCATCGCTGGCGACCTCATCAACTATCTGCCGAGAGCATTTTTTCAAATTAATAATTAAAGCCTCTCCCCTAACCCCTCTCCCAAAAGAGAGGGGAATCGTCAAAAAAGAGAAAAAAAACAATCGTCAATAAAAATAAACAATGAAAAATATCCATCGAATCCTCGTCGCAGCCCTTGTTTGCGCTGCATCCGTTGCTTCCGCACAAACCGTCGAAGGCACCAGTTATTACCTGCCGAAAACGGCTTTGCGACTGACTCTTCTCGTCGAGAAAACGACCTATCAGCCCGGCGAATTTGCCGCTTATGCGCAACGCTATATGAAGAAAAACGACGTGCAACTCGAATCGAGCACGACCTATCGCCTCATCGACACGAAAATCGCTACTTTCGCCCTGCCCGACACGGCGAAACGCTTCACGCTTTCGCTCGACAAGCGCTATAGCATCAGCGAGGTGTCACGCACCGACGACGGCATCCTCCTCGCCATCAACGCACAGGGGAAAACCGTCGAAAAACCTGCAAAATTCGCGGCCGCACCGAAGCCGAAACCGCTGAATCCGAAAGATTATATGAACGAGGACATCCTCACCGCAGGCAGCACGGCGAAAATGGCGCAACTCATCGCGCAGGAAATCTACGACATCCGCGACAGCCGCAACCAATTGCAGCGCGGACAGGCGGAATTTATGCCGAAAGACGGTCAGCAACTGCAAATTATGATGCAGGGCCTCGACACGCAGGAACGTGCGCTACGGCAGGTGTTCGAGGGCGTCACCGAGCGCGACACCACCGAACTCACGCTCGAATTCATCCCCACCGAGCCCGTCGAGCGCCAACTCCTCTTCCGCTTCTCGCGCCACTTCGGTCTGGTCGATGCCGACGACCTTTCGGGTACACCTTATTATATTAGCATCGCCACCGAATCCAAACCGCAACAGCCCGAAGAGCCGAAAAAGAAGGACAAGGACGACATCGGCCTCAACGTGAACATGCCCGTGAAGGCCACCGCCACGCTGCTCAGCGACAACGCCCCCATCCACAAGCTCGACTTCCACGCCCCACAGTTCGGCACCATCGAGAACCTCAGCGGAGCGCTTTTCGGCAAGAAACAAACCTCGAAAATCATCCTCAATCCCATCACGGGCGGCCTCGAAAGCATCAAGGAAGTCGCCATTGAGAAACAAAATAAGATTTAACATATCTTTGCCAAATCGTTAAAATTGCGTTATAAATTTAATTAGTCAGTTAATTTTCTTGTTGGATCCAATAAAAAACAATACTTTTGCAAAAAAGTTTAGGCAAAACTAAACAAACGAGCGAATAATGAGTGAGTACAAGACGGAAATATTGGAAATAGTAAACAACCCAAATTACATCTACTATAAACTTTATGTTGATGGGAAATGTGCATTTGATGAGTTTCTGAAAGAAGTGTCAAGAAATGTTGCAGACAGGAAGAATTTAGAAGGCATCATCGCATATATGGACTTCCTTAATGCACAATTGTTACATAATACGATATACAACCATATACAAGATAACGAAAGGACAGATTTGTATGAGTTTAAAAAGAAGAATCTTCGCGTGTATGTCATTGACCAACGACCAGAAATATTCGTTGTAATGGGAGGGTACAAAGTTAACCAGAAAAAAGACATTGCGAAGTTAAAAAACAAAGTGAAAGACTTTCCACAGAAAACAAACTTAAAATGATATAACTATGACAAGAGCCGATTTGTTGAAATCACCCAATTACTGGACTGCATCCATTCAAGCAGCATTGTACGGATGTGCAGAAAAGTGTATGGCTGAGAACGGAATGAACAGAACTCAGTTAGCGGAGTATCTTGGCGTATCAAAAGGATATGTTTCGCAGCTGTTGAACGGGGATTACGACCATAAAATCTCAAAACTTGCAGATCTTGCTTTGAAATTTAATGTAGTGCCTCATTTTGATTTCCGCCCTGTTCAAAGTTATATTGAAGAAGATGCACAGAGGTGGGCACAACTTCGGAAACCGAGAGTGTTCACTGAATCGTTTTCGTGTAAGACCATAGTAATGCAGACAGGAAAAGAATATTTTCCGTTAGTTGAAACCGAAGAAAAAGCAGCTTGATATGATAAGATTCAGAATGATAAAAATTAGTATTCCGCAATTTGCAATTATATGCCAAAAAGCGGAAGACAGCTACCAAATCGAAACGACAACGAGTATGAGTCATACTGAAGATGGTAGCGCAGTTGCTGTTGATATGACATTTTCTTTTACGAGTAGCGGAGAGAATGCCATTATATTGCAGATACGATGTGAGTTCGGTATCCATCCAGAAGACCTTACTACCCTTACAGCAGAGAATAAAATAACAATTCCCAAAGATGCGCTCGACTATTTTGTCGCACAAACGGTAGGCACAGCAAGAGGCGTATTACATTGTAAGACAGAGGGAACACCATTCAACGGCATTATAATCCCCCCATTAGATGTTTCAAATATTCTTCAATCTGATATGATCATTCAACTCTAAAGAGGAAAAATTCAGAATTAAAAAATCGGCGGGGAAGCCTAAAAACTTCTCCGCCGAACTATTTTTGAAACTCGCAACCGCGAAATACATTTGTGCCAGTTTGTTGTCGCTGCCGAGCACTTATGGGGCACAAAACGAAGCGTATAAGAATAATATAGAGAAAAAAAGAGCGAAATGCCTTTATTTATTAGGGGTTTGGGAAATCTGCATGGCTGAGCTGCCACAAAACGAAATGTTTACATAGGCTTACGTTTGCTTTACGTTTGGGGCAAATTCGTTTACGTCCGTGGGACGATAGATTTACGCACAGAGGGCTGCACGTTTACGCGTGTGGCCTTTTTTGTTGGTATGTGTGGAAATCCTTTGTGTGTGGGCGTTTGGCGCGTCTGTGGGGTTTCTATCGTGCCGTTATTTAAATGGGATTTGCATGGGGTTAAAATGGGATTTGTGGAGAGGAAGAAAAGTTGGGTCGGAAGGTGGAAAAAAGGAAGGTGGGGTTACAGGTGGGGTTACAAAGTGGGGTTACATTTGGGGGTGAACTGGGGTTACAAAACTCTGTCCCAGATGGGGGGGGTAAGGGGGTAGAAAAAAGCCAAAAAACGGAGTAAAGTATAGGAAACTGACCCTTTGAGTGGTTAAAAAACCTTTAATATAATAAGTAAAAAGCCCGTAAAATGGGGCTTTTGGGGTGTTCTTGGTGTGTTTTTAGGGGGGGGACACCCCTCACGGGGTATCGGGGGGATGTCCCATGAAGGATGGAGGATGCTCTACTCGAGGCATACGGAGCCGATGACGAGTGCGAGGCCGGTGATTTCGGATTTTGGAATGTCGAACGGTGGGTAGCGTGTGTTGTCGGAAACAGCGCGGAGGTGGTCGCTGTCGGTGCCGGGCATAAGGCGCTTGACGAGAAGTCCCTGTTCGACGGTTGCGATGACATGGCACTTGTTCCACTGGATGAACTGGCTGTCGCGGACGATGGCGCAGGCGATGATGTCGCCTGAGTTGAGGTGGGGCGTCATAGAGTCGCCGGTGACCTCGATCATAAAGTCGATGTGGGTGTGGCGGAAGCGTGGTATGGTGTAGTAGTCCTTGACGTCGGCCTCGGCGATGGCGAAGTTCTCGCTGCCGAAACCTGCGGCGACGGTCGGGGTGACGAGGGGGATGGGAGCTGCGCCATTGCCTTCTTGGTGGGGGATGGGATGGATGGGGCTGATGGGCTTGGTGGGGGTAGTTTTGAGCATTGAGCCAGATCCAGTGAGAAGCCATTCAATATTTAATGTAGAGTATTTCTCTATTATAGTATTGAGATTATCAATACCAATGCTGCGGCTAATGGCATTTACATAGCCATTAGAGACCCCTATATTCTTTTCAAATGCGGAAATCGCTATCTTTTCAGCCTTACAAAAGGCTTTTATTCTATCTTTTACGGTCATATTCTCTATTTTTTTATAAAAAATCTCTAAAAATATTTGGTGGTTAGAAAATTTCTCTATATCTTTGCAGCGCAATTCATCATTGAACGGCGCGCCAAAGGTACGAAAATTTGGCGAGATAGACGAATTTTAACAGTTAAAACTTAAAAATATGACACGAAAAGAGTTTGAAGATCGCACTGGCTTAGAGGTCACCGCATTGGAATTTAGCAAGGTGCATGACATCTACATGGCAGCGGGCGAAATGGACAAGGACACCTTCTGTAGTGAATGGAAGCAACATGGCGAAAGCGAACTGATTGCCGAGCTGTGGAATACAGCTAAGCGTGAGCACGATCTGGGTATGCAGAAAAAAGAAGAGTGCGACAAGCTGTACAGTGAGCGTTGGGAACTTGTGGACTTTCTACTGGAGCGCGCTCAGAAGTTCGGAGACATAGAGTTACTGAAAAAGGCTATAGACATGGTAGGTCACGCAGATGTAATACGCAGAAAGCTGACGTTAGAACTGCCTTTGTGGGAGCTTGACCGTGAGTATATTAACAAAAACCTTAAATAATAAATGATTATGGCAAAGACAAGAAGTGCGAGAACCATCAAGGTCTCGAAAGAATCGAAGGCGAAGCTCGCCAAGGTTTTCAATTGTACGGAGCGGATGGTTTACAAGGCTCTCTGCTTCGAGTGCGACACGCTGCTTGCGCAGCGGATCCGCTATGTGGCCCTCAAGGAGTTTGGGGGCTGGGTAGAGGCTGCGGTTCCTGAGGCGGAGATTTTCTACGACACGACGAAGGACGGCGAGCGCTTTATGCGGCAGTATTTCAGCAACGGTGCGGTTTTGGAGGTGAGCCTTCGGACGGGTGCCGGTGTTGTGGTGTTCAAGGGCGAGCCTGTTGGCGACTATGAGAAGGTTCTGGTGAGCGAGATTCCGGGCATTCAGAATTTTGCGCGGTCGTTGAGGTAATTATTAATTGGAGTAAGTTATGGAGTATTACGGAAACAGGTTGTGCGTGAGTGCCCGTGAGCTGGTGGACGGTGGCATTATGAGTGTGCCGAACTATAAGGCTATGAGCAGTCGTGGCCGCATCGATGTGGTGCGTCGCGGTGGCGGTGCCGCCGGCCAGTGTGCGCTTGTTGCCGTTGAGAGCCTCCCACGCGCATATAAGGCTAAGGTGCAGGAGCTTTACCCCGACGGCAACCTGACGAAGGTGAAACTTTGGGTGATGTCGAACTATGAGACTGACCAATGTGCGGTGGCATATTTCCACAGCAGGGAGCAGTCTGGTTTGGATTTGCCGGAGGAGAAGATTCGCGAGTATGTGGTGAACGCCTCGGTGCTGAACTGCTGCATCCGCCTGTATGAGCACGCCGCGTCTGTTCGGAAGCTGATGGGCGAGTCGTATAAGTGGGATCAGATGGCCAAGGCGATTGAGGCCCTGCGTGATGAGTACGGCCATACGCTGCCTGCGAGTACGCTTCGTTTCCGCAAGAAGGTGACGGAGTATAAGCGCGACGGCTACGGCTGCCTTATCAGCGGCAAGTTCGGCAACCAGAGCGCCCGGAAGGTGACGATGAAGGTTAAGGACTTGGTTCGCAGCCTTGCGGTGCTTCCCAACAAGCCTTTCAACTCTACGACGCACGAGAACTATCTGCGCTTCGTCTGCGGTGAGCTTGACGTGTGGAGCTACAAGACGGGCGAGCTTTACAACCCCGACGAGTTTGTCGATAGGAAGACGGGCGACCCGCTATTCCTTAGCGAGAGCACGATTGCGAACATTCTGAACGAGCCTGCCTCGCGGCTGCTGATTGAGAAGTCGCTGAGCAGCTGGACTACTTTTATGCACGAACAGATGCCACACGTTCACCGTCACGGCGGTGAGTGGTCGCTGTCGCAGATTACGATGGATGACGCTGACCTGACGCGTAAGCTAAAGGACACGAAGCAGCGCGTCCACGCCTACTATGCCTACGATGTGGTGAGCCAGTGCGTGGTCGGTGCTTCCTACGCCCGTAAAAAGGATGAGGGTTTGGTCGTGGAGTGCTTCCGCGATATGTTCCGGCTGATTGAGAAGATGGGTTGGGGGATGCCGGCAGGCATCGAGGTGGAGAATCACCTGATGACGCAGTACAAGGACGGTTTCTTGCAGGCTGGTGTGGCGTTCCCGTTCGTCCACTTCTGCGCCCCACAGAACTCGCAGGAGAAGTATGCCGAGCCGTTGAACGGTGCGAAGAAGCGCAGCGTGATCCACAAGAACCACGAGGGCATCGGCCGCTTCTACGGCAAGGGCAAGTGGCGCCAGGAGTACAAGAAGGTGAGCGACGAGTTCAACGACACCTACGAGGACCGGGAGTATTTCGGCTTCGACGAGTTGGTGGCCGACGACCGCCGCGACTCGTATGAGTGGAACCACCAGTTGCACCCGAACCAAAGGAAGTTCCCCGGCATGACGCGGTGGGATGTGCTCTGTGAGTGTATCAACCCGATGCTTCAGCCGCTCGACAAGATTACGTTGGCACGTTATATCGGCGAGCGCGTCGAGACGAGCATCCGCAGGAACTCGACGGTGAAGGTGTGCTACGAGGACTGGTGGCTGAGCGACACGAGCGTTCTTGAAAAACTGCGCCCGAACGACTACAAGGTGACGGCCTACTGGCTGCCCGACGAGGAAGGCAAGCCTGCGGAGGTCCACATCTTCCAAGGCGACAGGTACATCGACACCTGCGAGCGCGTTGTGACCTACAACCGCGTGATGGCCGAGCAGACGGAGGCCGACGTGGTGAACTACATCGAGCAGCGCAAGAAGATTGCGAAGTTCGAGGCGTATGTGCGCGAGCACGAGATTGAGAGCGTGGGCATCGCCCCCTCACAGCCAACCCCCACAAAAGACGAGTCGGAAGACTTGGAACTGGTCGAGGCGGAGCCCCCACAGGCGAAACTGCCCGAATATGTGCCGGTCGATACAAGGGACAGGGCGGTGGCAGACATTTGAACAACATTTTAATACCGTTAGAATATGATTACAACAGCGAACAAACAGCGGATTCTGGAGGCGATAGCCACCAACCGCGCAAACTACCCCAGCGATGCCAAGCACGCTGCCGCGCTGGGTATTTCCGCAAGCGTGTACAACAGTCTGAAGAAGGGGCAGACGGACAAGGCCCTGAGTGATGCAAACTGGGTGAACATTGCCCGCCGTCTGGACGTGAACCTGCGCGACTCCATCGAGTGGAAGGGCGCAAGGACCGCGACCTTCGACTATATCACCACACAGTTAGAGGCTTGCCAGGAGCGTAGCCTGAGCGTGATATTGTGCGACCTTCCGAACATTGGCAAGACGTACACCGCTCGATGGTATGTGAATGAGCACCGCAACGCCGTGTATATCGACTGCAGCCAGGTGAAGACAAAACGCGCCCTGGTTAAGAAAATAGCCAACGAGTTCGGCGTGGGTGCCACGGGCAAGTACCAGGACACCTATGAGGATTTGGTTTACTATCTGCGCTCGATGGAGCGCCCTCTGGTGGTGCTTGACGAAGCC
>JAFPYO010000015.1:0-21374 GCA_017412145.1 Prevotella sp.
AAAGATTGGCTCTTTGCTCTAATCCAGACCTCGTGGCGGCTATGGACGCAAACTGGAGCAGCGCACTGTATGTGGGAACGCTGTATTATGCCGACAAATCGGTCGTTTCTGACATCAACTCCAACCTGTATGACCTCGATGCAGGCTTCAAGGCAGTCCTTGACGCAAAAACCGCTCAAAGGATAGAGGACATTGAAAATATTATCGACGAACCAAAGTGTATCGTAACCCATCTCGGTGCAACTATCACTGACAATGTATATTATACCGTCGAGAACGGCCAGATTATTAAACATGTTGATACTTATATCACGTATAGTTCGGAAGCGACCACGGTGATTTACACGAAGGTCGAGCTTGAAACGCTGATGACGGAAACGCCGCTGACGTTTGAGGCGGTGGAGGCGGGGACAATCACCGTGAATTTGGATGAGGGCGCAACGCTTGAGGCCATCCAATATAAATTGAATGATGCCGAATGGACGGCCGTGACATGGAACGAAGCCATCAGCCTGGCCGCCAACGATGTCATCAGTTTCCGTGGCGACAATGGGACCTGTAATGAAGGGGAGGACTCATGGGTGGGCTTCCATTTCGAGCCTTCCAACCCAGTCTATGTCTATGGCAATATGATGAGCTTGATTGACAAGGACAACTTTGAAACGAACACCACATTGACCGAGACTTATACCTTCTTCCACCTTTTTCAGAGAAGCGACTATGAACCTAACACCGCTATCTTGAACCATCCGACCAAGGACATTGTGTTGCCCGCCACCACTTTGACGGCCAATTGCTACGACGGATTGTTTGCCGACTGTCGAGGGATTACGAGAGCCACGGAACTCCCCGCCACCACTTTGGCCGATTGGTGCTATTGCATGATGTTTTCAGGTACAGGTATCACCACCGCGCCTGCACTGCCGGCAACCACATTGGCGGAAGCCTGCTATGCCGATATGTTCATGAACTGCGAGAACCTGACGACTGCCCCCGAACTGCCCGCGACAACTTTGGTGGAGGGCTGCTATACGGATATGTTCTCGGGCTGCACCTCGCTCAACTATGTGAAATGCCTCGCCACCGACATTTCGGCTGACTACTGCACTTCCGACTGGTTATGGGGTGTCGCAGAAACGGGCACTTTCGTTAAGTCTGCTATCATGGAAGATTGGGCTTTGAACGACCCAAGCGGCATCCCCGAAGGCTGGACGGTGAAGGCAGAATACACGGTTCCGTCGTCGGGCATCGGAACGTTCAGTTCGCCGACAAACATGCTGCTGCCAGACGGCCTGACCGCCCACTATTGCACGACCTACAACAACAGTTCGAGTACGATTGCCGTGAGCGACATCGACGGCGGCATCGTCCCTGCCAACACAGGCGTTCTGATGCGTGGCACGGGCGGCGAAACCTATCTGCTCACCGTGACAACCGACGCAGCAGCCGACATCACGGACAATGCGCTTGTGGCCGTCGTCGAGGCGACGCACATCGAACCCACGAGTGGCGACTACACCAATTTCATGCTGAAGAGCGGAAAATTCGTGAAGATAGCCGCCGACAACGGGGACGTGAAGATGCCTGCCAATCGCGCCTACCTGCAAGTTCTGACGAGCGAGATTCCCACCGGCGGCGATGCGAAGAGCATCAGCCTGTTGTGGGGCGGCGACGTGACAGTTATCGGTGATCCGAGCGTGGGCGATGCCGTGCCTGCGCAATGGTACACCATCGACGGTCGGAAACTCAATGCAAAACCCACCGCAAAGGGACTTTACATCGTGAACGGAAAGAAAGTAATCATCCGCTAAAAGAAAGGAGGAACAAGTCATGAAAAAGCAATATCTGACACCTCAGACGAAGGTGAAAAGCATAGAATCGATGACGCTGCTCGAAGGCAGTCCGTTGTATGTTGATCCGGGAGAGGAAGGCAACCAAAGCGATGCCGAAGCCCGACAATTCAACGACTACGATTTCTGGGACGAGGCCGACAAAATTAGTACCCATAGCGTTTGGGATTAGTTTTTGTGCCATAGAATTCGGGCGGGAACTCACAAAAAAGTGAAGTTTTCGCCCGATTTTTTCTTTAATACAAAAAATATTGCTACCTTCGCACTTGAGCCGTTGTAATTCTTTACGCGATAAGAAATGAAATTAGAGAATCTGATAGCGGAATGTACCGCATACGATTTCAAGTTGATGCTTGAGGAGAGGAAACCGAAAAGTTGGTTGAAGAGCGTGAGCGCCTTTGCCAACGGCTTGGGTGGCTCGCTTTTCTTTGGCATCGACAATAAATGTCGGAGATGTTGTCGGTGAGCCAACGTACCATTGAACGTGATCTATCCCTGTTGAAGAAAATGGGAATCTTGAAGCGTGAAGGCAAGGATAATGATGGGGTATGGTATGTTTAACCAGATTATTAATTCATATTTTGCCAAAAATTTTTATTTCACCACTTTTTTCCGTCCATTTTGGATGTAAATTCCCTTGCTCGGCGCGGCAACGCGTTGGCCTTGCAAGTTATAGACCGCCGAATTGTCATTCGTCATTTGTGAATTGTCGATTGTCTCGATGCCAGTGGGTGTTTTCTCGTTCGTCTTGATGAATTCCCAAACGCTCGCACCCCAATCGTAGGGCTTCAGCAGCACGTGATTCCACGCACTGGCATTGACATACCAACTAAACGACCCTGTCGTGATGGCAACGGCGGTGTTGCCTTGGTCGGTGGTGACTTCGCGAAGTGTCCAATTGTAGTTCTGACCGAGTTTCACCTGCTGATCGGCGGCACTCGACGCGACAAAGGCGGCGGTGGCGGTCACTTTGTTTTCGATGACGAAGGTTCCGTCGGCATTTTTCTTCATCATCCACTTGAATTCGTCGGCATCGGCGTAGTTTTTCGGGCGCACGATTTCGCCGTCGGCACTGGCGTAATAGTCCGTGAAATAGGCGTTGCGAATGATGTAATAGTAGTCGGAATCGATGACGTCGGCGGCGGTGGTTTTCTCCATATTTTGGAATTCTTTGTAGAGCGCGACGAAATCGAAATACTTTTCGCGGCTGATTTCGCCGTCGCCAAGGGCATTTTTACCCGGAACAACGATTTTTTCGTGCAGGAATTGCAGCGAAGCCTCCGTCGGCTGTCCCATTCGGGTCGGATCGGCGGTTTCGATGGTCACTTCACATTTTTCGACAAGTTTTTGCAGCCAAAGGCTGTAGTCGGTGATTTCCTCGATACGCCAAGTGCCTGGGTAACAGAGTGTTGAGTCGGTGTTGGCAACGAGGCTGATGGTCGAGCCAGCGAGTTTCACAAAGAGGTTGAACCGACCATTTTTGATGTTCACCACGCCCGGAATGTAGGTGTAGTCGCCAGCGGGTTTCGTGGCCTTGCGGATGATGAAATTCGTGCCCGTCTGAGCCAGTTTCGCCTGACTGTCGTTGCTGGCGGCCATCGTCAGCATCTTTTCCGTGCTCACGCTGACGATTTTGAACGTGCCGTTGGCCTGCGGTTTGAATTCCCAAATTTCATCGGGTTCGGTTTGGGGCGTGTAGTGCACATAAACGGCATCGTTGCCCTTCGCGTAGAGCGACGAACCGGCGAAGTGGGTGCGGAAGAAGGTCGCCGCACTGTTGATTTTGTAGAGTTTTCCCTCTTCGGGCATCACAATCGGGGCTTTTTTATAAAGGTCGATTTCGTTGGTCAGAGTCGCCAGTTTCGCCTCGTTTTCCACATCGTTTTTCAACGATTCGAGAGCCTGCTGAAGCGCGTTGAATGCCGATTGATTCGGGTATCCGACGCAGTCGGGATGACTTTCTTCGAGATATTTCTCAGCCTCGGCGATGGCTTGTTCCGCCAGTGTTTGGTCGGCAGGTTCGATGTAGTGTCGGGCATAGAAAATTTCCTTCTCGTCGAGCACCTCATCGTGCGATTGCAGACGGGCATAGAAACTTGGGAAGGTGCGCTTGGAAGCGTTGAGCCACGCCACTTCGCTGAGGGCCAACAGACGCGGGAAGAAGCAATATTCGGCCTCGCGATTCGTCGTACAGGTCTCGGTCCAGAGGTTCACTTGCGTACCGATGACGAAACTCTCGCGACCGCTCACTTCACCGTGGGGATTGAACGAATAGATGCGCTCGACGCTGCTGATGGTTCCGTCGCCGTAGCCGCCCATGTAAGGCGCATCGACTTCGAGTTGTGCAGGCGGCACTTGCAGTTGGTCGAGATAGTAGCGCGGCGACGGCACAAACACGCTCTTAAAACCTTTGTTGGCGGCTGCAGCGGCGCGTCCGTCGTGCCACGCCATAATCAGCGGGTCGATGGTGTAAGAGCTGTTCCAATGGTCGATGACCTCGTCCCACGCCATCACTTTTTTGCCATAATTCTCTTTCAAAAAACTGCCGATGACCTGCACGAGCCACGGTTGCAGCCCGTTCACATCGCCGAGTCCTTCCTCTTCGATGCGGCGTTTGCAATCGGCATTGTTTTTCCATTGGTCGGTGGGACATTCGTCGCCGCCGATGTGGATATAGTCGTAGGGGAACACTTCGGCAACGTGGCCGAGCACGCATTTCAGGAAATCGATGGTTTCGTCTTTTCCGATGTTCAAAACGTCCTTGCTGATGCCGCCCGGAATGCGCACCGAATAGGTTTTCGACGGGTCGCAACTCAGTTCGGGATAGGCCGTCACGGCAGCCACCATGTGGCCAGGCATATCGATTTCGGGAATGATTTCAATGTTGCGTTCTTTGGCGTAGGCGACGATTTCGCGCAGGTCGTCAAGCGTGTAGAAGCAGCCGCGACCATATTCCGTGTCGTCGTAGAGCGAAGTTTTGTTTGTCGCGTCGTAACTCGCCATCGAACCACTGCGAATCGCGCCAACAGTGGTCAGTTTCGGGTATTCGGGAATCTCTATGCGCCAGCCTTGGTCGTCGGTCAGGTGCCAGTGGAAGCGGTTGAGTTTGTAAATCGAGGCGACGTCGAGCAGTTTTTTCACCTCATCCTTGTCGAAGAAGTGGCGGCTCACGTCGAGCATAAATCCGCGATACGACATCAGCGGTTTGTCGGTGATATTGACTTCGGGCAAAGTCCAGTCGGCATCGGCTTTCAACTCTTTTCCGTAGATGGCCGAGGGCATCAGTTGGCGCAGCGTCTGTAAAGCGTTGAAAAAACCGCCGAAATCCGACGCGCTGACTTGGATTCCATCGTTGCTGACCGAAAGTTTATAGCTTTCCGAGGGTCGCGACTCGTCAAGTATCATTTCCAAATATTTTCCAGGCCAAAGTACTTCTATTCTTGAATCTTTCACATCACAGGAAATCCCTGCCGTGCGCTGAAAATCGTCGGCCATTCGCTGTGCCATTTTTTTCAAATCTTCGTCCTCATTCGGATTATTTTTTTCTCGATTACAAAAGAGAATCATCGTCAGTTCGTGCAGGTCGAAACGACTGTCTTTCACACTCACCGACTGCGGATAGGGAATCACGGGCACGAGCGCATTTTCCACTTTCATATCGGCCTCAGCAACGAACGCCATCGGTGCATTCGCGTCGCCCGAATCATAGAGTTTGACATCGTTCTTGAAGCCCATTCCGCCCCAGCAGTTGAAGGCCTGGCCGGTGTTGGTGAAGGGCGTAATCGTGTAGTTGCTGCCCCGCGTGTTGATTTTGAACTTTTCCAACGACTTCGGCGACCGTCCTGCCCGAATTTCGGAGCCTTGCGACGTGCCCATCGCGTAGAGTTGCAGTCCGAGTTTGTTGGTGAACGTATAGCCGTCGGCTGCCGAGCCTTCCACCTTCCAAAGTTGGCTGGATTTTCCCGTTGGAATCGCCGATTTGCAGACCACATCCTCGCCATTCGACGCCACGACATAAACGCCCTGCGTGAATTTCAGGTAGTACCAATACTCGTTGTCCGAATCGCTGATATTCGGGAAACCGGCTGCGCTCAGCGTGTTGGCAAGCAGCAGCGAAATGAACAGAATGATCGATTTTTTCATAAGTCGTAGTTATTTTTGATTTACTTTATTTGATGACAAATTTCTTTCCATTTTGGATGAAAACGCCCTTGCTTGGCGCAGCGACGCGTTGGCCTTGCAGGTTATAGACCGCAGAATTGTATTTTGAAGATTGTGAATGGTGAATGGTCTCAATGCCGTCGGTGGTGCTTTCGAGGACGAAAATGGCACCGTTGAGTTTGTCGGCATAGATGTAGGAACCTTCACGACGACTGTCGAAATTCATATAGCAGAACGTCTTCCACGGCGCACGCAGTTTGAAATGCCCGTTGCCCTGAGGTTCGAGCGCTACCCAGCCGTTTTTGTTGTTCGTCGGGCTGATGGCCGCCACGCGCCAGTCGGCACGACCCATATAACTACCGCTGACTCGGGCCGTGTAGAACGATGTAAAACCTTTCACGCGAGTGAAGCGGAATAGGCTGGCGGCATCGTCGTCCGACGGCGGCGTGGCAAGGCAGAAATCGCCTTGATAGTTGGCGCTCTCGTCCTTTTGGTAGCGCAGATACAATCCCGACTCGACCTCTTTCAGCCGATATTCTGTCTTCGAGTCGATTTCGTCATCGGGTCCATCGACGGGGTCGGCCACGTCGGTCGCCACCACGTCTAACTCGGCTGCCGAAGCGTATTCCTTGTCATCCACCACGCGATAAGCCACAAAGCGCATATAGCGAGCCGTCACTTCCTCGTCGAGCGTCACGGTTTGGCGTTCGTCGGTGTTTTTCAAGGTTCCGGCGGCATTGGGCACACCGAAAACCGTCGGACTGTTGCTGAAAGTCACCTCGTAGTCGAGCACGCGACCGTTGCTTTGGTCGATGCGACCTTGATAGACGAAGCCTGCGATGCGATAGGTTTTTCCGAGGTCGATGACGATTTCGTGGGGACAAGTAGGACGCGAACCCGTGTATTGCGTGTGCCAGATGGTTGAAATGTCGCCGTCGATGGCGTTTTTAGCCACTTCTTTGCCACCTTCCTGACTGTCGAAACTCACCACGCTCCACAGCGATTTGTCGGTGTAGTAAGACACGTTTTCTTCGGTCGCGAAACTGCGTCCCATCCCTGGTTTTTCGCTATAAGTTCGCAAAAAACCGCCTTTGCTCAGGTCGAAAGGCCCCGTGTAGAGTTGGGGTTCGCCGTCGTCGATGGTGTAATAGATGTTGGCACCCTCGGTTGGCGACGACAGCGAGATGAATCCCTCGCTCTCGTGACGAATTTCGACGGGCTGACAGATGGCATTCGCCACGCGACCCTTCCGACTCAGTTCCTCGTCGTTGTCGGCGTTCTCCACAGGCAGAATCATAAAATCGAACTCGGTCTTTTTCAACCTTAATTCGTATTTTTCCATCACGTCGGGACCGCACGAAGCATTACCGAGTCCGCGCATAGCGGCATCGAGGTGGACAACGGTGGTTTTCGTCGTCATCATCTCGTAAGGATGTTTTTTGCGGTTGTTGCGATGGATGTAATTGTCCTCGGCACGCCAGTGCGAAGCCGATGCCGCCATCTGGTCAGACGCGACGAAGAGCAGACCGCTCTGATGGTCGTTGGTCAGCGCCATCCAACGCACGTTTTCCTTGTTGCCCATCTCCTGCGGCAGCACGAATTTGTCCATTTGCTCGGCGACGGTGCTGCGCCACAGACCTTCGAGCGCAGACTCCTTGCGGTCGGCATAGCTGTCCCACGGACCGCGACCGAACCACGCCATATTCTCGTAGCCCGCCGCCATTTCAAGCCGATAGCCTAAACGCGGCAGAATCACGTTTTCGCGACTCGGTGTAATGATCGAATTGACAGCAATCGCACCATCAGACATCACAAAAAAGCGCGTCCGCGCCGTGAAGGTCATCGAATTGCCGGCGGAATAGACATTCGTGATTTCGAGGTTCACCGAGCGGTGGTCGGCGGCCTCTTCGACCATCCATTCGCCCGTCGAAATCGTCAGCGTGCGCAGTCCGAGGTTATCCCACGATTCGGTTTTTGATTTGTCATTGTCGGTGGGCAGTCGGAATACGTTGAGTTTCAACGGATTAGAAATCACCGTCGCACCATCGCGCTGGTATCTCGCGAGTGTTCCCTGCGAGAAATTGGCGACGAAATTCTCACCGCGAATCGTCAGCGACTGACCCGACTGGCGCACTTCCAACTCGTTTTCTGGTGCGGTGGAAGCGTATGGATTTTTCGCCTCAACATCGAGGAAATGAATCTGCTCCGTGGCCACGTCTGCGTCGGCAGCGGCCCAAAGCGTCGGCTGCTTCAGACAGACTTTGAAACGAATGAAACCTTCCTTTTTCTCGGCTGCGAAACGATCGGAAACCTCGGAAATGGCCGACGTGAGATCGATTTCCATACTGTCGCCTGCCTCGATGTTCACATCGCCGAAAACACCCGATTTTTCCACGATTCCATCGCCCAAAATCTCCCATTTCAAGTAATGGTTGTCGGTCGGACGCTGCGCCAACTTGCTTTTCAGCACGAAATGGCCCGGTTGACCGTTTTTTTCGCGAAAATCAATCGGCTGGTAGATTTTCTTCACATTCATCGCCTTCGCCGAGAAGGTCAAATCGGGGAAGACAACGCCGTTGCAGCAGAAATTACCGTCGTTGGGTTTGTCGCCAAAATCGCCGCCGTAGGCCCAGTAAGTCTTAGAGGGCGAGCCTGGAACGGGAATTTTCAAGCCTTGGTCCTTCCAGTCCCAGATAAATTCGCCGATGAGGGCGGGATATTTCTCGTAGAGGTCGAACATTTCGCGCTGTGCACCCATCGAATTGCCCATCGCGTGGGTGTTTTCGCACTGCACGAAAGGCTGCACCTTGTTGCCTTTGAGATAGTCGTTCAGCCGCTCCTCGCCGATGTTTTTGATGAATTCGTAACTGCGATACATCCTACTCGAAATGTCGCTCCACTGGCTGTTGCCTTCGTAGTGGGTCAGTCGGGTTTTGTCGAGTTTTTTGATGGCGGTCATTATGCTCTGGAAATTGTTGCCGTCGCCACTCTCGTTGCCTGCTGACCAAATAATAATACAAGTGTGGTTGCGCAACATTTTGACCATTCGCTCGTTGCGCTCGACCATCGGTTTTCGGAACAGGGCGACCGACGAAAGTCCCCGATCGCCGTGACATTCCACATCGGCTTCCGACAATACGTAAAGGCCGTATCGGTCGCAAAGTTCATAGAAAAACGGGTTGTTCGGGTAGTGCGACGTGCGCACGGCGTTGATGTTCAGTTGTTTCATCAGTCGAATGTCGGCCTCGGTTTCTTCGCGTGTCACCGTGCGACCGCCCATTTCACTGAAATCGTGGCGGTTCACGCCTCGGATAATCACCGATTTTCCATTGATGAGCAGCGAGCCGTCGTTGCCCAGCGCGATGGTTCGGAAACCTGTCTTCTGACGCCGCACATCGACGACTTTGTCGCCCTGCTTCAGCATCAATTCAAGGTCGTAGAGGCGCGGATATTCAGCACTCCACAGTTCGACGTCGGGCACGTTCAACGTCATCGTTTTCAGGTCATTGATGTTCGCCGAGTGTTCCAACATCAGGCGTTGTCCGTCGAGAATCCTCACGACCACCTCTCCGTCGGTCAGTGGCACGCCCGACAAAGTCACATCGAGTTGCACACGGGCATCTTTCTGCCCATTTTGCAGGCTCGTCGTGCGGATAAAGAAGTCTTCGATACGACTTTTCGGCGCAGCCCAGAGAATCACGTCGCGCATAATGCCCGTCAGTCGCCAATAGTCCTGACATTCGAGGAAAGAACCGCTCGTGAAGCGATAGACTTGCACCGCCACGACATTGTCGCCGCCGACATTCACGTAATCGGTCACGTTGAACTCCGAAGGCAGATACGAATCTTCGGCATAGCCCACAAACTGACCGTTCACCCAGACGTAATAGCCGTGTCCAGCACCATTGAAACGCAGGAAAATGTCCTCGCCGTTCCAGTCTGACGGAACGGTGAAATGCCGCCGATAACTGCCGACGGGATTCTTCATCGAATTGTTGTAGGTCCAGTCGTCGGGACGGCTCGCCATCACACTGTAATTGCTGTCGTAGGCAAAGGGGAACCTCTGGTTCACGTAGAGCGGCTTGTCCCAGTTTTTATTGTTGCGAATGCCGTAAACCTGCCACGTCGAAGGCACGTCGATGTCGGTCCAAGTGGCGTCGTTGTAATCGACGGCAAAAAAGTCGGCCGGACGGCGCGAAGGGTCTTTCACCCACCTGAATTTCCACGTTCCGTTCAAACTCTGTTGCTTGTCGGTCATCAAGAGCGTATGCGCCTCTTCGCGGTTCACACTCGTCGTTCTCACGTCGTCCCACTCGTTCATCGTTTGCGCAAAAATGCCCTGCGAAACGAGCAGAAACAATATCCACAATGCTTTTTTCGTATCAAATTTCATTTTTTATCCTAAAAACTTTGTTTTTTAAATATAATTCATAGAAAATCAACAGCTAAGGATGACTCTCGCCCTCGATATATTCCTCAAGGAACAAATGTTCGCCGTCGTAAACGGCGTAGGTGAACTGCGAAATCCAGTCGCCGAGAATCAGCATCCGCGCACGACCTTTCTCGCCGCGTTCCTCGATGCCTGCCTCGCGATTCTTGCTCAACATCAAGTCGAGTTCGATGTGGCGATGGCCATAGATGAAAAAGTCGATATTTTTATGGGTTTCGAGGTATTTTTTCGTATATATAACAAGGTGTTCGCGGTCTTCACCGTAGAATGGAGCCGGACCGCCCGTTGCCTTGTGCGCCCGATAGCTATTGCCTGCCCAACCGAGGCCGAGACTCATTCCCCACCACGGATGCAGGAAGTTCAAAAGCCGCTGGCACACGCGGTTGTGGAACAGCCACCGCAGAAACTTGAACTTGCGGCTCGGGTCGCCCAATCCGTCGCCGTGAGCGAGGTAGAAAACGTGGCCGTAGATGTCGGTCGTCAGCGGTTGGCGATGGACAATCATTCCACATTCCTGCTCGAGATAGCCGTAGGTCCAAAGGTCGTGGTTGCCCGTGAAGAAATGCACCTCCACACCCATGTCGGTCAGTTCCGAGATTTTTCCCAGAAACCGCGTATAGCCTTTCGGCACCACGTGTCGATATTCGTTCCAAAAGTCGAAAATATCGCCCATCAGATAGACGGCGGCAGCCTTCGTCTTGATGCTGTCGAGAAACCTCACCAGTCGGCGCTCTTGCATTCGCGAATGCGGAATGGCAAGCGAGCCCAAATGGGCATCGGATAAAAAGTATATATTCTTCATGTCAATTTTTATTTAATTCTCCCCTCTCTTCTGGAGAGGGGGGACGGGGGTGAGGCTTTAATCAAACCCCAACTCCACTCTCGCCTCCTCCGACATCATCGTCTGGTCCCAAGCCGGCTCAAACACAAGGTTCACCGTGCAGCCGTTCACGCCTTCGAGCGTTTCCACTTTCTGGCGCACATCTTCCAAAATGAAGTCGGCAGCAGGACACGTCGGAGCCGTGAAAGTCATGTCGATTTCCACCTCGCGGTCGTCCTTCACCTCGATGCGGTAAATCAGTCCCAATTCGTAGATATCGACGGGAATTTCAGGGTCATAGACGGTTTTCAGCACATCTACAATTCGTTCTTCAAGCCAAATTTTCTCTGTCTGATCCATATTCGTTGCATCGTTTCTTTACAGTTTTCGACGGCAAAGGTACGAAAAAAAACCGAATTTTCGCACGTCGAACAAAATAAATATGTCATTCTGCACTCATTTCAGTGATTTTTTGTAACTTTGCAGCGCATTTTCAAATCGAAACAAAATTTTTCACAATAATTTTATAAAACAATGATTAAATCACAAGACATCAAGAAAGGTACTTGCATCCGCATGGACGGCAAGCTGTATTTCTGCATCGACTTCCTGCACGTGAAGCCGGGCAAAGGTAACACAATCATGCGCACGACGCTGAAAGACGTGGTCAGCGGTCGCGTGCTGGAAAAGCGCTTCAACATCGGCGAGTCGCTCGAAGACGTGCGCGTGGAGCGTCGCCCCTTCCAGTATCTCTACATGGAGGGTGCCGACTACATCTTCATGAACAACGAGACGTTTGACCAAATTCCCATCGCCAAAGACCTGATTACGGGCGTGGAATACATGAAGGAAGGCGACGTGGTCGAGGTGGTGAGCGATGCCGACACGAACACGATTCTCTATGCCGAGATGCCCGTGAAGACGACGTTGCGCGTGACCCACTCGGAGCCTGGTATCAAGGGCGACACGGCCACGAACACACTGAAGCCTGCAACGCTGGAAACGGGCGTGGAAATCCGCGTTCCGCTGTTCATCGAAGAGGGTGAACTCGTGCTGGTCGATACGCGCGACGGCTCGTATCTGCAGCGCGTGAAAGAGTAAAGCCCCCTCCCAACCTCCCCCGAAAAGGGGAGGAGTTATTATGGTTAGATATTCGATTATCGTCCCCGTTTACAACCGTCCCGACGAGGTGGACGAGTTGTTGCAGAGCCTTTGCGAGCAAGATTTCACGGATTTTGAAGTAATCATCGTGGAAGACGGCTCGCAAGTGCCCTGTGAGGACGTGTGTCGCCGCTACGAGGACCGGCTCGACCTGAAATATTTTGCGAAGCCGAACAGCGGCCCTGGACAGAGCCGCAACTACGGTGCTGAACGGGCGCAGGGCGATTGGCTCATCGTGCTCGACAGCGATGTGGTGCTGCCGAAAGGCTATTTGGCGAGTGTAGAAAAAAGCCTCAACTGTCAACTGTCAACTGTCAATTTGATGCTTGGGGCGGTCCCGACGCTGCCCACGACTCGTTTACGCCCGTGCAAAAAGCGATCAGTTACTCGATGACCTCGTTTTTCACGACGGGTGGTATTCGCGGCGGCAAAGCCAAACTCGACAAATTCTATCCCCGCTCGTTCAATATGGGTATTCGCCGCGAGGTCTATCACGAACTCGGCGGTTTCTCAAAAATGCGCTTCGGCGAAGACATCGACTTTTCGTATCGAATCGTCGAGGCGGGCTACCAGACGGCTTTGCTGCCCGATGCGTGGGTATGGCACAAGCGACGCACCGACTTCCGCAAGTTTTTCCGACAGGTTTTTAATTCTGGCATCGCCCGCATCAACCTCACGAAACGGCATCCGGGGACCTTGAAATACGTCCACGTGCTGCCAGCCATTTTCACCGTCGGAACAATTCTTTTGGCGGTCGTTGCATTTCTCGGTCTCGTTCTTGCCCTGTTGGGACTTTGGGCATCGTGGCCGAGGAGCGGACAACAACCGCATTGCAACCACAGCATCTTGGTGACTTTCTTCGGAATTTTCATCATTCTCGTGGCACTTTCGCCCCTTTTGCTTTATTCATTGGTCATTTTCGTCGATTCATCGGTGAGGAATCGCAGTCTCTGGGTCGGTTTGCTCTCGATTCCCGCTGCTTTCGTGCAACTGATGGGCTACGGACTCGGCTTTTTGAAGGCTTGGTGGAAGCGAATCGTGCTGAAACAGGATGAATTTACGGCGTTTGAAAAGAACTTCTACAAATGAACGAAAGACTGACGATAGCACAATGGTCGTCTGACGACCAGCCACGCGAGAGATTGCGCGACCTGGGTGCGGAAGCACTTAGCGATGCGGAGTTGTTGGCTATCCTGATTGGGTCGGGGCGGCCTGGCATAACTGCTGTGGAATTGATGAAACAGATTCTCAGCGATTGCCAGTACAACCTCAACACCCTCGGCAAGAAGACGATTCGCGAACTCTGCGAGTACAATGGCATCGGCGAGGCAAAGGCCATCACGATTCTCGCCGCCTGCGAACTGGGCAAACGCCGGCAACTTGAAAAGGCTGAGGAACGAAAAGACGTGGGTTCGCCCACCGCCATCTACGCGCTGATGCACCCGAAAATGCAAGACCTCGACGTCGAAGAGTCGTGGATTGTGTTGATGAACCAGAAATACCGCCTCATTAAAACCCTTCGCATCTCGCACGGCGGCATCACCGAAACGGCGGTCGATGTGCGCGTCATCATGCGCGAGGCCATCCTCGCCAATGCCACGGTGCTCGCCCTCTGCCACAACCATCCGTCGGGCATCCCGACACCCAGCAAAGACGACGACCGACTGACCGAGCGCGTCAGGCGAGCCTGCGAAACCATGCGCATCCATTTCCTCGACCACATCATCGTCTGCGACGGCAGTTATTTCAGCTATCACGAGCAGGGAAAGCTCTGAAAAAGTAAAAAAATCGGCTTTTTATGAAGTTTTTTTGCCATTTTTTTTGTCGGTTGAAAAAAAATATGTAATTTTGCAGCCCGAATTGGAATACGCAAGAATAAACAACAAAAATAAAACGATAAGACAATGAAAAGAACATTTCAGCCCCACAACCGCCGCCGCGTGAACAAGCATGGTTTCCGCGAGCGCATGGCAACGAAGAATGGTCGTCGCGTACTGGCTTCACGCCGCGCCAAAGGCCGCAAGAAGTTGACCGTATCCGACGAGCACCACGGAAAATAATCCGAGGAGAAAGCATTAGAACAAGTGAGGCAGCATGGGTCGAATCCTGTGCTGCTTTTGTTGTTTCAGACAAAAAATGCGCAAATCGTTTGGTGTTGTGCATAATTTTCAATAACTTTGCACCAAATATCTCAAAAAGAAACAATGAAGACATCAGAGTTTTTCGGAAAGTTCAAGAGCGGCTACCTCTGGGGCAACCTGCTGGCGATGCTCGTTGTGGCGGCACTGCTCTTGGTCGGCGTGAAACTGGCGCTCGACCTCTACACGCACCACGGCGAGAGCCTGACGGTGCCAAGCGTGAAAAACAAAAAGTTCAAAGATGCCGAGCGCATCCTCGACGACATGGGACTCATCGTCATCGTCGGCGACACGGGTTACGTAAAATCGTTGCCGCCCGACGTAGTGCTCGAACAGTCGATTGAGCCGGGGTCGCACGTAAAATCGGGGCGAATCATCTACCTGACCGTGAACGCACTGACGACACCGACGATTACGCTGCCCGACATCATCGACAACAGTTCGCTGCGCGAGGCGATGGCAAAACTCTCGGCGATGGGTTTCAAACTGGCGATGCCAGAGTTCATTCCGGGTGAAAAAGACTGGGTCTATGGCGTGACGGTGCGTGGAAAGAACGTGGTCACGGGCGACCGAATTTCCATCGAAGACTCGGTGGTGATTCAAGTAGGCAACGGACTGCGCGACGCCAGCGATTCCATCAACTACATCGACCCAATTTATCCCGAAATCGACGAAGAGGAAGAATTGGACGAATTTGAGTTGGCAATCCCCAAGAAAGAAGAGGAAACCACCACGAAAACAGTTGAGAGTTGAAAGTTGACAGTTGAGAGTTGTTAATTGTAAATTGACCGATGAACGACGAATATTTGGACGAATTGACGCTCGCCGACGCTGAAACCGCTGAGGATCAGGAACTTTACGAGCATTTCCGCTTCGTGGTCGATGCGGGACAGGCTCCACTGCGCATCGACAAATATATGCAGGAAAAGATGCAACATTCGTCGCGCAACCGCATCCAGAAGGCTGCCGATGCGGGCTTCGTCCACATCAACGACCGGCCTGTGAAGAGTAATTACAAGGTTCGTCCGGGCGACATCATCACGCTGATGCTCGACCGTCCGCGCCACGATTCCACCATCGAGGCCGAGGACATTCCGCTCAACATCGTTTATGAAGACGACGCGCTGATGGTCATCGACAAGCCGGCCGGAATGGTCGTGCATCCAGGTGCTGGAAATTTCCACGGCACACTCATCAACGCCGTGGCGTGGCACCTGAAAGACGACCCGCGATTCGACGCCAACGACCCCGAAGTGGGCCTCGTCCACCGCATCGACAAAGACACGAGCGGCCTGCTCGTCGTGGCGAAAACGCCCGAGGCAAAGTCGCGGCTTGGCGTGCAATTCTTCAACCACGAAACCCATCGGAGCTATCTCGCGCTCGTCTGGTGCAACTTCACCGAGGACGAAGGGCGCATCGAGGGCAACATCGCCCGCGACCCACGCGACCGCCTGCGGATGATGGTTTTTCCACCCGACAGCGAAACAGGCAAACCTGCCGTCACCCACTGGCGCGTAGTCGAGCGGTTCGGCTACACCACGCTCGTCGAATGTCGCTTGGAAACGGGTCGCACCCACCAGATTCGCGCCCACATGCGCCACATCGGCCATCCGCTGTTCTGCGACGAGCGCTATGGCGGCACGGAAATCTTGCGCGGTCAGCGTTCATCGACCTACAAAGCCTTCATCCAAAACTGTTTTGCGCTCTGTCCGCGACAGGTTCTTCACGCCCAGACGCTCGGTTTCCGCCATCCCGTGACGGGCGAGCAAATGGACTTCTCGTCGCCGTTGCCCAGCGATATGGAACAAGTCATCAACAAGTGGCGAAAGTTAATTAAGAATTAAAAATGAAGAATTAATAATTATGATTTGCTTGGGCTTATGCTAAAAAGGAAGGAAAATATTATTGAGAAAAAGGCTGACAATTTTTCCGACAGAATTGTCAAACTTTACCAATACCTCCAGAAAGAAAGGGGCGAAACCATTATGTCTAAGCAAATTATGAGAAGCGGGACGAGCGTCGGTGCCAATATTGCAGAAAGTCGATTCGCCCAAAGCCGACCAGACTTTATCAGTAAATTAAATATTGCCTTAAAAGAAGCCAACGAAACCGATTATTGGTTGAAAAAACTTCTGTCGGGCGACTATATCACCCCAAACCAATACCAATCTATGCATCAAGATAATGAAGAAATCATCAAAATCTTAGTCAGTATCATTAAAACCTGCAAAAATGAATAACCTCCATTTCCAAAAAGTAATCATAATTCTAAATTATAAATTATAAATTCTTAATTACAAGATATGAAAAGAACTATAGCCATCGTTTGCGGCGGCGACTCGTCGGAACATGACGTTTCACTGCGCTCGGCACAAGGAATCTATTCCTTCATCGACCACGACCGCTACACGGTTTACATCGTCGATGTGAAAGGACTCGACTGGAACGTGAATCTGCCCGACGGTAGCACGACGAAAATCGACAAAAACGACTTTTCGTTCAAACTCGACGGCAAGACCGTCTGGTTCGACTACGCCTATATCACCATCCACGGCACACCAGGCGAAAACGGCGTGATGCAGGGCTATTTCGACCTGCTCCACCTGCCCTACTCCACCAGCGGCGTGCTCGTCGAGGCACTGACGTTCGACAAATTCGCGCTGAACAACTACCTGCGGGGCTTCGGCGTGGGCGTGGCCGACAGCATTATGATTCGTCGCGGCGAGGAAAACAAATATTCCGAGGCTGAAATCGAGGCGCGGCTGGGAATGCCCTGTTTCGTGAAACCGGCGGCTGACGGCAGTAGTTTCGGTGTGTCGAAGGTGAGAAAAGCCGACCAACTCGCACCTGCGCTTCGCAATGCCTTTATGCAGTGCGACGAGGTGATGGTGGAATGCTTTTTGGAGGGCATCGAAGTGACGGTGGGCTGCTACAAAACGAAGGAAAAAAGCGTCGTTTTTCCCGTCACGGAGGTGGTTACGTTCAACGAATTCTTCGACTACGACGCGAAATACAATGGTCAGGTCGATGAAATCACGCCAGCACGTATCTCGCCCGAACTCACCGCCGCCCTGCAAGCCGAAACCTCGCGTATCTACGACATCCTGCACTGCAACGGCATCATCCGCATCGACTACATCGTCACGAAAAATGCCGACGGCACCGACAAAATCAATATGCTCGAGGTGAACACCACGCCCGGAATGACTGCGACGAGCTTCATTCCGCAGCAAGTTCGCGCGGCAGGACTCGACATCAAGGATGTATTGACAGAAATCATTGAAAACCAATTCTGATGAAGGATTTTGATGAGATTCGCCCTTACGAAACTGGCGAAATGCGACAGGCATTCGAGGAATTGCTTGACGACCGACAATTCAACGCCGTGCTGAAAGGTTTTACGCCGTGGCTACCGAAATTCCTGCGGAAAGGATTGCTGCGACTGGCATTCACGGGTGTGGAAACGCCGTTGCAATTCCAAAAACGCTTCATGAAACCCGTCGTGAAGTACATCATTCGCAAACATACCGACGGCTGTACGTTCGATGATAGCCCCCTCCAACCTCCCCCAAATAGGGGAGGCTCAAACAAAACTTCCCCCCATTTGGGGGGATTGAGGGGGGCACGCTACACCTTCCTCACCAACCACCGCGACATCGTGCTCGACTCGGCCTTTCTCGACGTACTCCTCATCGACAACGGCTATCCGACCACCGTCGAAATCGGCATCGGCGACAACTTGCTCATCTATCCGTGGATCAAGCGGCTCGTGCGGATGAACAAGGCGTTCATCGTGCGGCGCGGCCTCACGCCACGCGCCATGCTCGAATCGAGCCAACTGATGAGCCGCTACATCCACCACGCCGTCACCGAGAAACGCGAAAACATCTGGTTGGCGCAGCGCGAAGGACGTGCGAAAGACTCCGACGACCGCACACAAGAGGCCGTGCTGAAAATGCTCGCGATGGGCGGCGAACTCAGCGAACTCAACATCGTGCCGCTCACCATCAGCTACGAATACGACCCGTGCGACTACCTGAAAGCACAAGAATTTCAGCAGAAACGCGACAATCCGTCGTTCAAAAAGAGCCGTCAGGACGACCTCGACAATATGCGCACGGGCATTTTCGGTTATAAAGGCCGAGTGCACTACCACTGCGCCGCCCCCATCAACACGTGGATGGACGAGTTAAAAGACCTGCCGAAAAACGAGTTTTATGCGGCTCTCGCACAGCGCATCGACCAAGAATTGCACCGAAACTACCGCCTCTACCCCATCAACTACTGCGCCGCCGACTTGCTCAGCGGAAAGGGCGAATTCATCGCGCACTACACCGAGAAAGATCGCCTGAACGTCGAGGATTACATCGCCCAGCAAATCGCGAAAATCACACTGCCCGAGAAAGATGTGCCTTTTTTGCGCGAGCGAATCTTGACGATGTACGCGAATCCGTTGTACAATTATTTAAAGGTAAAAGGGTAAAAGGGTAAAAGGGTAAAAAGGTAAAAAAGTAAAAGGGTAAAAACAAGATAAAAAATGAAACATCTCCTCTCACTTTTCACAATCATCATCCTGGCCGCCTGTACAACAAGCACTTACGACGATGGCGACGGTGATTTGAGTTACCTCCGTGCCGATTTCGTGGAGGCGCACACCGCCGCACCACAGCAAATCGACTATGCCATCAACGACGAGGGCAAAACCATCCGTTTTGCTGCACCGTTCAACGTGAAATGGACGGAAAAGGCCGACACGTTCTACCGCGCCCTGCTCTATTTCAACCAAAAACCTACTGGAAACGAACCCATCAGCCTGCAACGGGTCTATGTGCTGCAGCCAACCGCCTCCGATGAGGTCAAAAATCCGAAATTCGACCCCGTCACCTTCGAAAGTGCGTGGCTCAGCCGCTGCCAACTCCCAACACCCAACACCCAACACCAATCACCTAACACCCAACAAGGGGCCACCTACCTCAACCTCACCTTCCTCCTCAAAACCGGGCAACCCGACGACGAGAAAGCCCGTCAGAGCATCGGTATGATGAGCGAAGAGCGCAACGACACACTGTGTCTTACGCTCCTCCACGACCAAGGCACCGTGCCGCAATACTACAGCACGCGCATCTATGCCAGCATTCCGATGAGCGGAACCCAGCCCGTCAAACTCATTGTCAATTCATACGAAGGCTCAGTTGTTCGAGCATATCCTGCGTCATCGCAGTGATGTCGAACTTCGGTTGCCAATCCCATTCCTCGCGGGCTGCCGAGTCGTCCAAGCGGTCGGGCCACGAGTCAGCAATCGACTGCTTGAGCGAATCGACATCGTATTCCATCTCAAATTCGGGCTTGAACTTCTTGATTTCCGCGAAAATCGTCTCCGGCGCAAAACTCATCGCCGCCACGTTGAAACCGTTGTGGTGAACGAGGCGCGTGGGGTCGGCTTCCATCAGCGAAATGGCTGCGTGGAGCGCGTCGGGCATATACATCATATCCATCAGCGTGCCTTCCTTGATGGGGCAAACGAACTTCTCGCCACGCACGGCAGAGTAGAAAATATCGACAGCGTAGTCAGTCGTACCGCCGCCCGGAGGTGTCAGGTAGGAAATGATGCCTGGGAAGCGCACCGAGCGCGTATCGACACCATATTTGTGGTGGTAGTAGTCCGACAGCAACTCCGTCGTCACCTTCGACACGCCGTAAATCGTGCGCGGACGCTGAACGGTGTCCTGCGGCGTCATGATTCGAGGCGTTTCCGGTCCGAACGAACCGATGCTGCTCGGCGTAAACACCGCACAGCCATTCTCACGCGCCACCTCAAGGATGTTGAGCAGGCCGTCGATACCGATTTTCCACGCCAAGAGCGGCTTGCGCTCAGCCACCACCGAAAGCAGTGCGGCGAGGTTGTAAATCGTGTCGATTTTGTACTTCTTCACCGTTTCGGCAATCTGCTCGCCGTTCGTCACGTCTGCAATCGCCGACGGTCCGCCGTCGCGCAGTTCACCCGTCGGTTCAGCACCGGGGATATAACCAGCCACGATGTTTTCGGCACCGTAGCGTTTCCGAAGTTCACGGGTCAATTCAGAACCAATCTGTCCCGTCGAACCAATCACTAATACGTTTTTCATATTGTCGTCAGTAATAATTGATTTCTTTCAAGGCGCAAAATTAAACAAAAATCGCATACCTGCCAACAATTCTTGAAATAATTTTTCTTTTTTTCTCGCTCGTTCCAAAAATTTCACTAACTTTGCAAACGATTCAACAACTAAACATCTAAACAACTAAACAATAAAACTATGTACGGAAAAATGCAACAACACCTCGCCCAGACACTCGGCGAGATTCGCGAGGCGGGACTCTACAAAGAAGAGCGCCTCATCGTCAGTCCGCAACGTGCGGCCATCCAAGTAGGCAACCAAGAAGTGCTCAACTTCTGCGCCAACAACTACCTCGGCCTGTCCGACCATCCGCGCCTCATCGAGGCATCGAAGAAGATGATGGACGAGCGCGGTTTCGGCATGTCGTCGGTGCGCTTCATCTGCGGCACACAAGACATCCACAAACAACTCGAAGCCGCCATTTCTGAGTATTTCAAGACCGACGACACCATCCTCTACGCCGCTTGCTTCGACGCCAACGGCGGCGTGTTCGAGCCGCTGCTTACCGCGGAGGACGCCATCATTTCAGACGCGCTGAACCACGCCTCCATCATCGACGGCGTACGTCTCTGCAAGGCGCAGCGCTACCGCTATGCCAACGCAAACATGGAGGAGCTCGAGAACTGCCTCAAGACC
>JAFPYO010000016.1:0-83139 GCA_017412145.1 Prevotella sp.
ATCGTCAGTTCCGATGACCGAGCGTCAGACTCAGATGCTCAATCTCTTTCTTGACGGCTATGAGGCAAAGATAACATCAAAGACTTGGGCGACATTGGCAAAGTGCTCGAAGGACACAGCCATACGTGATATACAGGACCTTGTCGAAAAGAATATCCTGATAGAAGACATTCCCGGAGCCAAACGTCCAAGTTACTCCATCATCTATGATGCTGAGGACTTGACGCAGTTCTTCACAGATATAAACATCACTGAAGTAAATGGCATTCCGTATCTCAATGCTTTATATAAAGGTAAGAAAAATATCTGCGAAAGAATTTTAAGGCTCGATGCAGACAGATACCAGAAAGGCGATTTGCCATTGTCCAATCTGCTCAGCAAATACTGCTCGTATGTAGTTGGAAGCAATAAAGAATAGTTCAACAAACAGAGAAATCGGAATTTATATGAAGAAAAGTATTATCATAGTCCTACTTGCATCCATTGGAATTGCAACGCAAGCACAGACCACTGTCAAAGGTCACGTCATCAATGAGCAAGGTGTCAGTGTAGGGTATGTCAGCATCGGCATCGAGGAGGACAGTGTGGGCGTTATCTCTGATGCGCAGGGGCAATTCACGCTAACGGTACCCGCAGGGCGCAAGGATGAACTGACCTTTACCCACGTTTCCTATCAGACGGCGACGATTCCCTATGCGACTTACGCCGATGGACGGGAACTGACCGTGACGCTACGAGACAAGTTCGTCGAATTGGTAGATGTCGTAGTTGACGGCAATAAGAACAAGCCGCAAACGCTGTCAGGCAAGTCATGGATAAGTATAGGCAAGGCTGCTTTCGAGGGCGACTGCAAGGGCGACTTGGAGTGGGGGCCAATCTTCAAGAAAAAGAAAGACTATCTGCTGACTGACATCATTGTATCCATTGACAAGTGCGAGTACGAGGAATGTCTGTTGAGTTTTAACTGCTACGAGATTCGGGACAAGAAATTTGTCAATGTACTAAACAAGCCAATCTACAAGTGTGTCACTCCTGCAGACAATGGGAAACAAATATACGCCAGACCTGAGGAGTACGTCGTGCTGAAAGGAAAGAAGAAATATTGTGTCACAATCAGTGTTGTCGACATCAAGGGAAAAGGTCGGCTCTCTTTCCCTGTCAACTTCAAAAACAGCTATGCCCGCAACAATGTGAAAGGGAAGATGAAGAGAATCCCTGGTTGCCCTATGATTGTCGTTAAAGGCTATGAAATAGAGTAAATTCCAATTTAGTGAAAACATGAAGTTGACATAGAAAAGACTATCATCAGCCATTAAGCACGTTTATCGTAGCCATGAGCGTGTAAAAACGCGCAGAATGTGTCGAATTTAAGCTGCCTATCGCCAAGATTTTTTTCACATAAATATTAGATGCTCCCAGAACTGGGCGCTTTATTTCGATAACTTACATAGCTTGTTTGTTAAAATCTAACACCCAAGGAAATTCGAGCGTATGCGTCGAAGATGTTGACCTTGCTCTGATTTTTCTTGTAGATGAAATTGTTGTATTGCGCCTGAATACCGATGAAATAATTGCTCCAGTTGTAGGCTATGCCGAGGTGCAGGTCGAGGTTCAACTGCAGGGCACTATAGCTCGTCTCAGAGCCATCGTCCCAATAATAGACGTCATTGTCGCCTTCTTTTAGCATGGTGAGGGGTTTGTCGGGCTTTCCGTTGGCCCAGAGCTTTGTTTCCATGTCCCATTCTCCATAGTCGTCAACGGGTTCCTCGGGGGCCAGATAGTAGTTGAAGTCGTTTTTGTAAACTTTCACGCGGTTATAGACGCTGATGGTTGGCATAGCCATCGCGTTGACTACGAGGCCACGAAAGGGTACCCAATTGTAGCCATAGCCGACACCGAGGTTTGCCTGATGCACTTTGATGCGGTAGATGCCGCCAGCAAAAATCATGAAATAGCCATTGGCGATGTTAGAATAGTCGAACGAAGACTGATACCACGTGGCGCCAAACAGCAGCGAGCCTGCCGAGCGTCGCTGAATGACCGACTGGTTGTAAGCGGCAGCCTGCGAGTAGCGGCGACCGTTGAATACGTAGTACCCGTTGAGATAGACGGAGCGAATCCATACGGGGCTGGGCATACTGAAGGCCGTGTCATAAGGTTCTTCTGAAAGTTGCCCGTCCTTGTAATCCGTTGCAGAGAACTGGGCATCTTGCGTCTGAAATCGCCTCAGTCGGAAGTTGAAGCCGTATTTGGCGCCAGTGCTGCTAAAAGAGTAGTAGCGGCCAGCGTTTTTGGTGAGCGATTTGGAATAAGAGAATCCCGTTCCACGATAGCCCACCCAGAAGCCGACGGACGATGCAATGGGCGGCTCGAAGCGGAGTTTCCATTCCGCGCGTTCATTCGTCGCAGGAAAGTCAATACTGTGGTCATAGTCCACCAAAACCATGTTTTCTTTATAGCGTAAGATGACCCTCCACGGCTTATCGGGCACTTCGATATAGCCTGGGTCCACCTTCGATTTGGCTTTGTCGTCCAGATATTGCTGCACTTGATGAAGCCTGTCCATGAAGGTTAGGGTACTATCTTGTTCTTGCGCTGCGACACTCAAAGAGAATAGCAGGTAGCAGATGATTGTTCTTCCTATCATATTCAAATCATTAACTTGGCACAAAGATATACATTTTTTTGAAACAATCTTGTATTTCGCTCAAAAAATGAATAAAATTTCTCTCGTTCGACAAAATAAATTCTTCATTCTGTTCTCACTTAATAGAAATTTTCGTAACTTTGCAGGTCGAACGAAAAAAACGAGTATAGTTATGAATATTTCTTACAAATGGTTGAAAGAATATGTTGATTTCACGCTCTCGCCCGAGGAAGTGGCTGCCGTGCTGACGGCTGGCGGCCTTGAAGTGGGCGGCGTTGAAGAAGTGCAAAGCATTCGAGGCGGTCTGAAGGGCCTGTTCGTGGGCAAGGTGCTCACGTGCGAGGACATTCCTGACACGCACCTCCACCTGACGACAGTCGATTTGGGCAAGGACGAGCCGCAGCAAATCGTGTGCGGTGCGCCGAATGTGGCGGCTGGTCAGAAGGTGATTGTGGCCGATGTGGGCTGTGTGCTCTACGACGGCGACAAGGAATTTGTCATCAAGCGGGCGAAACTGCGCGGCCACGAGTCGAACGGAATGATTTGCGCCGAGGATGAAATCGGCATCGGAACTTCGCACGACGGCATCATCGTCTTGCCCGACGACGCTGTGGTGGGCACGCCTGCCGCTGAATATTATCAGTTGGAAAGCGATTTTGTGATTGAAGTCGATATTACGGCGAACCGTTCCGACGCGCTGTCGCACTGGGGAGTGGCTCGCGACCTGTATGCCTCGTTGAAGCAGCAGGGCTATGAAACTTCGCTGCATCGACCGTCGTGCGACGACTTCGTTGTGGACAACGAAAATCTGCCGATTGAGGTGGAAATCGAGAATACGGAAGCCTGCAAGCGCTACGTTTGTCTGAGCGTGACCGATTGCGATGTGAAGGAAAGCCCCGACTGGCTGAAAAACAAACTGACGACCGTCGGTTTGCGTCCGATTAACAACATTGTCGATATTACGAACTATGTGATGATGGCCTACGGACAGCCGATGCACTGCTTCGACGCCGATATGGTGACGGGGCACAAGATTGTGGTGCGCACGCAGCCCGAAGGAACGAAATTTGTCACGCTCGATGGTGAGGAACACACGCTCGGACAGCACGACCTGTCGATTTGCAATGCCGAGGAACCGATGTGCATAGCTGGCATTTTCGGCGGAAAGGGTAGTGGAACCTACGAAACGACGCGCAACGTCGTGCTCGAGGCCGCCTATTTCCATCCGACGTGGATTCGCAAGTCGGCGCGTCGCCACGGTCTTTCCACCGATTCAAGCTATCGTTTCGAGCGCGGAATCGACCCCAACGGCACGGTTTACGCGATGAAACAGGCGGCGATTCTCTGTCGCGAACTGGCAGGCGGAAAAGTGTCGATGCAAATCAAGGATGTCTATCCCGAACCCATCGAAAACGCCCGAATCGACTTGAAATACGATTATGTTTCCCATTTGATTGGCAAGCATATCGGTGCGGAAACGGTGAAGAGTATCGTGACCTCGCTGGAGATGAAAATTCTCGAAGAAACCGCCGATGGTTTGACGCTCGAAGTGCCTGCCTATCGCGTCGATGTGCAGCGTCCGTGCGACGTGGTCGAGGACATTCTTCGCATCTACGGCTACAACAACGTGGAGATTCCGACGCAGTTGAAATCGTCGCTCACTGTGGCAGGCGAACAAGACAAAGACCATCGATTGCAAAATATTGTGGCTGAGCAACTTGTGGGATGTGGATTCAATGAAATCTTGAACAATTCGCTGAGCAAATTGTCGTATTATTCCGAAGATTTGAACGTCTATACGTTGGACACGACGGTGAAGGTGATGAATCCGCTTTCGACCGACCTCGGCGTGATGCGTCAGACGCTGCTTTTCGGCGGTTTGGAGAGCATCGTGCGCAATGCGAATCGCCAGAATCCGAACCTGCGGTTCTTCGAGTTTGGTAATTGTTATCACCTCACTCCCAACCCCTCTCCAAAGGGCGAGGGGAGCACTGAGGAGCCGCTGCCTATTAAGAAATATTCCGAGGATATGCACCTCGGTTTGTGGGTGACGGGCAAGCGCGTGGAAGGCAGTTGGATTCACCCGAACGAGGACGCGACTTTCTACGAACTGAACGCCTACGTGCAGAATCTTCTGGCGCGTCTGGGTGTGGCACAGGGTCAATTCGTTACCGAAAAGTCGGAAAACAACATTTTCTCGTCGGGTCTAACGCTGAAAAATCGTGGTGGAAAGGTGCTCGTGGAACTTGGCGTCGTCAGTCGGAAGTTGCAGAAGCAGTTCGGTATCCAAAACGAGGTTTATTACGCCGACTTGCACTGGACCGCGCTGATGAAGGTCATTCGGAAGAACAAGGTTGAATACACGGAAATCTCGAAGTTCCCTGCTGTGAGCCGCGACCTCGCCCTGCTCATCGACAAGCGCGTAGAATTTGCGGAAATCGAGCAAATCGCCCGTCAGAGCGAGCGGAAACTGCTGAAAAACGTCGAACTTTTCGATGTCTATGAAGGAAAGAACTTGCCCGAGGGCAAGAAATCGTATGCCGTGAATTTCATTCTGCAGGACGAGCAAAAAACACTGAACGACAAGCAAATCGATGCGATTATGCAGAAAATCATCGAAAATCTCAAAAAGCAACTCAACGCCGAACTCAGATGATTTGACCATCTGACCATTTACTATTTGACGATTGATATGACTGAAATCGAATTAAAAGAAAGATTTAAAAACTTTTCCATTCGGATTGTAAAAATGGTCGATAGTTTGCCTAACACGATTTCCGGCAGGGCAATTGGGGCACAAATCGTTAGATCTGGGACTTCACCAGCAGCCAATTATAGAGCCGCCTGCTTAGCCAAGTCCGAGAAAGATTTTCTCAATAAACTTAAAATGGTCGAAGAAGAATTAGATGAAACAGAACATTGGATGGAAGTCATTGCCGAGACAGAAATGATTCCACAAAGTCGAATAGAATTACTTCGAAAAGAATGTGTAGAATTATTGAAAATAATAGTCAGTTCTATTGTTTCTACAAGAAAACATCTGAACAAAACCATTTAAATTAAATAGTCAAATTGTAAAATAGTCAAATTGTAAAATTATTAAAGATGGGAAGAGCATTTGAATATCGTAAGGCTGCAAAGCTGAAAAGATGGGGCCACATGGCCAAGACATTTACGAAGATTGGTAAGCAAATCGCCATCGCCGTGAAGGCTGGCGGTCCCGATCCTGACACGAACCCGGCACTCCGCGCCATCATCGCCAATGCGAAGCGCGAGAATATGCCGAAAGACAACGTCGAGCGTGCCATCAAGAACGCGATGGGCAAGGACCAGAGCGAGTACAAGGAAGTGACCTACGAAGGCTACGGACCGCACGGAATCGCTGTGTTTGTTGAGACTTTGACCGACAACACCACCCGTACCGTGGGCGACGTGCGCTCGGTTTTCAACAAGTTCAACGGCAACCTCGGCACACAGGGCTCGTTGTCGTTCCTCTTCGACCACAAGTCGGTCTTCACGTTCAAGAAGAAGGATGGTTTGGACATGGACGAGATGATTCTCGACCTCATTGACTACGGCGTGGAAGACGAGTTCGACGAGGACGAGGAGACGGGCGAAATCACAATCTACGGCGATCCGTCGAGTTTCGGTGCCATCCAGAAGCACCTCGAAGCCGAAGGTTTTGAAGTGACGGGCGCGGAATTTACCCGTATTCCCAACGACCTGAAGGACGTGACTGCCGAACAGCGCGAGACCATCGACAAGATGGTTGAGAAACTCGAGGATTTCGACGATGTGCAGACCGTTTACACGAACATGAAACCCGAGTAAGCCATGAAAAAGAAAGTCGTTTCAATCGTGACGCTTTCGCTCGCCGCGATGCTGAGCATGGGCGGACTGTCATCGTGCAACACGAAGCAGCACGCCATCAATCGTTTGGAGAAATTCTCGGTGGAACTCCGCGACCATAGTGCGCAATACAGCGTGAACGAGTGGAAGAAGGCTGGCGAGAAATTCGTGGACATTCGAAAGGACATCAGCAAGCACGAACTCGACTACACGCCCGATGAAAAGACGAAAATCGGCAAGCTCGAAGGCAAATGCGCCGGCTACATGGCGAAAGGCATGAAAGAGGGTGTTTTTGACAAGTTAAAAGCCTTCGGCAACGAGTTGAAAGGTATTCTGATGGGTATTTTAAACTCTGTGATTGACTGAAAAGTCTGACAGCCAACCACGAAAAAGCGTGAACCGATGAGGATTCACGCTTTTTTGTTGGGATGACGAATCACTTATTTCACAGTAATCTTCTGCGAACGAATCACGTTCTTGTTCTGCATTTTCACGATATAGACACCGTCGGCCAGTTTCGCAGCAACCGTGGTGGGATTCTGCACGAACTTCACAAGTTTGCCGTCGGCGGTGTAGATCCAAGCCTTTTCAACGTTGCGGAAGTTGAATTGTCCGTCGTTGTAGAAGGTTTCGGAAGCATCACCTTTCACGACTTCCACGCCATCTGTTCCATGAATGTTCTCCGGCTCGTCGGCAACGCCTTCATCGACGGGGCTCACGGTGGGCTGACGCTCTTCGTTGTCACCAGTGATTTCCACGCCGAGGTCAATCGTGAAGCCCTTGGCGGTGAGTCCCACGGGACCCGGATGGGCTGCCCAAGCATCGGTGAACACGATGCGAATGCGAGAGGTTCCACGCACGGCATCCTCGGGAATCTTCACGGTGAAGGGCACGAAGGGGCTATTGGTCCAGCCATTTTGATGGAGTGGGCTTCCTGTGGTGCTGCCCTCGGGCGTGTTTTCAATGCTATTGCAGGTATTTGCCTTGCCTTGTTCAATGATGAGCTCGTCGGTTGAGCCTTCGAAAAATCCATTGATGTTCCAGTCGGCATAGCCTTTCATGATGCACCACTGGATTCCGTCGCTGGTGTTCAGCCATTCGTAGTTAATTGTAATTTCATCGCCTTGTTTCACCTTCAGAATGGCGGTTTTCGTGGCATCCACGTAGTTGCGATTTTCCACTGGTCCGGGTTGGTTGCAGGTGTAGTTCAAGTCGCCCACACTGGCACCCGTAGTGGAAACCTTGGTCAGATAGCGCGTCTGGATGGCGGTCTGATAGCCTGCGGCATCGGGGTTGATTTCGCTCACGCCATAGTCCAAGCCATCGGCAGAGGCACCTTCAGGAACGTTGCTGCTACGGCTGATGGCCACCCACTTCGGTTCGCTGTAGGTCTTCAGGTCGGTCGATACGGCACGCACGCCGAAGTAAGGCTGCTCACCCTCGGCCATCGGCTTGTCGCCCACGAAGGCCGACCAGCCCTGCACGTGGCTCACCACGCTGACGCGACCGTTTTCGCCGTTCTTGTAGAGCACTTCAAAGTGATCGACGTTGCCCTCGTCGTTATAGACGAGCCCGTAGGGGCTGGCTCCCGTCTGGTCGAGGCTCCAGTTGAGTTTCACGCTGAGTTTCGTTGTGGTTTCTTTCTTCACTTCGGCGAGCACCTCCTTCACGGCTGCGGGCGTGGTCTTCACGCCGTCGTTGAGTTGCAACTCACCCACGAACACCTGATAATTGCCCGTCACGCCCTTGGCGCGGAGTCCGACGAAATCAACTTGGTCTGTCGAGCTGATGCCATTGAGCTGAATGGTTTTTTCTTCCCATGTCTTTCCTGTCGTGGCTCCCACGGGGAATTCCTTCCACTCGCTGCCAACCTTCAGAATCAGGTAGAGATTGGTCTCGGTGGTGCCTTCTTTCTTCGTTTTCACGGCGATTTTCGCATACGGTGTGCCCGATGTGCCCGTGAGCTTCGTGCGGAAGAGGATGAGGTCGGCATCACCGCTGGAAACGCCCTTGATGCTGAGGCACGAGCCTCCCATATAGGCGTCTTCAATGGTGAATTCGGGATTGATGACGCTGGAAACCTCTTTCGTTCCGGCCTTATAGACGAGCCAGCGATAGGTGGGCACGATGTCTTGCGTGGAGAGGTTGTACCAGTTGCCGTGGGTTTTCTTTCCCTTGTAGGTATAGACTTCGCCGATACCCGTATTGAAATACGTGTGGAAGGGATAGTTGCCCTGGATGGTGCTGCGCTCGGGGAAGTAGGTGGCCAGTCCGCCGAACTTCGACATCGGCGGTGTGGTGCCGTTCCATCCCCATTCGTTGCCCGTGTTCTGCATCGTGGGCAGGTTGGCCGGATTGCGGTTACCGCCCGAGAAGGTACGCTCGAGCAGAGCCTGATAGTTGGCTTGGAACTCCTTGGCGTCGTTGCCGACGTTGTTCGACCAGAAGCGGCTGTTGGCGTGTTCGCCCCAGAGCACGGCGCCGATTTCGCGATTGGCAAGGTTCGTCCACGAGCGGTTCATCGTCACAATCCACGTGCCGGCATAGAGTCCGTCGGTGGTGCCCATTGCGTTTTTGGCTGCGGTTTCGGAACTGCGCATCGACATGGCCGAGGCGAAGTCGTTTCCGACATAGTTGAGGAAGGTGTCGGCCGTGCGACCCTCGGAGTTGCCGAAAATGTAGTTGGCATTGGCTGCCGTGAGGCCAGAAATGTTGGTGTAGAGTCCGATGTGGAAATTTTTGAATCCGCGAGCCTTGGCCTCTTTGTAGAGAGCCTTGTGGAAGGCCACCACGTCGGCATTCTGATAGGAAGCGTCTTCCCAGTTGTAGTTGATGCCGTCGGCACCGAAGAACATGAGCACGCTGATGAGCGGTTTTACGTATTTGTAGCTTCCGTCGCTGTTCTTCTCTGAGATGAGTTTCGAATAGGCTTGGTCGCCAGCGCCCTCCGTCCACGACTCGAAGAACTTGATACCCGAGAGGATGTCGGTTCCGTTTTGGTGGGCAGCATCGATCCACGCACCCGGAGCTTGGAACAGCGGGTGGTTCCACGAGCCGAACAAGTGGGTGTAGTTCCAGAGCGAATAGGTGTCGTCGCCGGCGTTGGTGCCAGGATATCCACCGATGCCACGAGCCGTTCCCATCGGAATGTTGAGCCAGAGGCGGCGCGTGTTTTTCACGTTGCCATGGAGCTGGTTGGCTTGGTCGTCGATGATGGCGCGGGGACGCACGTGGGAACGAGCGAATTCAATGTCCATCATGTTGAATCCGGCAGCTTCGAACTCGGCCTGCGTGGGGTATTCGCGACCGGCCTGCTGCGCATTGTAGAAGAGGTTGAGCAACCCGCTGTCGGAGAACGGCGAGAAGTCGAAAATCTCGCGTGACGCCGAGGGGTCGTACTGAGCCTGGGCTGTCTGCACCGAGCCCGTAAAAAGGGCTGCGAGTACGATGATAAATAGATTTTTTTTCATAATAACTCCTTTTAAAAATTATAATTAGTCTTCAACTCTATAACTCTTTAACTTTTTAACCCTTTAACCTTAAAAGTTTGCTTTGTCAATGTCCCACCAGAGGCGTGTGGCCTGATAGTCCTCGCCACCGAGCGCGTCGAGACCCGTGGCGATGATGTCGGCCACAGAAGCGTCGTCGGTGTCGGGGAAAGGAGCACGGCGAATGATGTCGCCATACTTCAGCGTGCCGTCGCCCTCGTCGGCATTGAGCACGGGGAAGAGCTTCGGATAGCCCGTTCTGCGCAGGTCTGTCCATGCCTCAAACGAGTAGGGGAAACCGGCGATGTATTTCTGGGTGATGATTTTTTCGAGCTTCGTCTCCTGCGAGTCGCTTTCGTCCCATTTCACACCGATTTTCGTCATGCTGGGCTCGTCATCGACGTTGCCGAGCGGGTCGTGATAGGTGTAGGGAACTGCTTCTGCACGTGCCAGATAGTCTTCAACCAGCATGTCGTATTCTTCATGGAAATAGGTTTCGGAACGCTCGAAAAGATAGGCGTAGCGAATGCCGCGCTCATAGAAGAACTGCGCCGAGCCACCCATGTTCCAACCGCGAACCGCACCTTCGGCACGAAGGAAATCGACTTCAGAAATCTTCATGATGTAGAGGGGCGCTTCAGCCATATAATCCTTGTCAAACACGCTGCACGCCAGCATTGGATTCGTGGCCATACTTTGTCCCATACCCGGGTGGATGCCTTCGCGAAGTCCCACGATGCGCGTGTCGGCTTCGAGGATTTCGCCAGTCTTCTGATTAACCATCGCACCGCCGTTTTTCTTAAAGAAAGGATATTCGCCCTTCGTATAGGGGTGGTCGAGGCTCATCAGCAGGCTTTCGAAAGAGGCACTGAGTCGGGCATCGTTCCACGAAATCCAAATCATGTTGAGCGGATGGCCGAAGCCGAGTTGCATACCCATCAGTGCAAATTCTTGGTCGGTGGTTTCGATGACACCACCAGCGACGGCTTCCTCGGCCCATTTTCGGGCGAGTTCGGGCTCGACTTTCACGCAGTGCATCGCGATGCGCAGTTTCAGCGAATTGGCGAAGCGAATCCACGAGTCCATACCCTTGTTTCCGAGGTATTTGTCCTTCGAAATCTCCAGATTTTCGTCCATCAGTGCTTGCAATTTCGTCTTATACCAGTCGGGGCGCGTTTCGTAATGGCGCAGACAGGCCGTAATCAGGTCGATGTGCGAAACGATGCTCTTGTAGATGTGTTCCACGCCGTTGTAAGTGAACGGAGCGCCCTGTTTATTGACGAGGAATTCCTCGTAGGGCAGGGCACCGTGGATGTCGGCGATTTCCTGCGTCGAATAGTCGAACATCAGCAGGTAGATGGCCTTCATTTCGGGAATCGAGTCGATGGCAGGATGGTTGAGCAGCGGCACCATTGCGTTTTTCACCAAAAGATACAATCCATTCGGACCGCCGTTGAATTCAGCACTGACATCGTAACTCGTTTGCAGCGTTCCGTACATGAAATCGTAGTGGGGAACGGTGGTGTATTGGGCATAGTTGTCGGGACCGAGCGAGAACTGCCGCTGATAGGCGTGTTCGCCCGGATAGTCGCCGTTTTTGCCGCCACGCATCGAATATTGGCCGCTTTTCGCCTGTTTCAGATAGGTTTGAAGGCTTGCCAGCGCGTCGTCGAACTGCGCTTCGGTGATGTTGATGTTGTAGTCGATTTTCGTCGGATTGCCGTGATAAACCGAGTCTTCAAGTGCTTCTTGATTGAAGTTCAGCGTGTCGATGGGGTCGTCGAAATCGAGGCACGAAGTCAGTCCCAGAACGGCGACGAATATCCATAAAATCTGATATTTTTTCATGATTTTTGTTGTTTTAGAAGTTCATTTTCACGTTAAAACCATAGGATCGGGTCGAGGGCATGTTGAACAGCTCGAAACCGCTGAGTCCGTTGCCTGTCGAGAGCGACACATCGGGATCGACGGGTGCTTTCTTGTAGAGGAAGAAGAGGTTGCGCCCGATGAATGACAGCGAGAGATTCTTGCCTTCGCCGATGAGATTTTTGAACGTATAGGCCAGCGAGAGTTCGCGCAGGCGGAAGTTGGTGGCGTCATAGACGTAGAGCGGCGAATACTGGCTGTTGCGGGCGCCCATCACCTGATAGTAGTTGCGCACGCCGATGATTTGGCCGCTGCCGTCGGGCAGGTACATCGCGGGTTCGCCCTTCGCCGTGAAAAGGTTGTTGGCGTAAGCGTAGTCGCGTGCGTCGGCTGTGCGCTGCGAGAGTCCGAGTTCGTCGAGGAAGGCCTCGGTCAGCGAGATGACCTTGCCGCCGATGCGTCCGTTGATGAGGAACGAGAGTTGGAAGTCCTTGAAATTCAGCGTGTTGGTCCAACCGAGTTGATATTTCGAGTTCATATTGCCGATGTACTTCGTGTAACGGCCTTCTTTCATAATGTTTCCGTTCGACGAGAGGAAAATCGTGCCGTCGTCGTTGTGGCGGATGTCGCGCACATACATATCGCCGAAGGCGTCGCCCTCGGAGTAGCGCACGCGCACGCCTGCCACGTCGGTATAGATGAGTTTCTTGCGACCAGCCTCGTCGTAGCCGACGGCCAACACCTTGTTTTCATTGTACGAGAAGTTCACAGCCGTGCGCCAGCGCAGCGACTTTCCGAAGCGGAAATTATAGGCCAATGTCGTCTCAAAGCCTTGGTTGCGCAGTTTCGCCGAATTTTCATAGACGGTGAGTCCGGCGACGTTGCCGATGTTCATAAACAGACCCGAAACGGTGGCGTTGTAGTAGGTCACGTCGAAACTCAGGCGATTGTCGAAGAAGAGCATTTCCAGACCCGTTTCAAACGAGTGGGTGCGCTCAGGTTCGGCGTTGGTGAAGAGCGTGGAACTGGTGGCGGTCATCGCTCCCGTGCGCGAGCTGCTGCTGCTGAGGTTGTAGTAGCGATTCGGCACGGCATTACCCACTTCCGAATACGACACGCGCAGTTTCGCGTAGTCCCACCATTTCGGCAGCGTCACAAGTTCGTTCAGCAGGGCATTGGCACCGAAACCGAAGTAGTCGTAATGCTGCGGCTTGTCGGGCCACTGCTTGAAGACGCGATACTGGTCGCTGCGGTAGGAAGCATCGAGGTAAATTTTCTCTTTCCAACCGATTTGCACGGTTCCAAGCCAAGCGCGGTCCCAGTTCGACGGATCGCCCTCGCCCGTCACGCCGCTACTGCCAGAGGAAACGTCGAAACGGTTGATTTCGGTCGAAAGTTTCTGGTTGAGCGGATCGACGTAGGTCGCGTTGGCGATGTAGGTGCCGTAGCTGCTGCCTTTCGTCGTGTGGCCGACCCATCCGGCACTGGCGCTGAGGCTCCACGTGTCGGCGAAAGTCTTGTTGTAGTTCAGCAGGAAGTCGAGGTACATTTCCGTCGAGTTGTCGCGACGTTTGTTGTACGTTCCGAAGTCGTACATCGAAGCCGGTGCGAAGGTCGAGGCATAGCGACCGCCCTCTTCCTGATATTTGTCGTGGTCGAAATTGAAGCGAGCCTGCAAGGTGAGGCCGTCGATGATGTCGAGCAGTCCGTGGAAACCGCCATAGATGCGGTCGTTTCGGTGGATGCTCCAGTTTTGTTTGAGCAGCCAGTAAGGGTTGTTCTGACGGGCGTCGAGATAGGCGTAGTTCATCATCGGACCTTTGAGTTCGGCAACGTCGTTCTGGCGAATGAAACCGTTTTCGGTCTGCACGTAGTGACCTTGCGGGTCCGACAGCCAAGTGCCCTCGCTGAGCGCGTAGTTGTCGCGATAATACTGCATATCGACATTGCGCGGCGCAGTGTAGAGGTGGTAAATCGGATTGCCGACATAACCACCGCCGATGCGATTCTTCGTCTTCGTCTGCACATAGTTCAACGAGGCGTTAAGCGTCAGTCGATCCCAAATTTTATAGGTCTGACGGAAGGCGATGGTATTGCGGTTGTAGCTGTTGGTTTCGACCAGGCCGAGCGCGTGGCTGTTGGCCACCGAAACGTAGGTCTGAATCAAGTCCGTACCGCCCGACACAGACACCGAGTTGTTCGTTGTCACGCCCGTGCGATAGAAGTCCTTCACGTCGTCGTTGCCGTAGTTGCGCAGGTGGATGTCGCGCTCGTAGGGGATTTTGTCCGTAGCACGCGACTTGGCCGTCGTCGGCGACTCGCTGATGCGACCGCCCCAGCCGTTGGCCTCGCCGAGATAGCCCTGTGCATCGACCGCTGCGCCGTAGGTGTTCTGGATTTTCGGCAGCAGCAGCGGCGTGTCGAACGTGATGTTGCCCGTGTAGTTCACCGACATTTTTCCAGCCTTACCTTTCTTCGTCGTAATCATAATGACACCATTCGCAGCCCTCGAACCGTAGAGCGCGGCGGCGTTGGCACCTTTCAGCACGTTCATCGACTCGATGTCGTCGGCGTTGATCATCGACAACGCGTCGGCACCCTCGGCATTGGAATTTTCCGTCATACTCTGCGCGTCGTTGATTTGTCCGCGAGTCTCGTTCGTCATTGGTACACCGTCAATGACAATCAGCGGCGACGAACCCGCCAAAATCGACTTGTTACCGCGCAGTTGGATGCGCGACGCACCGCCTGCGCCGCCCGCACTCGGCGTGACGACGATACCCGCCACCTTTCCTTCGAGCGAGTTCGCCACGTTCACGTCCTGCACCTTCATCAGGTCTTCGGCTTTCACCTGTTGCGTGGCGTAGGTCAGCGATTTTTCCTTGCGGAGAATACCCATCGCCGTTACCACCACTTCGCGAATGTTATGGCCCGTTTCGGGCTGCATCGTGATGTTGAGCGGTGTGCGCACGTTGGCCGCCACCTCCTGCGTCGCGTAGCCGATGTAGGAAATGGCGATGGTGGCCGTCTGGCCGTTGATGGGAAGCGCGAAGTGGCCGTCGATGTCGGTAATCGTCTTCGTGTTGCTTCCCTTGATGGCGACTGTCGCTCCGATGAGCGGTTCGCCTGTTTCGTCGAGCACCGTTCCCGTGACCTTTCCAGCCGTGGTTTGGGCTGTCAAGTCGGTTGCGAACAGCATGCCGGCGAATACTAATAATAGGGTAAATAAATGTCTTTTCATTACTGATAGATTGTTGATGAATTTTTTTTCTTTACAAAAAGGCAACTTTTTCGAGTTGCCTTGTCAGCGGAGAGAGAGGGATTCGAACCCCCGGTGCCTCTCAGCACGACGGTTTTCAAGACCGTTGTAATCGACCACTCTACCATCTCTCCGTAATTATGCTGCAAAATTAAGCTTTTTCTATGAAAGTATGACGAAAAACGATGGAATTTATCGGCTGATTAACCTTTTTTATGATAATTATGATAAAATCGTTGCACGTTTGGAAAAAATGTTGTAATTTCGCGGAGTAAATGAACGACGAATATAAAACCATCACCGAGCAAGTGGGGGAGGGCTACTACTCCGAAAAGCGCAGTAAGTTTCTGGCTTTCGCCCACCACGTCGAGACGCAGGAGCAAATCAAGGAACTGCTCGCACGCTATCGCAAGGAGTATTACGATGCGCGCCACGTCTGCTATGCCTATATGCTTGGGGCGGAACGGCTCGATTTCCGTGCCAACGACGACGGCGAACCCAGTTCCACTGCCGGAAAACCGATTCTCGGCCAAATCAACTCGCGCGAACTCACCGATGTGCTCGTTGTTGTCGTGCGCTACTACGGCGGTGTGAACCTCGGGACGAGCGGTCTCATCGTGGCCTATCGCGATGCGGCTGCCGACGCGCTCGAACACGCCGAAACCGTCACGCGGCAGGTCGAGGAACTCGTCAACTATTCGTTTGCCTATCCCCAGATGAACGACGTGATGCGGATTGTCAAGGAAATGTCACCGCGAATTGTCAGTCAGCAGTTCGACAATACGTGTGAAATTACGCTTTCCATCCGCAAAAGCGAGGTCGAACAACTTCGCGCCAAACTTGAAAAACTGAACGAGGTTCGAGGAACGAGTAACGTGGAGTGAGGAGTGTGAAGTGAGGATTTTTTTGATTTAAAACAAAAAAATGGCAAAAAATTTGGTGCAATCAAAAAATGTTTGTAATTTTGCAGCCGCTAACGCAAAAATCGAGGAAGGTTGGCAGAGTGATCGATCGCGCTGGACTCGAAATCCGGTATACCCTTTTCGGGTATCGGGGGTTTGAATCCCTCACCTTCCGCAGAAAAAAGAGAACTCGAATGTTCTCTTTTTGTTTTCTGAATGGTATTGTCTAAATTCCTTCCTCGACTATCGTTATTCTCGAATCAACTCCTCAAAGAAAGCATCGAGTTCCTGGTCAAGATCCTCCATCAGTTCGCCACCGATGATGACTGTGTCGTCGTCGGCAACATAGAGTTCGGCCACAGGCTCGCGCTCGTCGTCTTCAAGCACGAAACTAAACGGCTTCATAATGCCCATCGCGTCGATGGGTTCGCTCATCTTCTTGAGTTCGCTGCGAAGCGTGGCGGTCACGTCGTCGAAGAAGTTCTCGTCTTTGTTCTCAATCCACTGGTCGATGACACAGCGATTGATTTCGCGGTCGTCGTCGTCGAAGGCGAGCATTTCGCCGCTGTCTTGCGACACACGCACGTGGATGTCGGTGAAAACGGCCTCGTCCTCGTTGAATGGGAACTTCTGTACTACCTTGCGAATGAAACGCTCGGTCTGCTGAAGGGTCTGTTCGGTTGCTTTCATAACGTCGATTTTTTCTTTCCTCTGCAAATGTACGGCAATTTGATTGAAAAACAAAACTTTTCGGCAAAAATAATGGAAGTTTCAGCCTTTTTGCGTAATTTTGCACCCAAAATTATCAAAACAATGCTGAATTTTATCTCATTTGGCAGTGGAAGCAGCGGCAACTGCTACTTACTTTACACGGAAAGCGAGGGTCTGATTATCGACCACGGAATCGGCACGAGGACACTGAAAAAGTATCTTCGTGAATATGGCATTCCGCTCTCGCTGGTGAAGTATGTGTTGGTGACGCACGACCACGCCGACCACGTGAAATCGGTCGGAAAGTTCAGTCAGGAAAACGACTTGGACATCCACGCGACGAAGCGCGTTCACGTGGGCATCAACAATAACTATTGCGTACGCTACAAGGTTCCAGCGGCTCACGCCCGTTGTGTAGAGCCGAATGTGCCTTTCACGCTCGGCGAATTCCACGTGATGCCGTTTTCGGTGCCTCACGACAGTGCTGACAACATTGGCTTTCTCATTGAGACTCAGGGAATTAAGTTCTGTCTGATGACCGATGTCGGGCACGTCACCGAGGAAATGGGGCAGATGATTGGGCAGGCGAACTATCTTGTCATCGAGGCGAACTACGACACGGAAATGCTGAAGGCCGGCACCTATCCAGCGCATCTGAAAGTGCGGATTATGGGTCTTGGCGGCCATTTGTCGAACGCCGATTGCGCTCAGGCTTTGGCCGAGAATGCCACTTCGGAACTGCGCCACGTTTGGCTGTGCCATTTGAGCGAGGAAAACAACCATCCCGAACTGGCGCGGAAGACGGTCGAGCAGGTGTTGCGAAGCTATGGGCTCGTGGCTGGTGCCGATTTCAAACTCGATGTGCTGAAACGCACGATGCCGACGGGAATTTTCGAGTTGAAGTCAGAAGATTGACCGCGAAAAATCGGTCGATATACAACGATTTTGGGTCGATTTACAACGAAAGGAAATAGAACAATTTATAATATTTGAACAACCGCAAAGATGGTGAACCGCAGAGGTCTCTTCGCCATCTTTGTTGTTTTTTTGCGAAAATTTTGTTGCAAAGCCCTTTTAGATGCAGCGATTCGATGATTTTCGCCGTTCTGAGCAGCCGCGAATAGCCGTCGAGTTCGTCGCGGAACTGGTGCAGCGTACGCAGACCTTCCTCGGTCTTGTCGAGGAATCGCTCGTTGGTTTCGAATCGGTCGAAAGCGACGGGGTTGGCGATGTGGTGAATGGTGATGCCGGCTTCGGAAAGTTGTTTTCCCCAGAAAACGTCCTCGTAGCCGTAGTTTCGGAAGCGCTCGTCGAGCGGATGTTGCAGGAAAAGGCTCCGTTTCACAAGAAAATTCGACGTATGGAAGTCGCGATTGGGTCGTTTCGCCCTGTTTTCGATCTTGTGACCCTCGGCAGCGGCCATTTCATAGCAATAGCGCAGGTTCGAGTGCATACTTTTATGGTCGTCGCACGACACGGCGTAACCGCCATAAACGGGCGTTTCTTCGGTCGTCAAATAGGTTTTCACGAAGTCGTCGCGAGAAATGCCCATTCCGCTATCGACGAAGAGCAACCACTCGAACCGAGCCTCTCGCGCCAACAGGTTTCGGATGGCAGCCCGTCCGATGTTTTCGTTCCGACGGATGTAGCGGCAGGTGCGAATGGCGGTGCATTGGCTGTTGCGCGAGGCGATTTCAGCGTTGTCGGAACCGTCGTCGCCGATGAGAATCTCGAACTGCAAACCATCGATTTCGAGGGCTTGTCGCGCCAGTTCCATCACCGCGTCGCAGCAGTCGTCGTTGAACGTGGGCATCAAAATCGAAAGTTGCTTTCTCATCTCAGTTTCTCCTTCAAAAATTGTGCTGTGATACTGTTTTTCTGCTCGGCGACCTGTTCGGGCGTGCCTTCGCAGACGAGTTCGCCGCCCTTGTTGCCGCCTTCCGGACCGAGGTCGATGACGTAGTCGGCGCATTTGATGACTTCGAGATTGTGCTCGATGACGAGAATCGTGTGGCCGCGCCCAATCAGCGCGTTGAAGGCTTTGAGCAGTCGTCGGATGTCGTGGAAATGCAGGCCGGTGGTGGGTTCGTCGAAGATGAAGAGCGTGGGTTCCTGCCGTTCCATTCCGATGAAATACGCCAGTTTCACGCGCTGATTCTCACCGCCCGACAGCGTCGAAGAACTCTGTCCGAGTTTGATGTAGCCCAGTCCGACGTCTTCGAGCGGCTGCAACCGCTTCGTGATGGCTTTTTCTTTGTGTTCTCCGAAGAAGGCGATGGCCTCGGAAACCGTCATATTCAGCACGTCGTCGATGTTTTTGTCGTGGAATCTCACATCGAGAATGTCGCGTTTGAAGCGATGGCCGTGGCAGGCGTCGCACTCGAGTTCGAGGTCGGCCATAAACTGCATTTCCACCGTAATCACGCCCGCGCCCTTGCACTCCTCGCAGCGTCCGCCGTCGGCATTGAACGAGAAATACTGCGGCGTGAAGCCCATCTGCTTCGACAGCGGCTGCTCGGCGAAGAGTTGGCGAATCGCGTCGTAAGCCTTGACGTAGGTCGCCGGATTCGAGCGCGTGCTTCTGCCAATCGGGTTCTGATCGATCATTTCCACGTGTTTCACCTGTTTCCAGTCGCCCTCAATCGACGAATATTCGCCCGGCAGGTCGGCCACCTCGTCGAGATGGCGCTTGAGGGCAGGGTAGAGGATGCCCTTCACGAGCGACGACTTGCCCGAGCCCGACACGCCCGTGACCACCGTGAAAATATTGAGTGGAAACTTCACGTTGATGCCTTTCAGATTGTTCATTCGGCATCCTTTCAGTTCAATGGCCATATTCCAAGGACGCCGCGACGACGGCACTTCAATTTTCTCCGTTCCGTTGAGGTATTGCACCGTGTGCGAGTTGGGATGCGGCTTGTCGAGTTCCTTGCTGTTGCCTGCAAACACGACCTCTCCGCCCAATCGTCCAGCCTCGGGGCCGATGTCGATGATGTAGTCGGCGGCACGCATCATTTCCTCGTCGTGTTCGACCACGATAACCGTGTTTCCCAGCGATTGCAACTCGCGCAAAACGCCGATGAGCCGCTGAGTGTCGCGGCTGTGCAGGCCGATTGATGGCTCGTCGAGGATGTAGAGCGAGCCCACGAGCGACGAACCCAGCGACGTGGTCAGGTTGATGCGCTGACTTTCGCCGCCCGACAGCGAGTTCGAGGCGCGATTCAGCGTCAGATAGCCCACGCCTACCTCGACCAAGAAGCCCAGTCGGCTCTTGATTTCCGTCAGCAGGCGTTTGCTCAGCGTCGCCTCGTGTTCGTCGAGTTGCAACTGCTCGAACCATTGTTGCAGGTTGATGACGGGCATTTCCACCAAGTCGGAAATGCTCATTCCTTGAATTTTCACGTAGGAAGCCTCTTTTTTCAGGCGCGTACCGTGACAGTCGGGACAGGCCGTTTTTCCGCGGTAGCGACTCAACATCACGCGATACTGAATTTTATACTGATTGTCGGCGACCATCTGGAAAAATGCGTCGATACTCACCTGTTCGTGAATGTCGAGATGCTGCTCCGAGGGCAGACCGTGCCAGAGCATATTCTTTTCCTCGCGCGTCAGTTCGTAATAAGGCTTGAAAATCGGGAAGTTGTCGCGAGCCGCCCGACGGCAAAACTCATCCTTCCACATTCCCATTTTGTCGCCGTGCCAACACTGCACACAACCGTCATAGACGCTCAGCGACGAGTTCGGAACCACCAGTTTCTCGTCGATGCCGATGATTCGACCGAAACCCTCGCAAGTGGGACAGGCACCCATCGGTGAATTAAACGAAAACATATTGTCCGACGGCTCTTCAAAGGTCATTCCGTCGGCTTCGAAACGAATCGAAAAATCGTAACTGATGCCCGACGGCAGAAACACCAACCGACAGCAGCCGTCGCCCTCGTACATCGCGGTTTCTGCCGAGTCGTAGAGGCGCGAAATGGCACTTTGGCTGAAATCGACTTTCATTCGGTCGATGAGAAGCCAGAGTGGGGTGGAGGTGTAGGGTGTTAGGTGTTGGGTGTAGGGTGTTGGGTGTTGGGTGTTCAGGAAATCTTCGATGCTCACCGCCTCGTCGTTGAGCCAAAGTCGGGCGTAGCCCTGCTTCATTTCGACCTCCAACTGCTTCTGAAGCGACCGACCTTCCGCCAGTTTCAGCGGTGCCAGGACGACGAAGCGCGTGCCCTCGGCATATTGCCGCGTGGCCTCGATGATGTCATCGACGCTCTGTTTCTTGACTTCCTGACCCGAAATCGGCGAGTAGGTACGGCCAATTCGGGCAAACAGCAGGCGCAGATATTCGTAAATCTCGGTCGAGGTGCCCACCGTCGAGCGCGGATTTCGGGCGATGGTCTTCTGTTCGATGGCAATGGCAGGCGGCAAACCCTTGATGAAGTCACATTCGGGCTTGCTCATTCGCCCCAGAAACTGCCGTGCGTACGACGACAGCGACTCGACGTAACGACGCTGACCCTCGGCGTAGAGCGTGTCGAAGGCGAGCGACGACTTGCCCGAACCCGAAACACCCGTGACCACAATCAATTTGTCGCGAGGAATCTTCAGACTCACGTTTTTCAGGTTATTGACCCGCGCGCCCTTGATTTCGATGTATTCTGCCATTATTATGTTTTTTTTTGTTTTTTCGACTTCCATTTCGCCCCATTCGATTTTTTAGAAAACTCCAGCCTGATGCAGCACAAACGACAACAGATAGGCCACTATCGTGCTGGTCACGACAGAAATCAGTCCAGGCATCATAAACGAGTGGTTCAGTAGGTATTTTCCGATGATGGTGGTACCGGATCGGTCGAAGTTCACCGTAGCGATGTCCGAGGGATAGTTTGGAATGAAGAAATAGCCATAAACACTGGGCAGAACGCCGAGTAAGATCCATCCCTCGATGTTGAGTGTGTAGGCCAACGGCAGCATCGCCACGACGACCGCTCCCTGTGAGTTGATGAGCACCGAAACGAGGAAGAAAGCAATTGCAATCGTCCACGGATAGGCCGAAACAAGGTCAGACAGCATCAACTTCATTTCGTTCATATAGTTGCCGAAATACGTGTCGGCCAACCACGCAATTCCGTAAATGGCGACAACGGCCACCATTCCGCTCTGCCAGACGGCGCCACCGACAGCTGTCTTTGGCTTGGCCTTGCAGAAAATAATCATTAGCGCAGCCGCCGAAATCATAATAATCTGGATGACAAGATTCATCGCCAGCGGTTTCTTCACAACCTCAGTCACACCCTCCACGACCACACCGGCAGTCGCCAGCTGCTTCGCCGTCTGCGTGACATTGCCGCCAGCGGCAATGGTGATTGTTGCCGGACCATCTTTCACGACTTGGATGGAATCGTAGCTAGGAAGCAGGTTGCCGCCGAACATCTGGGCAATCGAAAACAGCACAATGATGGCTAATGCACCCAAAAAAATGTACACGGCGCGTTTGCTTTCCTTTGAAATCTCCTTATCGAGCGTCGTCGCCGAGTTGCCGTAGATGTACTGATACTGCACAGGGTCTTTCAGTCTCTCCTGAAATTTCGGGTCTTTGTCTAAGTCGAGACCGCGACGATACGACGCTGCTGATGCCATCAGCAATCCGACGATGCAGGCAGGAATCGTAATCATGATGATTTGAAGATTGTTCACCTGAAAACCGTTGGATGCCGAAATAGCCGAAAATGCCACTACCGCAGCGGCAATCGGTGAACAGGTGATGCCTACCTGCGAGGCAATGGAAGCTACGCCACACGGACGCTCGGGGCGAATGCCTTTCTTCAGGGCAATGTCACAGATAATCGGCATCAGCGTATAGACAACGTGGCCAGTGCCGACGAGAACAGTCAGGAAAAACGTCGTCAGCGGAGCCAGAAACGTGATGCGGTCGGGATGCTTGCGCAGAAGCCGCTCTGCCACCTGAATCATCCAGTCCATACCGCCTGAAGCCTGCAAAACACCTGCGCAGGTCACGGCAGCAATGATAATGTAGATGACATCGGTTGGCGGTGTGCCGGGTTTGAGTCCGAATCCGAAAACAAGCAGTGCGAGGCCAATGCCCGAAATGGCTCCGAGTGCCAGACTGCCATAGCGTGAGCCAACCCAAAGAGCAAGCAACACAATGAAAAGCTGAATCAGCATTGTAATTGTCATAAAATTTTCCGTTTTTGGGGTTAATAATTTATATAAAATAAAAAAATCTTGCAAATTTACGCTTTTTTGAACAGATTTGCAAATAATATTGTAATTTTGTGCCCAAATTCATCGTCGATATGTATTCGAGAAGCGTTTTTCAACCGATTTCAGTCGCCGTTTTCAGCCTGATTCTTCTGCTGGGAAGTTGCCAGAAAAGTCAGCGCACCGAGGTCACGCCCTTTGGCACGACCGTCGGCGAAGAGTCTGTTGCCGAAACGCCTGTCGCCACCAACGATTTCACCCTGTCTGACATTATGGCCAATGGCGAGTTGATTATGCTCACGCTGAGCGGTCCCGAAACCTACTACGACTACCACGGTCGCGGAATGGGAATGCAGTTTCTGCTCTGTGAGAATTTCGCCCATTCGATTGGCGTTTCGCTGCGTGTGGAACTCTGTCAGGACACGGCGGAAATGGTTCGGAAACTGCAAAATGGCGAGGGCGACATCATCGCTTTTCCCCTCGAAAAAAACGATTCCAACTTGATTTATTGTGGTTATAGTAAAGATTCATTGAACAGCGAACAATGGGCTGTGCGTGAAGGAAATATCGAACTTGCCGACACGCTCAACCGATGGTTCCGACCCGAACTGCTTGCCGAAATCAAGAAGGAGGAAACACTGATGGCGACCAACACCGTGAAGCGCAAGGTCTATTCGCCGATGTTGAGCCGTTCGGGTGGCGTGATTTCGCGTTTCGATGCGCTGTTCCAGAAATATGCCGCCACCGCCCGTTGGGACTGGCGACTACTCGCTGCGCAGTGTTATCAAGAGTCGGCTTTCGACCCGCAGGCACGCTCGTGGGTAGGCGCCTGCGGACTGATGCAGATTATGCCTGCCACCGCCACCGACCTCGGCCTGGCTCACGCCCAAATCTACGAGCCTGAGCCCAACATTGCCGCCGCTGCGAAATACATCCGACAACTCACCGAGCATTTCCACGACATTGCCGACTCGAACGAGCGTCGCTATTTCGTGCTTGCGGCCTACAACGGCGGTTGGTTCCACATCCGCGACGCGATGGCGCTGGCGCAGAAACACGGCAAAAATCCCCACCGATGGAACGATGTGGCGGAATTTGTGCTCGCCCTGAGCAAGCCCGAATACTACCGCGACCCCGTCGTGAAACGAGGCTATATGCGCGGCTCGGAAACCTACAACTACGTGGCTTCGATTCGCAATCTCTACGCCCAATACAGAGGCTTCGCGCGACCAGGGAATTCAGACCTTGGTACTGTGGCCACTCCCCATCGCGCGAAGCGTAAGAATAAGTACAAAGTCAATTAAACGCTTGATTCTCAGTCGATTCGTGACGACGAGAAACTACCATTTCCACTGCTTGACAACCGCCAAAGCCTTCACCCAGTTGGTGTCGAGCGAGAAACGAGTGATGTAGTTTTCGTTGTCGTAATACGACAGAACCAATTCCTTGTCCATATCGTTGAACAGCGGATAGTTGATGCTGGCATTGCGGAAAACCGTCATCACCACGTCGCGGTCCTCCTTCTTTTTCGATGCGCCGAGCCGTTCCAGATAGAAATTCAGAAATTCGTGCATCGCAAACGACTGTTCGTTGAGCATCGCCACCGTTTTGTTGAAAAAGTCGAGGTCGGTGGAGTCGCGCAGCACGTCGTCGCGCACCTGCATCGCCATGTAACTCAGTTCGTCGTATTTGAACGTGGCGATTTTCCTCGTTTCAATGTCCTTCGACTTGTCTTCAGCGACGGTTTTTGCGTCTTGCAACAGCAGTTTGAACACGTCTTGCGCCTTGGCGGTCGCGGTCAGGCAGCACAGGGCTGCCACCATCAGTATTTTCTTCATATTTTCTTAAATTTTTTGTCGTGAATTACTTTTGTTTGACGAAATTTTTTCTCTTCCGTTTAAAATTCGGTGCAAAGTTACTACGAAGAGAGCGAAAAACCAAATTTTTTTTGTAACTTTGTCCCCGAAAATCAAAGAAAACGCACAAATGAAACAAATTTGCTGGGGTTTTATCGGTTGTGGCGAGGTCGCGGAACGCAAGTCGGGACCGGCTTTCAACGAGATTGCAGGGTCGCGCGTCGTGGCGGTGATGAGCCGCAGGGCGGAGCGAGCCGCGTCGTATGCCGAGCGACATGGCATCGCGAAATGGTACACCGATGCCCAACGCCTTATCGACGACCCCGACGTGAACGCGATTTACGTCGCAACACCGCCGAACTCCCACGCTACGTTTGCCATCATGGCGATGCGGGCGGGAAAGCCGGTGTATGTCGAGAAACCGCTCGCGTCGAACTATGAGGATTGCGTGCGCGTGAATCGCGTGAGCGAGGAGACGGGCGTGCCGTGCTACGTGGCCTATTATCGTCGTTATCTGCCTTATTTCCAGAAAGTGAAGCAAATCATCGACGAAGGGCTGATTGGCAACATTGCCTACGTGCAGGTGCGATTCACGACACCGCCACGCGAAATGGACACGATGAAAGGCGAACAGCGGCCTTGGCGACTCAATCCCGTGATTGCCGGAGGCGGTTATTTCTACGATTTGGCGGCCCATCAACTCGATTTGTTGCAGGAATTTTTCGGTGTCATCGTGCGTGCACACGGCTATTGCACGAATCGCGCCGGACTCTACGCGGCCGAGGACACGGTTTCGGCGTCGTTCCGCTTTGAAAACGGCTTGGTGGGCAGTGGCTCGTGGTGTTTCGTGGGCCATGAAAGTGCGCGTGACGACCGTATCGAGGTGGTTGGCGAGCGTGGCATGGTGTCGTTCTCAGTGTTCAGCTATGCGCCGATTCGCTTGATTACGAGCGATGGCGAACAGTTGTTCGAGGTGCCGAATCCGACCTACGTGCAGCAGCCGCTGATTCAGAATGTGGTGGAGGCGTTGCAGGGCTTCGGCCTTTGCCAGTGCACGAGTGTGAGTGCGACGCCGGTGAATTGGGTGATGGATAGGATTTTAGGGAAATTCTGATGAAAGGAGTATTGTTTTTAATATTGTTTTTCGCATCGGTTTCGGCATCGGCAGAGATGTCGGACAGCATTGCTGTGCCGGAAAAACGCCCATTTTTCAAGCGACTTGTTGAGGTCGTGAAGGAATTTAGCCGCATCGACACGAACTACATCGAACCGCAGCACTACAACTTCACCGCCATGCTCCAAAACACGAATACCTACGAGTCATACACCCTGCGCAACGAACAGGGGCAGGAAATCGTTCTCTCGCCCGAACCAAGCATCAGAATCGGACCCTATATCGGTTGGCGATGGCTGTTTTTGGGCTATACCATCGACGTTTCCCACCTCAACAGCGGCAGTCAGTTGCAAGATTGGAACCTCAGTTTTTACAGCAACCAGGTCGGTGTCGATTTGTTCTATCGGAAAACGGGCGAGGATTATAAAATTCGTTTGGCGAAGTTGAGCGACGACATTCCCATTCCCGTGAAAGACGTCAGTTTCGGTGGTTTCAGGGCGAGTATCAAGGGTTTCAACCTCTATTACATTCTCAATCACAAGAAGTTTTCCTATCCGGCAGCCTTCAACCAAAGTACCTGCCAGAAAATCAGTGCTGGCTCGCCCCTCATCGGCATCGGCTATACGAAGCATAAACTCACGCTCGACACTGAAGAATTGGGAAAAATGGTCAATCGCTACACGGCCATTCTTGGCATCGACCCGATTGATTTCCCGAATTCTGCCGAGGTCAATTTCACCGACATTGCCGTCTCCGGAGGATATGCCTACAACTGGGTTTTCGCGAAAAACTGGCTGGCGGCGGCCTCGCTGTCGTTGGCTGTGGGCTACAAATACAGCACGGGCGACACCGAGAAAAACGGCGAACAAGAACGGAATTTCTCGTTCAGCAACTTCAATTTCGATGGAGTGGGGCGCTTCGGGCTCGTGTGGAACAACACGCGCTGGTATGCCGGCTCAAGCCTCATTCTCCATACCTATCGTTATTCGAAAAGCCAGTTTTCGACCAACTCGATTTTCGGAAATTGGAACATTTATGTCGGCTATAATTTCGGAAAAAAACGCGAGTATCGCAACCGATGACTACAACACGCGAACCACGCGGATGCCCGTCTGCGACAGGTGTTTCTGCATATATCGCTTCAGCGTCATTGGCTCCTCGACCACCTTTTTGTGAATCATCGAAGCGTTGAGCAGGTGCAGTCCGTCTTTGTGCCAGACGGCGATGCCGACGTGCGAGGTGTCAAGTCCCTTTTTGCTCGTTGTGATGGCGAGAATATCGCCATTTTTGATGGTTTTTCGGAAAGAATCGTTGTCCGCAATCCGATTTTTGGGGATATAAAAATAGGTTTTTCCCGTCAGCGCACGCTCCGATTTCGCGATGTCGCTTGTCCATTCCGGATGCGCCACGAGCATCGGATAATATGGGATGTGGGTGGTGATGTAGTCGATTTTCAGCGTTTGCTTTGCCGTTGGAATGTCCTTGGAAAACGACCGTTCTTTCACGAAACCGAGTGCCGTGTTGTCCTCGATCCAATCGGTGAAATAGTGGAGGCGGTCGATGTAGGAAATGCGACCCTGACGATAGCGGATGAGACGCAGAAAACGACAGAAACTTTTGAAATCCGCCTGATTGTTTTTCATGCAAAGCGACAGCGCAAGGGCATTTTCTACGAGCGTAAGGCAGTCGAGTTGCTGCAGGTTCACGATGAGCCGTTCATCCTTGTTGATTTCCAGAGTTTTCGCCACGTAGGGCACTCCGCGCAATTTCCTCCCGAAAAACAGCATCCAGTTCGTGTCCGATTTCTGCCGTTTTGCCTCGGCAAACAGTTCCATCACGCGCACGCTGTCTTTCTTCGTATATTGCTGAGCCTCAGCCGTTTGCAGCGTTGCAAAAAGCATCGTCAGCATCAAAAACACTATTTTTTTCATATAAATTATTTTTTCTCTTCACACTCCACACTCCACGAAGCACACTCCACGAAACTAAATTCTCGCCACCGACTTCACACCCTTCACCGTGCGGATTTTCTTGATGAGCGCCTCCATGCGCGAGGTGTCATCGACCATCACCGTCAGATGGCCGTCGAACAGGCCGTCGTGCGAGTCGATGTTGATGGAGCGCAACATGATTTTCTCTTCCTTGGCGATGATGCTTGTGATGTTGTTCACGATGCCGATGTCGTCGTTGCCGATGATGTTGAGCGTGATGTTGTATTGCGACGTTCCCTTGCCGCTCCAACGGGCGCGTACGATGCGATAGGGCATATTCTCGCGCAGGTGGCGGGCGTTGGGACAGGTGGTTCGGTGGACTTTGATGCCGCCATTGACGGTGACGAAACCGAAAATCGGGTCGCCGAAAATGGGGTGGCAGCACTTCGCCAGCGAGTAGTCGATGCCTTTCAAGTCGCTGCCGATGACGAGTTCGTCGTCTTGTGCGCCCGAAAAATGGTTTTCGGCGAGTTCAAAGTTGTATTCCTCGGCACTGCGCGTCTGCGCGGGTGCGTTGAGGTTGAGGTCGTAGTCGCGTGTCTCGATGTATTTCTCGACGACGGTGTTCACGTCGAGTTTTTCCTCGGCAATCTGCTTGTAGAAGTCGCTGGCGAGTTTGAAGCCCATTTTCTTGATGGTGTGCGCCATCACGCTCTCTGAAAGTTCGATTTTCTTGTTTTTCAGTTTGCGCTCGAGCATTTCCTTCGCCAGCAGTCCCTCTTTTTGCTGTGTTTCCTTGAGTGCGAGGCGGACTTTCGACTTCGCCCGCGCCGTTTTCACGATTTGCAGCCATTCCTGACGCGGTTTCTGGTTGTTTTGCGTGACGATTTCGACGGTGTCGCCCGACCGCAGTTGATGGCGGATGGGTACAACCTTTCCGTTGATGCGACCGCCGACGCAGGTCGAACCGATACGCGAGTGGATGTAGTAGGCGAAGTCGAGCACGGTGGCACCCTTCGGAAATTTCAGCAGGTCGCCCTTCGGCGTGAAGACAAAGACCTCGTTTTCATAGAGTTCCATCTTGAAATGCTCCATCGCCTGCTGGTCGTCGGCGGCTTCGAGTGCCGTGCGGATGTTTGCCAGCCACTCGTCGATGCCGCCCTCGCTTTTCACGCCCTTGTAGCGCCAGTGGGCGGCGAGTCCGCGCTCGGCAATCTCGTCCATTCGCTCGGTGCGAATCTGAACCTCGACCCATTTCTGTTCGGGGCCTAAGACGGTGATGTGGAGGCTCTCGTAGCCGTTCGATTTCGGCACGCTCAGCCAGTCGCGCAGTCGCTTCGGATTGGGCTGATACATATCGGTGACAATTGAAAACGCCTGCCAACACTGCATTTTCTCCTTTTCCAACGGCGCGTCGATGATGATTCTGATGGCGAAAAGGTCGTAGATGCCCTCGAAGGCGCATTTCTGCTTTTTCATCTTTTGCCAAATCGAGTGAATCGACTTCGTGCGACCTTTCATATGGAAATTCAGGCCCGCCTCGCGCAGTTGCTGTTCGACGGGACGGATGAAACTCTCGATGTAGGCATCGCGGCTCTTTTTCGTCGCGTTGAGTTTCTCGCGAATCATATAGTAGGCGTCGTGTTCGAGGTATTTCAGCGACAGGTCTTCGAGTTCCGATTTCAACTTGTAAAGACCGAGTTTGTGAGCGAGTGGAGCGTAGAGAAAGGCCGCTTCCTCGCTGGAGTGGCGTTTTTCGTCCTCGTTTTCCGCGTCGCGAATCTGTCGCATCAGGTTCACGCGCTCGGCAATCATAATCAAGATGACGCGCATATCCTCGGCAAACGACAACAGCAGGTTGCGGAAATTCTCGCTTTCGACCACGTGACTTTTGCCGTGCAGGTCGTGGGTGCGCGACAGTCCGTGCAGAATCGTCGCTACCGATCCGCCGAAAGCCTTCGCCTCGTCGGAATGGCCTTGAAGTCTGCTGAAAATGATGGCCACGATGCCGTCGCGCCGCAGTCCGGTGTCTTCAATCGCCACGCGAGCCGTCTGCAATGCCGAGAGGACAGGGTTCAACCCAAAGACGTCGCGCTGCAGTTCGCCACGCCGCATTTTCTCCTTGAAACAACGCCACAAAGCCGATTCGTCGCCTGTCTGCAACGAGTCACCCAAGTGCTCCCGCAGCCAGACGACGAGTTCGCGTGCGATTCGCCGTTCGTCGGTCGTAAAAATCAGTTTTGCATCCATTACGGTTGCAAAGTTACGCTATTTCTCGCGATTGTGCAACAATCAATTGTTAATTTTCAGGTCGCTGACATCGATTTTGCCCGTTCCCTGCACTTTTTTCACCAAACTTTTCACTTCGCCCGTGAGGTCGATGTCGCCCACGCCTTGCAGCGCACATCTCACCGAACCGCTCTTGACGAAATGGGCATCGATGTTGCCGACACCCCGCAGGCTAATTTCTGCCTGTTGGGTTTGCAGTTGGTGGAAATCCATGTTGCCGACACCTTCAAGATGGGTTTCGATGCGGTCGCAGATGATGTTGGGGAAATCCATGTTGCCAGCGCCTTTCAGCCGCAGTCGCAGCGTGTCGGTGTCGAGGTCGCCCTCCACGTTGAACGAACCTGCGCCGTGCATATCGACTTCGATGAGATCGGGCGAACTGACGTAGATGGAAACCGACCTCTTTCTTTTCCAGTTCGACCATCCTCTCCCTTTCAAGCGAATGTCAAGACATCCGCCGCCAACCATCACCTTTGTCTTTTTCATCACTTCCGAATCGGAAGCCACAATTTTCACTTTCGTCGTGTTGCCTTGTGTGAAATAAACATTGCAAGGCGCGTCGATTCGGATTCGCTCGAAAGGCTGCACATTCGGAAGAGTTGCCGTCACTTTCGGGCCGTTTGAACTTTTGAAATGTTTTTCAACTTTCCAGTTGCAACTGCTGACCAGCACGACAAGAGCCGCCAGCGCCATCAAACTCATTGTTTTTTGCTTCATCATTCTTGATTTTTAGTGATTCATTATCGTTTAGACGGAAAAAGAGGTGGAAAAGTTGCACAAAAATGATTTTTCTTTCATTTTTTTCGTAACTTTGCGCTCAAATTTTGTAACAATATTGATTTTCAAGACAAGATGAGAAACAAAACTGCAAACGGAAATTGGTTTGAATGTACCGTGCGCTACGAGCGCCAGATGGAAAACGGAATGACGAAGGCCGTGCCCGAACTTTACGTGGTTGAGGCTGCGTCGTTTGGCGATGCCGAAACGATGATTACAGAGGAAATGTCGGCTTTTGTGAGCGGCAGTTTCGAGGTGAAAAACATCAATCCGGCGCCCTATCGCGAGATTTTTTTCAGTGAAAACACCAACGACGACCGCTGGTATAAGGCGAAACTGTCGTTTATCACTTTCGACGAGAAAACCGAGAAGGAAAAACGCTCGACGGTGACTTATCTCGTGCAGGCTTCGACGTTCAACGGAGCCGTGAAAAACATTGAGGAAGTGATGGGTTCGACGCTGATTGACTATGTCATCGCGAACATCACGGAGACGAAAATTATGGATGTTTATACGAGGAGTTGAGGAGGAAGGAGGAGCGAGAAACGAGTAACGAGGAAGGAGGAACGAAGAAGATGGAGAATATTGCAGCGAATCTAAAAAAGGTGCTGGGGACGCTGCCCGACGGTGTGCGGCTTGTGGCGGTGAGTAAGTTTCATCCCGTTGAGGAACTGCGCGAGGCTTACGATGCTGGACAGCGGATTTTCGGCGAGAGCCACGTGCAGGAATTGCAGCGGAAGGTCACGGAAATGCCGAGCGATGTGCAGTGGCATTTCATCGGCCATTTGCAGACGAACAAGGTGAAATTCCTCGCGCCCTACGTGACGATGATTCACGCGGTGGATTCGCTGAAATTATTGCAGGAAATCGACCGACAAGCCGCGAAAAACGACCGCGTCATCGACGTTTTGCTCGAACTTCACATCGCCGAGGAAGCCACGAAATACGGTTTTTCGCCCGACAACTGCCGTGAATTGCTCGCCAGTGGCGTGTGGCGCGAACTTCAGCACGTGCGCATTTGTGGCTTGATGATGATGGCGACCTACACCGACGACACCGCGCAAATCCGTCGCGAAATGGTGACGGCGCAACAACTTTTCGACGAGTTCAAAACCGACTTTTTCGCCGACGAAGATTCTTTCAAGGAACGCTCGTGGGGCATGAGCCACGACTATCCGATTGCCATTGAAACAGGCGCGACTTTCGTCCGCATTGGCACAACGATTTTCGGCGAGCGCGTTTATTGAACCTTATTTCACGACAAATTTCTTGCCATTTTTGATGTATATGCCTTTGTTCAGGTCGTTTCCAGCCATTTTTCGACCCTGCAAGTCGTAAATGGTCGTGCCCGTCGTCACATTCTCCTGAGAAACGCCGTCGATGGCCAATGTCGTGTAGTCTTTCAGGTAGTCGAACGTGATGATTCCCTCTTCCTCCTTGATGTTATAGATGGGCTTCTCGATGACGCAGCGGTTCATCTGTACGGAAAGCAGTTGGCTGACACCCAACGTGCCCGGATAGGGGTCGCTGGCGTGGCTTTGGCGATATTCATCGCTGCTGTAAGGCTTTTTGTCGGTCTTTTTCGCGGGATCGGAGCCATAGACGCGGTAGGAACTGATGAGCAACCCGTCGGCCGGAGCCAGTGTAATGCCTGGCTTGCCAGCGGTGTTGTTCGGATAGTCGTTCAGGTTCACGGTCGTCTTGTTGTAGTCGATGCGATAGACGAGCATTCCGTGGCACTTCAATGACGACGAAACGACGCGCTGACCCCATCGCTTGTTTTGGAAATTGTGCAAAATCAGGTATTCGTTGTTGTCGTCGGAGGTGATTTTGTAGTATTTGTCCTCGGTGAGCGTGATTTGTGCCGAGTCGGTCAGTTCCTCGATTTCGGTCCAACCCATCACTTCCTTTTCCCACGGTGTGTAGGGCGTGGGAACGTAGCCCATATCGGTGTATTCGCCGTTGTCCATCAAATCCCAATATTCCAACGCCTGATTATCGACGACTTGCGCACTTTCTACCGTCGGATAGATGTCGGGCAGGCCGAGCGTGTGCGAAAATTCGTGGCAGAACAAACCGATGCCGTTGATGACGATTGGCTTCAAATTGATGGAGCGGTTGATTTCGTTGTTCACACCGTAGCGGCTCACGATTTTGCCGTCGTAGGTTCCGAAACTGCCCGTGCCCGATTTCGGCCAAATGCAGTTGTCGGGGTTGCCCGTGATGCTTTGGGAATAGCCTGCGTAGATGATATAGATCAAATCGACATAACCGTCATCGTTGCTGTCGTATTGCGAGAAATCGACCTCGTCGTCGATGGCTTTACAGGCCTCTTTGATGAGTTCGCTGAGGTTGATGTCTTTGGATTTTCCTTGGTCTTTTCCGTAATAATCAGAGCCTTTTGGCATGGTCACAGGACCGTAGATGTCGAATTTCGGACGGAAAAGTCCGTCGCTCATATCGGTGAAATATTGCTGTACGCTGCCGTAGTTGAGGTGTTCGTAAAGTCCTCGGTCTGGCATCTGTCCTCGACCTTCAGCGTTCAAATAGTCGTTGAACGACGCTTTCGGGTCGGCCACGCGGAAGGTCGTGTCGGAGAATTGCACGAGAATCACCAGCGCACGCGGTTCGCCCGTATGGGGAAAATAGGCTGGCTTCACCGTTCCGATGGGGATGCGACGCTGCATGGCAGCCTTTTTTTGTGCACTCGCATGGTTGAAAAAGGCTGTGCGACGTGGTTTTTGCTTCGCAATGAGCTGGTTTTCGGCTTCGAGGCGGTCGATGGCGTTGTGGGCGAGTTGTGCCGAGGCTTTCATGGCTCCGTTCTCGTCGATTTCGGCCACGAAAAAGTCGCAGCCAACCTGTGCGAGCAGAACGCCGTCGGTGGTGGCATACCAATGGAAATCTTCGTCGCCGTAGCCGATGACGGTCAGTTGCGTGCCGTCGCTCTGGGTGACGACGACGGGTTCTGGATAAGCTTTCACAGCCCACGATGCCGTTGAAATCAGCATCAGGAAGAGGGTGAATAGTAGTTTTTTCATATCCGTTTCTGTTTAAATAGTCTAATCGTTAAATCGTCAAATAGTCAATTGTGAGTGGCTTTCCACCAATTCGTCCGTTCTTTTCCTTGATTGGCCACAACATTTTGGCTCGGATCGCTGATGGTGAGGCCCGAAAAAGTTCTGATGTCGTAATATTTCGGAATCCAGTAGAGATACGAGTAAATCTGCGGCGTGTTGGCCTTGTTCACGACCGTTTTCGCCAGTTGGTTGTTGAATTTCTCGATCAGATACGGGTCGGTGCAGAGTTTGGCGACATAATCGCCCATATCGAAGAAAATCGGGTCGTTGAAGCCGTCGAGCACCTGAATCTTGTCCAACAGCGACTCGTCGAACGTGTAATGCTCGTTGATTTGCTTCATCACGGCGGCGAGATGGTCCATCTGACGGCAGTCGATGGCGGCAATCGTACCGCAGGGCGTACGATAGTTCGTGTAGAACGAGTGGAACGCCTCAACCGCCGACTTGTAGTTGGGTGCCTGCACGTTGAGCGACTTCCACATCTCGGCGTAGGGCATGCCGATGGACATGATTTCGCTCGTCGAAGCGATCAGGAAATTGGTGACGTCGCGCAGTTCGTAGGCCACTTCGACATTCGCCATGTAGCAGTCGTCAAAGAGGATGAATTGCAGGTGAAGTCCCGACTTTCTGATGCCCTCGGCCAGTGTTTCGATGTCGGTCGCCCAACGGTTGTCTTCGACGCTACCGAAGAATCGGGTGCGCTCGAATTGGTTGTCCGACGGGCGGTTTCGCTTCACGCACAGGGCGTGGCTCTTGGCTTCGTAGGGATAGTCGTTCCAGTCAGAGAAATAGGTCCATCCAACGCCATGACAGCCGACCATGAGGGCGTAGTTAAGGGCTTGGGCCGTGTTTCTCGTGTCGTTGAGAATCTCGGCGATGCCCTCGGCGGTCGTGTAAGCCGTTCCCGTGTAGGTCTTCAGCAGTTCGCGCTTGCAAGCGTCCTTCTCGTAGATGATTTCGTAGAGTTTCGACGTGCTTGCCGTCTCGCTGATGAAGATGAGCGCGCGTGTTTTTCCCAGTCCTTTCCGCCTGACGATAGCCGTCTCGATGCTGTCGAGATTATGCAGGAAGTTGGGGTAGAGCCCTTCATACGACTCCGAGCCCGACCACGGCATATAAATCAGTATCGTCTGCTGATTGACGGCACTGACATCCTCCGAGTCGCTGCCGCACGAAAGCAGCATCAAACTCGTCAGAAATAGGGCAAAAACGACTTTTTTCATATCACTTCACATTCCTCACTTCACGCTTTTCAACTCTGCGAGGGTCTGCTTCAGCGCAGCGATTTTCTCTTCGGCATCGCTTTGTTTCTTGCGTTCCATCGCCACGACAGCCTCGGGCGCGTTCTGCACGAAACGTTCGTTGGCGAGTTTCTTCATCACGCCGTTGAGGAAGCCTTCGAGGTGCTGCAGTTGGGCTTCGGTTTTCTCGATTTCCGCCGTCACGTCGATGAGACTGCCCAGCGGAACGGCAAATTCGTCGGTGCCGACCATGAAGGTCGAGGCCGTGGCGTCTTTCTCTTCGACTGCGCTGATGGATTTCAGGTTCGCCATCTTCGCAATCACGGCATTGAACGGCTCGAAGGCGTTTTTGCCGACGATTTGCAATTCGAGTTGCTCCTTCGGGGCGATATTTTTCTGCGAACGAACCATGCGCACACCGCTGACGATTTGCTTCACTTTCTCGATGTCGTCGATGAGTTTGGTTTCTTCAGCCGTCGGAGCGTCGAGTTTCAGGCACTCGCGCATGATGCTTTCTCCGTCTTTTCGGTCGTAGAGGTGCTGCCACAGTTCCTCGGTGATGAACGGCATGAACGGATGCAGCATCTTCAGCAGTGCATCGAAGAATTCGAGAGTTTTCGCGTAGGTTTCGCTGTCGATGGGCTGTGCCTCGCCGTTGACGTAGGCAGGCTTCACCATTTCGAGATACCACGAAGAGAATTCGTCCCAGAACAATTTATAGACGGCCATCAACGCTTCTGAAATGCGATATTTCGAGAACAAATCGTCGAGTTCGACCGCGACTTCCTTCAATTTCGCCTCGAACCATCGTACAGCCCCCCCTACTGCCCCCGAGGGGGCTTCATTACCCTTATTTTGGACATTTGTGTCCCCCTCGGGGGACGACAGGGGGGCTACCTTCCAACCTTTTACCAACCTAAATGCATTCCAAATCTTGTTGTTGAAATTGCGGCCTTGTTCGCAAAGCGCCTCGTCGAAAAGAATGTCGTTTCCGGCAGGTGCCGAGAGCATCATACCCATTCGCACGCCGTCGGCACCAAATTTCTCCATCAGTTCGATGGGGTCGGGCGAGTTGCCGAGTTGTTTCGACATTTTCCGACCGAGTTTGTCGCGCACGATACCCGTGAAATAGACGTTTTTGAAAGGAATTTTACCCGTGTATTCCTCACCGGCCATAATCATTCGCGCCACCCAGAAGAAAATGATGTCGGGCCCAGTCACGAGGTCGGCAGTGGGGTAGTAGTAGGCGATTTCTTCGTTCCCCGGATTGCGGATGCCGTCGAACAGCGAAATCGGCCACAACCACGACGAAAACCACGTGTCGAGCGCGTCTTCGTCTTGGCGGAGCGTAAATTCACTTTCTTTCAATTCGGGATATTTTTCGATGGCCAATTTGTAAGCTTCTTCCTCGCTTTCGGCCACCACAAAGGCATCTTCGGGAATCGCCTCACCCGTCTGGGGGAGGTTGGAGGGGGCCTCGATATAATACGCCGGAATCCGATGACCCCACCACAATTGCCGTGAAATACACCAGTCTTGGATGTTTTCAAGCCAGTTTTTATAGGTGTTCACGTACTTCTGCGGATAGAATTTCATTTCACCGTTGAGCACGGGCGGCAGGGCGATGTCGGCAAAGTGCTGCATCTTGAGGAACCATTGCAGCGAAAGGCGCGGCTCAATGGCCGTGTCGGGATTACGCTCTGAATAGCCCACCTTGTTCGTGTAGTCCTCGACGCGCTCCATCAGTCCGGCCTCCTGCAAGTCCTTCACAATCTGGCGGCGGCAGTCGAAGCGGTCCATACCCACGTAGAGCGGACTCTCTTCGGAAATCGTGCCGTCGGCGTTGAAAATGTCGATGGTTTCCAAGTTGTGGGTCTTGCCGAGCATGTGGTCGTTGGTGTCGTGGGCTGGCGTCACCTTCAGACAGCCCGTTCCGAACTCAATATCGACATAGCGGTCTTCAATCACGGGAATTTCGCGACCGACGAGCGGCACAATCACCTTCCGACCCTTCAACCACTGGTTTTTCGGGTCTTTCGGGTTGATGCACATGGCCGTGTCGCCCATAATCGTTTCGGGACGTGTCGTTGCTACCACCGCGTAGTAGCCTTTTTCGTCTTTGTGAATCACGTTTCCCTCGTCGGTAGCCTCACCCAGTTGGGGGAGGTTGGAGGGGGCCGCCACATAATATTTCAAATGATAGAGTTTCGAATGTTCCTCCTTGTAGATGACTTCCTCGGTCGAGAGCGCCGTCAGCGCCTTCGGATCCCAGTTCACCATTCGCAACCCCCTGTAAATCAAGCCTTTATTGTATAAATCGACAAACACCTTGATGACACTTTCCGACCGCGTTTCGTCCATCGTGAAGGCCGTACGGTCCCAGTCGCACGACGCACCGAGTTTTCGCAACTGCTTCAGAATGATGCCACCGTGCTCGTGCGTCCATTCCCAAGCATGTTTCAGGAATTCGTCGCGTGAAAGGTCGTGCTTCTTGATGCCCTGTTCGGCGAGTTTTTTCACCACTTTCGCCTCCGTAGCAATCGAAGCGTGGTCCGTTCCCGGCACCCAGCAGGCGTTCTTGCCCTCCATTCGCGCCCGACGCACCAGAATGTCCTGAATCGTGTTGTTGAGCATGTGGCCCATGTGCAACACACCCGTCACATTCGGCGGCGGAATCACCACCGTGTAGGGTTCGCGCCCGTCGGGTTTTGAACTGAAAAGTTTGTTGTCAATCCAATATTGATACCATTTCGATTCGACCGCCTGCGGGTCGTACTTGCTTGCTAATTCCATAAAATATTCTTGTTTCTGTTCCTTAATGATTTAAATTTGGCTGCAAAGTTACGAATAAGTGAGCAGAATGCAAAAAGAAAACTCGTTTTTCTTATTTATTCTCGAACGAAAGTAACTTCGACAAAGTCAATGTTACGCAAAATTTCGATTAAGTGAGGACAAAATAGAAAAATATTTTGTCGAGCGAGAGAAATTTATTCAATAAGTGAGCAGAATGCAAAAAGAATCAACACTTTTCTTTTTTATTATTGTTTAATTCAGAAAAAAGTTGTATATTTGCCGACGGAAAAAATGTAAATTGGAAAAAAATGGCAAAAAAGAGTGAGATAACCGTTAAAGACGTGACAATCAAAACGATAGCTGTCAATGGCATCGACTACATTTGCATTACGGACATTGCTCGGCAGAAGAATGAAGCGGATCCCAATGGAGTGATTGCGAATTGGATGCGAAATCGAAACACGGTGGAGTTTTTGGGTATTTGGGAAACGCTGAATAATCCGAATTTTAATCCCCTCGAATTCGAGGGGTTTAGAAAGGAAGCAGGGTTGAACGCCTTTACTCTTTCGCCTTCTCGATGGGTAGCAGCAACCAACGCCATTGGTATTTTGTCTCAATCGGGGCGTTATGGTGGAACCTACGCAGTTTCAGACATTGCTTTTGAATTCTCGTCGTGGATTTCTATAGAGTTCCGCTTGTATCTGGTCAAGGAATTCCAACGCCTGAAAGCCGAAGAACAGAAAATGCTCGGTTGGACAGCGAAGCGCGAACTCTCGAAAATCAACTATCGCATCCATACCGATGCCATCAAGAGCCATCTCATTCCTGAAAAGGTTACCAGAGAGCAGGCCAACATCATCTATGCTGAGGAAGCCGATGTGTTGAACGTCGCCATGTTCGGCATGACTGCCAAGCAGTGGCGCGAGGCCAATCCAGAACTGAAAGGCAACATCCGCGACTATGCCACCATCAACGAACTCATCTGCCTCTCGAATATGGAGAATATCAATGCCGTGCTTATCAACGATGGCATTCCACAAGGCGAACGGCTCGTAAAACTCAACCAGATAGCCATTCAACAGATGCAGGTGCTGGAGGGGAATAATGACAGGAAATTGTTAAGGTGAAATAGATAATGAGCCAGTGATTCCTTGAAAGCTCTACCACAAAAGAAAGGACGGCAACGCATGTTTGAGGAATGTAATAAAAAAAGGAAAAGTAATACGAAAAAAGGATTGTCATATGTCGATTATTGATTTCATAAAAGGTATGTTCGGTGGAGAACCGAAAGAAGATACCAATCAGAGTACATCTGTGTTTGAGGATAAGTCAACAAACTCGGAGTGTGTCATTGACAAGACTCCAACATTGGTGAATGTAGCTCGTTTTGTCATCAAAACAGGTAAAAGTAAAAGTGCAGATATCCAAAGGTATTTTCAAATAGGTTTTAAACTATCTGGAAACTTGATGTTGCAACTTCAACAAAAAGGAATTCTTGATAACGCTAATAATGTGTTGGTTGATGCCAATATCTCAGATCAAGAATTGGCCCAATTATTGAGCAAGGAAACACCTGAAACAGTTGATTGCCATTCTGCGTCATCAGCCTTCGGATTTGAGGCAAAAATCATCTCTTCATCCCCTATAGACATAGAATCATCCATTAAGTCATATATACCAGGGCTATCGAAATATGAATACTACGTGGTCTTCGATACAGAGACTTCTGGATTGTCACCTCAGCAAGGTCATGAAATACTTCAAATAGGAGCAGTAAAATACAACACTCTGACAGGAGAAACCATTGATACACGAAGTATTTACATTAAGCCATCACCACATTGTGTAATAGAACCTTCGGCTTTGCGTGTTAATGGTATAGACATAGAAAAGTTGAAGCAAACAGGTGTGTCAAAAAGTGACGCCATCAATATTTTTATTGAATTTATTGGAACATGCCCACTTTTTGCATTCAATGCCCCTTTTGACATGCGCTTCCTGAAATCTACATGCGAGAATGTAGGTATTCCCTTACCAAATAATCCTGTGTGTGATGTCCTTGCGATGGTTAGAAAACTTGCTTTGCAAACAGAAAACAAGAAACTGGGAACCATTTCTGAACATTTTGGATTTGCAGGTGGTAACTATCATGAAGCAATTAAGGATTGTGACGCAACTAATTTCGTGCTCCGTAAAATATACTTCAATGAAGAAGGAAAACCTGTCGGTAAATCTGTTGACGACATACATTTAAACCTCCACAAAAAAGGGGTAGTTCTTGAGCCTTACATAGAGCAAACAATGTTGGAACTTGATGTGTATTCTCGCTTAACTGGTGAGTTCCTGTTTACCAAAACTATAAGGCAATGTGCTGAAAAGGGTATTTATGTATCATATAATACCGTAAAAGATTTAGAGGGAACTTTGTGGACAACAGATTATGGTATCAGGCTACATGAAGAGTTGATCGGGAAATTAGAACCTGATATTTATTATGGAAAACGCGCCATTGACGTATATTCCAGAACGACTGGCGAATTCCTTTTCACTAAGACATTGGAAGAATGTGCTGGATTAGCTTCATCTTTAACACAAAAGAAGATTGCAAATGCCACACTAGAAAAGAGTTGGCTAGGTGAATATGGATTCCGAACTCATGAAAAGAAACCTCAAACAAATATAGAACGTGACTTTACCTATGGCAAACGTCTCATTGATTGCTATTCCAAGGAAGGAGATTTCTTAAAAAGATATGAGAGCATTTCCGACATTGTTACTGAGTTGGGCTTTGCTGGCGACAGTCCCATTAAAACCATGCTTCGCCAAGACAAAATAACGTATAATCTAAATGGCTATATTTTTATCTATGCAACAACTGAACAACCAATTCAGAAAATTGAAGGTGCGCCGTTGACTAAAGAGGCCAAGCGGCCCATATACGTATTCGACATTGACGGAAATTATCTCAATGTTTTCCTGAAGATAACAGAATGCACAGCGGCGTATGGTTTACAAGCCGAAGGTGTCAGGAGATGTTTGTCTGCTGGCAAGCCTCAGTATAATGGCTACATCTTCAGATATACCAATACTCCATTGAGCGAAGAAGAATTGGCGGCTGCAAGAGATAATTATGCTTATAGGGAAACGTCAAAAGTGACGAACTAACAGTACATACATCTGTGAAGGAAATGTCACTAGTTTTGTCACTAGTTGAGAGAACTATTAAGCGCGACCTCGCAGCGATGCAGAAAATGGGTGTATTGCTATGTGAGGGCAATACAAGTGCAGGCCATTGGGTTATAATTGATAGAATAGAGAAATAATCATCATCGAGTTGAAACAGCAGAAGGCTGCGATGCCATCGGCGACGCCTGCCGATATTCCAGCAGGCGGTTTTGGTAGTTGGCGAATGCTTCGACATAGCCGTCGTGAGCCTGTTGGTAGAGCAGTTGGGCTTCGAGCAGGTCTGACATCTTCGACGTTCCGGCCTTGTAGTAGTTGCGGTTGAGTCGCAGGTTTTCCTCGGCCTGTTCGATGCTGCTTTTGGCAATTTCCATCTGTCGGAAACTCTCGGTGACGTTGTTCCAAGCGTTTCGCATACGGATTTTCAAAAGTTCCGATTTGTCTTGTTGCTCCTCGATGGCTTTCTGATGCTCGATTTTCTTGCGTTTGATGGCGTGACTGCCGCCCCACCAGTTGCTGATGGGAATGCTGACGGTGGCGAAAACCATGCCGAATGTTCGGTTGTTCTCGAGCAGGTTGTGGTAGTTGTAGCCTGCGCCGACCGCGACTGTCGGAAGATTTTCTCCGACCGTCATCTGCTTTTGCAGTTTGGTGGCTTCGACTTGCTTCTGAAGGAGTTGATACTCGGCGAGAAGTGGCACTCCGGCACCCTCCGCATTGAAAAGGGGAAGGGTCTGGTTTTGCAGTTCCATGTCGGGCGGCACAATGTCGAAATGGTCGTCATTCGTCAGACCGCAATACTGGCCCAACAGCAGTTTGACGATGCTGAGGCCGTTTTGGAGTTTCGCTTTTTGGCTTTCCAAATCGTTTCGACGAAGTTGAACCTGTAAAAGGTCGTTGCGCATCGCCACACCGGCACGCACGGCCACATCGACGTCTTTATGGATGTCCGACAGCAGCGTATCGACGGCGGCGATGGTTTTCAGTTTTTCCTGCATGGAAACCAGTTGCCAGAAATATTGCTCGACGGTCTTTTCCACCTCATTTTCAGAGAGTTGCAGTTGCAGTTCGGCAGCTTCCTCGCCGATTTTCGCCAGTTTGTTGCCATTGACAATCTGTCCACCGGCAAAAACGGGTTGTGTCGCGGTGATGCCTGCAACGGTGCCGTTTTTCATCATCGAAATGCTCATGGGATTGGCAAGCGCGGCCAAAGCCTCGGGCGGTAGCATCTGCGCGAGTGCAGCAGCCAATTCCGGCGAAACCTGCTCGGAAAGGTTGATGTCCATCTGCGCCATTCCCTTGTTGGCGTTGAACCAAAGCCCCGTGCCACTGATGTTCGGAAAATACTTCGTGAACGCCTCTTTTCGTTGCTGTTGGGCGGCCTCGATGCCATATTTCGCATTGCGAATGGCGATGTTGTTGTGCAAGGCGGAATCTTTCAACTGCTGCAAACGATAGGTTTGAGCGGTTGAAGGCATAGCGGTTAGAAGGCAAAAGAGTAAAATTCCCATCACCTTGCCCAATCCGTTGTTTTTCATTGTCATTTCCATATTTTTTCCCTTTTTACTTTTTTCCCTTTTTACTTTTTAAATTGACTTTCCAATAAATCACAGGCAGCATCGTAACCACCATGATGAGCGAGCCGATGCCTCCGGCGAAAATGGTGACACCGACGGGCATCCAGAACGACGAACCAGCGATGATCATTGGCACAACGCCCACTGCCGTGGTCGCCGTCGTGAGGAAAATCGGCACCATTCGGCGTTTTCCAGCCTCGTAAGCCGCCCGTTTCACGACCTCGTTGTAATCGTCAGAACTCCCCTGTACGCCTGCTTCCTTGAGAACATTGTTTGCGTGTTCAAAAATCAGGATTTCGTTGCGCATAATCATTCCCATGAGCGTGATGACACCCATGATAGAGGTCAGTCCGAGCGTGCGATTCATCAGTCCTAAGCCGACGAGCGCTCCGGGCAACATCAGTCCGAGGGCTACGATGCAGATGGTGGTGATGCCGAACTTTTTGAAGTTGAAGAGCAGGAAAAAGAAGATAATCACCATTGAAATGGCCACACCGCCAAAGATTTGGGGCAGTGCCTCGGCATCGTACTCAATTTCTCCGCCCACTTCGGCGCGAACGCCCTGTGGTAGTTCGATTTCGTGCATCATGATGTCGGCCACGCGACTTTCCACCAGCGCGGCATAGACTCCGTTGGCAAACTGCGCCGTCACCGTGATGCAACGCTCACCGCCACGGTGCATGATGCGGCTCTCGCTCCATTTCGGGCTCACTTTCGCAACTTGTCGCAAGGGAACCGTCGTGTTGGTCGAGAAATGAGCATTGATGGTTGAGAGTTGCGAGCCTGCAGCCGACATCATCGACGTGGGCGACGCAATGCCGAGGTTCGCCACATCCGAGAATGTCATATCTTGGTCGTCTTTGACGACAATCGGCAGTTCGTAGTCGCCTTCCCAAATCTGCCCGACACGCAGGTCGCCAGTCGTGGCGCTGAGAGCGAGCGAGGCCGTTGTCCGCGAGATTCCCAACTGAGCCGAGGCCACAGGGTCGAGTTCGACATTGATGATGGGGAAAGGCTGTAGAAAGTCGCTGTGAACCCATTCCAATTCGGGCATTTCGCGCATTCGCTCCATCAATCGCTCGGCCACGACATGGAGCGAGTCCAAATCGTCGCCATAGAAACGATATTCAAGTTCGGGAACCTCCAGATAGTCGAGTCGCTTGAAGCGCACGTAGGCTTCGGGGAAAGCCTCGCTCCACTCGGACTGATATTTTTCCAAAAGCCTCAAAGTGGCCTTTTGCGACGATGTGTTCACGATGAATTGCGCGAAATTTTTGCCAGCCATCTGCGGCGCATAGCACGTCATGAATCGGGGCGACGAACACCCCACGAAACTCGTGATGCACTCCACGTCGTCGTCTTTCTGCATTACGTTTCGCAGCGAGTCGGCAATCAGGCGGGTTTCGGCGATTCCCTTGCCGTCGGGAAGGAAGATTTCTACGGCAAACTGGTCGCGGTCGGCGAAGGGGAAAAGTCGGACTTTCAGCGTCGGAACAATCAGACTCGACAACAGAATCACGCCGATGCCGCCGCCGATGGTCAGCCAAGGATGGCGGAAAGTGGTGTCGAGCACCTTCTCATAGGTGTTTTGCACCCATCGGGTGATGCCGTTTCCACTCGTCGTTACTTTTTCGGGCTTGATAATCAGCACTTCCAAGAACGGAATCACCATCACGGCCAGGAAGAGCGACACCATCAGGTTGATGGTAATCGTGATGGGAAAATCTTTCATCGCGTCGTTGAAAGCGCCCTTCATCGTCCAAAGCAAGGGATAGAAAATCACGCAGATACACAGCGTCGCCAGCATCATCGGCATGAAATATTGTTTGGCGGAGTCGATGGCGGCTTTTTTCGGTTCGTAGCCCTTGCCGAGATATTCCAGATAGCCGTCGATGACCACGATGGCGTTATCGACCACCATTCCCAGCACGACAATCAGCGCCGCCAACGTCACGATGTTGAGCTCGATGCCCATCATATACATAATTGACACGGAAATAAAGGTGCTGAGCGGAATGGTGATGGCTGCCACAATCGCCGAACGCAGGGGAAACAGTACCATCATCACAAGAATGATAATCACCATCGAAATGATGAGGTCGCGCAGAAAATCGCTGACGCTCAATGCCACGACCTTCGGTTGGTCGGCAATTCGGGTCGTTGTCACGTCGTCGGGCAGTTCGTTTTCGCGAAAATCGTTCAAAACCTTGTCAACTTCCTTGCCGTAGGCCACGATGTTGTTGCCGGGTGTCATTTCGAGCGACAGCAACACGCAGGGATGGCCGTCTTGCTCGATGTAGCCACCGCTGTGGTCGTATTCGCGCACGACTTTCGCCACATCGCGCACACGGGCAACTTTCCCGCTCACGGGGTCGCTAAAAATTATCTGATTGGCAATTTCCTCCTCGCCGCGTTGCGTAGCTTCGATGTGGATGGGAATTTGCTGGTCGTCGTCGCTCAAACTACCGCTCATCGTGGTGATTCCCTGTGCTTGAAGGTGCGAGAAAAGCGTCTGTTGGCCGATGCCGTAGGCTTGCAGTCGCTGTCGATCGACATAAAGCGAAATCTGTTCCTTCTGTTCGCCATAGACACGCACATTCGCCACCGATGGAATGCGACGCAGACGATCGGAAAGGCGGTCGGTGTAGTGTTGCAGTTCGCGATGGCTACGCTCAGGGCTTTCGATGGCGATGAGTAGGGCAGAAGTGTTGCCGAAATCGTCGTTTGCCACAAGTGCGAGTACACCTTTTGGAAGGCTATTCTTAAATAAATTCAGTCCGTGCTTGATTTTCGACCAGACTTCGTCTTTGTTGTTCACATCGTCGTTGAGCCGCACCATCACGATACACATTCCGTTCTGTGCCGTCGTGGTCGTTTTCTGCCGATTCACCTCGCCGAAGGTGAACAAATAGTGTTCCAGCGGTCGGGCCACCTGTTCTTCCACTTCTTCGCTTGTCGCACCTGGAAAAACAGCCACCACCACGCCTTGACGAATCGTAAAGGCGGGAAATTCGTCTTTCGGCATCACATACATCCCGAAAATGCCCAACACGAACAAAATTCCTACAATCAGCAGCGAAATCGGATAGTGTTCCAATGGCCATTTCAGCCAGTTCATCCTCTTTTCCATCTCCATAAAACTATCAACTATTCAACTATCAACTTTCAACTATCAATTAAATACCACTTTCGTTCCCTCACTCAACTTCTGATAACCCTCCGTCACCACGCGCTGACCTGCCTGTAAACCGTCGGTGATGACGATGCGATTGCCAAGTGTTTCGCCGATGCTTACTGGGGTGCGATGGGCCGTGCTGTCTTTGGAAATGGTCCAGACGAACAGCGAACCATCGGCCGATTTCTGCACGGCAGTGACGGGAAGCGACTGTTGGTTGGTCTGCGACGTTGTTGTGGCCGTGAAACGAACATTCGCCACCATGCCCGGCAGCAGTTTCCGATTCGGATTCTTCACGTTGATGCGCACGTCGTAGGTATGCGTGAGCGCGTCGGCAAGCACGCCTTTTTCAATGCGACCGCCCGGCATTCGTTCTTGCACCGCCTCCACACTGACCACCGATGGCGTCGAGGGAGAAATCGCGTTCATTTCCGTCTCGGGAATCGCCACTTTCACCTTCACACTGCTGATGTCGAGAATCGTCACCACCGCCTGCGAGGGCATCGCCGTTTCGCCAGCACCCACGTTTTTCTTGCCGATGATGCCGCTGACGGGAGCCACCAGACGGCAATCGGCCAGATTTTTCTTGGCGATGGCCAGTTGCGACTTCGCCTGCGCCACCTTGCTCTGGATTTCCACCCATTGCACTTCGGGCAGCGAACCCGCGTCGTGCAGCATTTTGTAGCGCGCCATTGCGTCGTTGGCCTGTGCCATTTGCGCCTCGGCACCGCTGAGCATGTTCCGCGCCTGTGTGTTGTCCATCTCGGCAATCAACTGACCGCGTCCGACGGTCTGTCCCTCGCTCACCAAAACACGCCTGACAACGCCCATTCCCGTGAAACTGACGGCCGTAGCCTCGCGTTCCTCGACAATGCCGACATAACTCTGACTGCCGTTCTCCAGCGCAGGCGACAACACTTCCGTTTTTACTCTCGTCGGGGCTTTCGTGCCCGTCTTCTTATTCTCGCTGCAACTGGCGAAAATCACCAACAGCAGCATTGCGAAAATAGTTTTTTTCATATCTTTTTCGTGTAATTTGGTTGCAAAATTAGCAGTTTTCTACGAAAAAATCGTGTATTATTTGGAAAAAAGTCGTAACTTTGCGGACAACAACGAAAAAGATTGAAAAAAATGCATACAAGAGAAGAAAAATTGGCGGCTTTCGGGCGATATTTGGACGTGCTCGACGCACTGCGCGAAAAGTGCCCGTGGGACAAGAAGCAGACGAACGAAAGCCTGCGACCAAACACGATCGAAGAGACTTTCGAGCTCTGCGATGCACTCATTAAAGACAATAAAACGGAGATTTGCAAGGAACTGGGCGACGTGTTGCTGCACATCTGTTTCTACGCGAAAATCGGCGAAGAACAGGGCGATTTCGACATTGCCGACGTGTGCAACCGCTCGGTGGATAAGTTGATTTTCCGCCATCCGCACGTCTATCATCCGTCGCAAATCGGTGAGCCTGACCCGAAACCGTTGCCGTATGTCCCTGAAAACCAACAAGATGAAACGTCGGTAACCGATGAATTCGCGACGGCGAAAACGGCCACGCAGGTGCTCGACAACTGGGAGCAAATCAAGCAGCGCGAGAAAGACGGCAACAAAACGGTGCTGTCGGGCGTTCCGAAGTCGCTGCCATCGCTCATCAAGGCGTTTCGTATTCAGGAGAAGGCTTGCCACGTGGGTTTCGACTGGGAAAAACGCGAGGAGGTCTGGGCGAAAGTCCACGAGGAATTGGACGAACTGCAAGCCGAACTCGACAAGGAAAATCACGAAAAATCAGAGCAAGAACTGGGCGATTTCCTCTTTTCCATTATCAATGCGGCACGATTCTACAAACTCAATCCCGACAACGCTCTGGAACACACAAATCAGAAATTCATCCGTCGTTTTAACTATGTTGAATCGCGTTCTGCCGAACTCGGTAAGTCGATGAAAGACATGACTTTACGCGAATTGGATGACCTTTGGAATGAAGCGAAGGATTTGGAGAAATCGAACACGAAATAAACTGCGAAATATGAAAAAATTAGTCTATGTTTGGATGGCATTCTTGGCCGTGACGATTTCCTTTTCGGGCTGTAAGCAAACCGCGCCGAAAACGGAGGAAGTGGTCGTCGATTCCGACTCGATTGTGGTGAACGAAATCGCCGAACTCGACTCGACCGTTTATGGTGTCTGCGGTGAGGGAACGATGATGAACACCGTTGAACTCATCACCGACGGCGGCGACACGCTCTACTACTCGGTGAACATCGACGACGACGCCCACATCGCCGGCGGAATGATGGTGGGCGACCGCTTGGCCGTGATTGGCAGCGAACACGACGGACTCGTGGCCTCGCGCGTGCTCAACCTGACGACTTTGCTCGGAAAATGGACGAGTTTGGACAAGAATTTCGAGATTGTCGAGGGCGGAATGGTCAATTCCAACGTCGAGGCCGAGAGCAATCCGTGGGTGTCGTGGAAGATTCTCAACGGTCGGCTGTTGCTCAATACCGACACATTCGACATCGTCAATCTCGGTGCCGACAGCCTCTATCTCGAGAATCGCAATGGAATTTTCGTCTATAAACGGGTGCAATAAGGCCGTATGGAGTCGTTCAAGGTGCATATTTTGGGCTGCGGAAGTGCTTTGCCGACGCTGAAGCACAACGCGAGTTCGCAAATCGTTGAGATTCGCGGCAAACTCTTTATGATTGACTGTGGCGAGGGCACCCAAATTGCCCTGCGTCGCTCGCACATCGCCTTCGCCCGACTCTCCACCGTTTTCCTTTCGCATCTGCACGGCGATCACTGCCTCGGAATGATTGGAATGATTAGCACTTTCGGACTGCTCGGTCGCACACAGCCCCTGCGGATTTTCGCGCCTGCCGAGTTCGAGCCGATGCTGCGGTCGCAACTCGAAATGTTTTGCCACAACCTCGAATACGAGGTCGATTTCCACGCCGTCGATACCACGAAGCAGACCGTCGTTTACGAAGACAAAAGCCTGACCGTCGAAACGATTCCGCTGGAACATCGCGTTCCCTGTTGCGGCTATCTTTTCCGCGAAAAACCGTCGTTGCCCCACATTCGCCGCGAAATGATTGACTTCTACCAGATTCCCGTCAGCCAAATCAACAACATCAAAAATGGTGCCGACTGGACGACCGCCGACGGCGAAATTGTCGCGAACAGCCGCCTCGTTCGACCTGCCGAACCGCCTCGCAGTTACGCCTATTGCAGCGATACGCGCTATATGCCGACGCTCCACGAAATCGTCAAAAACGTGAACGTGCTCTACCACGAAAGCACCTACGCCAACGACCAACTTCACAACGCCGAAAAATACTTCCACACCACGGCAGAACAGGCGGCGATGGTGGCTCGCGATGCCCAAGTCGGACAACTTTTTCTGGGGCATTACAGCGCACGCTACGAAAACGAGCAAATTCTGCTCGACGAAGCCCGAAAAATCTTCGCAGAAAGCCATTTGAGCGACGAAAAAATGGTCATAGATGTTAAATAATCTTAAACGTACAATAAAAGTCGCGTTCATCTTTCAATTTTTAGGAAAATAAAACTAACTTTGCCCCAAATAAATTGAAAACGTGCACGAATTATGATAAAAAATGTACTCAAAATGGCATTGGCCGCAACATTGTTGGCAGGAACTCCGATGATTGTTCAAGCGAACAACGCCATCGAAATTCTTGACAACGAGCCGCAGGGCATCACCATCAACGTCAGGGAATCTGTCGTGCAGATTGTGGGTGCCAACGGCGAAACCCTCCACGTTTACAACGTGGCAGGCGTCCGCATCAAGAGCATCAAGATTGACGGCGACGACAAGCGTTTTGAACTCAATTTGCCGAAAGGCTGTTACATTCTGAAAGTTGGCAAGACAGTACGAAAAATCTCCGTCCGATGAGGTGCTTGTCAGCCAGCTGAACGACCCGAAAACGCGGCGTTCGGCATTCGCAACGATTGTGCGGCAATATCACGAACCTCTCTATTGGAAGGTGCGTCGCATCGTCTTAGATCACGACGATGCGAACGATATTATGCAGAACGTTTTCCTCAAGGCTTGGACCAATCTCGACGACTTCCGCCAGCAGTCGAAAATTTCGACGTGGCTCTATCGCATCGCGGTGAATGAATCGCTCGATTTTTTGCGCAAGCAGAAAACGGCTTCTTCCGTGAGTGCCGATGAAGACCTGTCGGTGGCGAATCGACTGATGGCCGACGACTATTTCGACGGCGACGCCGCTCAAGCCCTGCTTCACGAAGCCATCGCCCGACTGCCCGAGGTGCAGCGGATGGTCTTCAACCTGCGCTATTTCGACGAAATGAAATATTCCGAGATGAGCAAGTTGCTCGACACGTCGGAAGGCGCGTTGAAGGCGAGTTACCACTTGGCAGTCAAAAAAATCACCGATTATGTCCGAAATCACGACGAATAGCGCGAAGGCGTGGCTGTTGGCAGCGCGTCCGAAAACACTGGCCGGTGCTGCCGTGCCCGTGATGATTGGCTCGGCGTTGGCGGTGAGCGATGCGCAGTGGCAAGTGCGTTGGTTGCCGATGGTTTTGTGCTTTTTGTTCGCTTTCACGATGCAAATCGACGCGAACTTCATCAACGACTATTTCGATTTCCGCAAAGGTGCCGACGACGAACTGAGACTGGGCCCGAAACGCGCTTGTGCGCAGGGTTGGGTCACGCCGAAAGCAATGCTTCGGGCGATTGCAATCACGACATTTTTGGCCTGCGTCATTGGCCTGCCATTGGTGTATTTCGGCGGTTGGAAAATGGTGGCGGTCGGCGCGGTTTGCGTGCTGTTCTGCTTCCTCTACACGACCCATTTGTCGTACGTCGGAATGGGCGACCTGCTCGTGGTGCTGTTTTTCGGTGTCGTGCCCGTCACAATGACCTATTATTTGGTGATGCCCGAAGCGATGCAAACCGTGACGACGGAATGTTTGCTGCTGTCGGTGGCGTGTGGATTGGTGGTTGATACGCTGTTGGTGGTGAACAACGTGCGCGACATCGACAACGACCGTCGCACAGGAAAACGAACCCTCATCGTGGCAATGGGCCGACGACAAGGGCAAATTCTATTTTTCTTTTTGGGATTTGCAGCTGTGATTTTGGGCTGTTTCCTGCCTTACTACGAGCATCATTGGGCGACGTGGCTGCCGATTATCCTCTACCAACCGCTGCACGTGGTGACTTTCGTCGAAATGTGGAAAATCGGGCAGGGCGAAGCGTTGAATCGCATTCTCGGAAAGACCGCCCGCAACATTTTTATTTACGGACTGGCCGTGTCGATTGGTTTGCTGCTACCAAATCCTTGAAAATTCCTTTATTTGGGGTAAAAAGTCGCAGGAAAATCAAAGTTTTCCTGCAACTTTCACGATTTGTTCACCGAGTCCGATGGTGTAGCCTTGCGAGCAGAACACCACGCGGTTGAATGTGTCGGCGATGATGAACAGAGGCAACTGACCGCCATTTTGCAGTTTCATCTGCGTGGCAATTTGCTGACGAATCGCGCCGTCTTTGTCAATACCATAGACGATGTTTTCGGGCAGTTCGCCGAAATTCTCCTGCTGGTATTTCGCGGCCTCGGCCTCATTTTCAAACAGCAGCACGAAGGGACGGCCCCATTTGTCGAGCGAGGTTTTTACTTTGGCGATGTCGCGCAGGGCGTGGTTCGTTGGCTCCTGGCCAACGCCGAGAATACCCACGACGAAATAGCCGCGACCCGTCTGCGAAAGGATGCTCACGGGGTCGCTGTCGGCCAATTTTCCGCCGTCGGTCAGCATGAATTTCGACTCCGAGTCAAACGAGCCGATGACGCTGATTTCCGTGTCGCTCTGGCGCAGTTGCAGCGGAAGCGTCGTCGTCTTGCCTTCGGCAATGCTGAACAGTTGGTTGCTGGCCAAAACACTACCGTTGGCGAGGCGCGTGCCTGTCGTTAGCATATAGGTGCCGACATCGAGTTGCGCACCCTTTTTGAAGGTGTTGGTCCAACTCGTTCCACCGCCCATATCGACCTGTCCTTCCTCGAAATTCATGAGTTGCGTGGTGCCGTCGTCGAGGATGCGCGTCACGCTGAAATGGCTGTAATATTTCGGGTCGTCAAGCAGTTTCGTGGGCTCGTAAGTCAGTTGCAGCGTACCCGTTTTCGCACTTTTCTGCTCGGCAGCCGCGAAATCGACATCAATCCAGTTAGCCTCCCCTATTTGGGGGAGGTTGGAGGGGGCTTTATATTGCACCTTCCCCGTCACCACGTCCTTTCGCGCCTCGATGCCTAACGAGCGAGCCAAATCGACGAAGAAAATGTCGCGCGAGCGCGTGTCGGTGAGGCGACTGCGCCACACGCCGACGGGCGTCTGTGCGATGCGGAGCGATTTCTGGTCGGGGTTAAGCCGGACGTTTTCCTTCACCCACGCCACGAGTTTCGACGGGTCTTTTTGCAGGTTTTCGGGCTTCAAATCTTCGTTTCCAGCCGTTTCCGACAACCATTCCTTCTCCAGATATTGCTTGAAGGGCGTGATAATCATTTCGTTTTCGACACGCGGACAAAGTTGGTCGCTCGTGGCGTTGTAGTTGTCTTCGAGAATGTCCATCGGCATATCGCGCAGGTCTTTGTCGCTCAGCGATGCCAACAGGTCGAGCGAGCGACGGTCGGCAGCGTGGCGGTTCAGGAACGCGAGAATCGTCTGCCAATTTCCACGTGATTTCGCAAGAAAATTCGCCCCCTCGGGACTTAGCGACCGTGCCTCGTCTTCGCTCAGGAACGTTGCTTCGTATGCCTTGCGCAGCGAGTCTTCGTAGGCGAAGCGCTGCTTGTTTTGCGCCGCCATTTCTGCGCTCACCTCGGGCATCACCACCTGCTCGGAGGGCGGGACGATGTCGATTTCGACCGCTTTTCCATGCGCCACGGCCTGTCGGTTATGGTTCGTGAGCCGAATCGTAATCGTCTTGTCCTTGCCAAACGAGGCCTTTGCCCAGCCATACCAGCCGTTTTTTGAGGCCCATACGAGCATATCGCCCTTGCCGGCAGTGAGGAACGTGCGGCCTTTTTCGTCGGCATATTTCGTCACGGCGCTGTAAAATTCGGCATAGTTGTAGATTTTGAAGTCCACGCGTGCGCCGCCGACGGGCTTCCCCTTGCGATCGACAATGCGGAAATCTACGCTCCCCGTTGAACCGTAGTTGTCGATGAGGTTGATTTCCGTGAAATTATTGGTGCGCAACATCACTTCCTCGGGGCCGTTGTAGTCGCCAAAGGCTCGCGTGTGCATCAGCAGGGCGCGCGAGGCCGGCGCGTTGAACCACCCGAGATTCAGCACGGGCTCAGGCTCGCAGGCTCCCATGAAATACCACTCGCCGTCGGCCCAGGCCTCCACCCAGGCGTGGTTGTCGTCGGTGTGGGCCCAGCGCGGCGTATAGACCTGTCGCGCAGGAATACCAATGCTGCGCAGGGCGGCCACGGTGAAGGTCGATTCCTCGCCACAGCGTCCGATGGCCGTTTTCACGCAGGCCAGGGGCGAAAGCGTGCGCCCGTCGCTCGGCTGATAGGTCACGCGCTCGTGGCACCAGTGGTTCACCTCCAGAATCGCCTCTTTCATCGACATTCCGCGCACGCGTTCCTTTAACTCCTTGAAGAAAACGATGCGCGAGAGGTCGAGATTCTCGTTGTTCACGCGCAGCGGCAGCACGAAATGGCGGAAGAGCAGGTCGGGCACCGTTTTTCCCCATTCCATCGACTCGCGCGCCTGCATCGTTGTACGCACGTTGGCGAGGTGGAAGGCCGTGGAGTAGTCGGTGATGTCGGCCAGCGGCATATAGGCATAGAGGAATTTCAATGCCTCGATTTCCTGACTTGACGCATTTAGTCCATCTGTCTGGAAGTATTGATTTCCAATAAGTTGAATTTGTTTGTTAAAGTCTTTCTCTACCTTTGTGCGAAGGGCGCCGTCCGTGATAAAATGACTCGAATTTTGCGCTAAACCAAGCAGCGTGAAACTCAAAAATAAGCTTAGAATGAAAAGGTTTCGTTTCATGATGGATTTCAAAATGGTTTTCGTTTGCAAAGTTACAATGAACTATGCAAAAATCCAATTTTTTATGCCAAAATTTTATTTTTTTACAGTTTTTAATAGGAAAAAGGTCGTTTAATTCTTAAAAAATAAAAATTTAATACATTTTTATCGAAAAATGATGAATGTCATAATAATTATTGTTACATTTGCAAACAAATTCAAAAGTTTTCAGGTATTAGGATATTCAAACAAAAAAATAAACAGGTATGAAAAAAAGATTTTTATTTTTCGTGTTCGGCCTGCTGGTAACGATGACGGCGATGGCTGACGGTGAGTTTCCAAAACTGAGCAATGGTTCAGAGGAGTATTGGTACTACATCGAAATGCAGCGTGGAAAGACGGTGCTGACATCATTCGCTAATTTTGGAAACATCAAAACGGCTGCAGTCGATGCAAACAACAAAGACAAGCAGTTGTGGAAAATTACACAAAACAGCGATGGCAGCTACAGCATAACTTCGAGATATGTGGATGGCGGCACCAACTGGAAATTGCTGTACAAGTCGGGAACCTCGCGATTCAGAAGCCGGAGAAATAAAGTAGATGCTGATGAATACAAGGATTTTGAGATTGTTCAAACTACATATTCAGGGAGCGAAAATCTTGAAGGCTTTGAGATTAAGGTAAAAGGGCTTAATGTCAACCAAGACAAAAACTATCTGAATCAAAACGGCGCCTATGGTGCTAATGTTGAAATCGGCTGTTGGAAACCAGGCGACCCGAACAATGTTCTGAAGTTCATTGCAGAAGAAGATATGTTGGCAACATCACCTGATACCAAGCCTGCCAATGTGGCAGAGGTGAGTGTGACTGGTATCTCGAACTGGCAACCCGAAAATAAACACACGCTGTGGTACACGCAGCCCGGAACGATTTGGATGACTTCTTCGCTTCCCATTGGCAACGGACAGTTCGGCGGCACAATTCTCGGCGGCGTGAAGCGCGATGACATTCAGTTCAACGACAAGACGCTTTGGCGCGGTCATTTGAACGGCCTTACAACCAATGCTAATTTTGGTTGTTACCTGAATTTCGGACACCTTTATATCACGACAAGTAGCGACGAAGCCGCGACCAACTACCGTCGTTGGCTCGACTTGGATGAAGGAAAGGCTGGTGTTGTCTACACTTCGGGTGGTGTGGATTATGAGCGCGAATACATTGCTTCCTATCCCGACGATGTAATTGCCATTCGTTACAAAGCGTCTCAAAACGGCAAGATCAACACTTCGATTATTCTGTTTAACATGAATGGCAATGCGCCGACATACACAATGGATGAAACTACTGGTGTCGCAACATTCAGTGGAACGATAACTCGCACATCTGCGACTGGCACGGTGGAACCTGAAAGTTATTATTGTCAGGCTCGTGTCGTGGCATCGGGTGGAAGTGTTTCGACAACAAGTTCGGGCATCACGGTGACAGGTGCCGACGAAATGACGGTTTATCTGCGTGGAATGACGAATTTCTCACCCGACAACGACGATTATATCTATCCCGCTTCTCAACTTTCCTCGAAAGTGCAAACTTGCCTGTCGGCAGCTGTAAACAAGGGATATGAAGCCATCAAGACGGCACATATCGCCGATTATAAAAACCTCTACGACCGTTGCCAACTGACATTGGCTGACAATCAGAATTTAATACCTACCAACAAATTGATTACCAACTACAAAAATAATCCAGATAATAATCTGATTCTTGAGGAAATGTATTTTACTTATGGTCGATATTTGCTCATTTCAAGTAGCCGTGGTGTCGCTTTGCCTGCCAATTTGCAGGGAATCTGGAATAATAGCAACGATCCTGCTTGGCATAGCGATATTCACTCGAATGTCAATGTTGAAGAATGCTATTGGCCAGCAGAAATCACTAACTTGAGCGAATTACACACAGCCTTCACCGACTATATCTACCGTGAGGCTTGCGAGCGTCCTCAGTGGCGTAGAAATGCCATCAACGTGGCTGGACAAACGAAAGGTTGGACTCTTTCGACCGAAAACAACATTTATGGTGGTGGTTCTAATTGGCATACAAACTACACCATTGCCAACGCTTGGTATTGTATGCACATGTGGCAGCATTATCGCTATACACTTGACCTCGATTTCCTAAAAAATAAGGCATTGCCTGCCATGAAGTCATGTTGCGACTATTGGTTGGAACGCCTTGTGCTTGGAGGTGATGGAACGTATGAATGTCCGAATGAATATTCACCGGAACATGGCCCAGCCTCAGAGAATGCTACGGCTCATTCTCAGCAACTCGTTTGGGACTTGTTCAACAATACGCTTTTAGCTTGTCAAGAACTCGAAAACAATCATATTTCTACGGGATTAAGCAATGATTTCCTCTCCGATCTTAACGAAAAATTCTCGAAATTAGACAATGGTATAAAAACGGAAGTGGTGAATGGGACTACTTTGTTGCGCGAGTGGAAATATACTTCACAAAACAATGTGAGCACCTATAAAACTCACCGCCACATGTCCCATTTGATGGGCGTTTATCCGGGAAATCAAATTGACAAGGACATCGACCTTGCTATTTATAATGCGGCAAAACAATCTATCTTGGAACGTGGATATGCGAGTACAGGCTGGTCGATTGGTTGGAAAATCAATCTCAACGCACGTATCGAGAATCCAGAAGGATGTCGCACAATCATCAAAAATGCGCTGAAAATCAACACTTCGACAAGTTATAATGAACAAGGAGGTATTTATAATAACTTGTGGGACGCTCATGCTCCTTTCCAAATTGATGGTAATTTTGGAACCTGCGCAGGTATGGCAGAAATGCTGATGCAAAGCCATCTGGGAAAGATAAAGATTTTGCCAGCGTTGCCAACCGAATGGGCAACGGGCGAAATCAAAGGATTGCGAGCCGTCAATAAGTTTGAGGTGGACATCGCTTGGAAAAACGGAACGGCTGACATTATTAAAATTAAGTCGGAGGCAGGCAAACTGGCCATTGTGAAATATCCGAACATTACTTCTTATTGTGTAGTCAAGGAAAGCGATGGAGCGTCCGTGATCTACGATGTCGTGTCTGACGAGGAAATTGAATTCCCGACGAAAGAAGGTGAAACTTACATCATCCGCAAAGGAGTTCCGATGGCTGACGGTGGATTTCCCAAACTGAGCAATGGTTCAGAGGAATATTGGTATTATATCCAAATGCAGCGTGGAAAGACGGTGCTGACATCATTCGCTAATTTTGGAAAAATCAAAACGGCTGCAGTCGATGCAAACAACAAGGACAAACAGTTGTGGAAAGTTACCCAAAATGATGATGGCAGCTACAGCATAACATCGAGATATGTGGATGGCGGCACCAACTGGAAGTTGCTGTATAAATCTGGAGACTATTTGCGATTCAGAAGCAGGAAAAATAAAGTAGATGCGGATGAATACAAAGATTTTGAGATTGTTCCAACAACATATTCAGGGAGCGAAAACCTTGAAGGTTTTGAGATTAAGGTGAAAGGGCTTAATGCCAACCAAGACAAAAACTATCTGAATCAAAACGGTGCCTATGGTGCTAATGTTGAAATCGGCTGTTGGAAACCGGGCGACCCGAACAATGTGCTGAAGTTCATTGCAGAAGAAGATATGTTGGCAACATCACCTGATACCAAGCCTGTCAATGCAGCAGAGTTAGACGATGGTATGATGACAGCTCTTGACGGATTAGCCGATGACTTTAACGAAACAACGGGGCATTTTACTGGCACTATTTACGATATGCAGGGTAGGAAACTTAGCGAAAAATCTGTGTCGATGCTGAAAAAAGGTATTTACATAGTGTGGTCTGAGGATTCCCATGAGAGTAAGAAAATCGTTGTGAAATAACTAAATCAAGGAAAGAAAAAGAAATAAAGCATATAGATGTTGGCTATCAACCTTACGATTGCGTTTGGGATGATTGACTCGACAACTGGCGCATCCGCAAAATTTCGTCGCGATACTGCGCAGCTTGTAGGAAATCGAGCCGTTTAGCAGCCTGTTCCATCAGTTTGATGGTGTTGTCGATGCTCTTTTCGAGTTGTTCACGCGACATTCGGCTGACAATCGGATCGGCCACCATTCGGTCGCCGTCGGGTTCGATATAGGCTTGATAACCAGATGGTTGCGAACTGGATTTCTGGTTTTTCGATGCGTCAGCCGACGATTGTTGTGGCGTCAGTTTCGTGCTGATGGCCTTGACGATTTGCTGCGGCGTGATGCCGTTTTCCTCGTTGTATTTCAACTGTTTCGTGCGCCGACGGTTGGTTTCGTCGATGGTGCGCTGCATACTGTCGGTGATGGTGTCGGCATACATAATCACCTTTCCATTGATGTTTCGGGCGGCACGTCCGGCGGTCTGCGTCAAACTGCGGTGGTCGCGCAAAAAGCCCTCTTTGTCGGCATCGAGAATCGCCACGAGCGACACCTCGGGCAAATCGAGGCCCTCGCGCAGCAAATTCACGCCAACCAACACGTCGAAACGGCCTGCACGCAGGTCAGACATAATCTGCACGCGGTCGAGCGTCGCCACGTCGGAATGGATGTAGTTGGCGCGAACCTCGTGGTTGAGCAGGTATTCGGTGAGTTCCTCGGCCATTCGCTTCGTGAGCGTGGTGACGAGGATTCGTTCGTCGCGCTCGGCTCGTTGGATGATTTCGTCGAGCAGGTCGTCGATTTGGTTGTGTGTGGGGCGCACTTCAATCTGCGGGTCGAGCAGTCCGGTCGGGCGAATCAGTTGTTCCACCACCACGCCGTCGGCCTCCATCAGCTCAAATTCGGCGGGTGTGGCCGAGACGTAAATCACCTGATGCACCATCTCCTGAAACTCCTCGAAGCGCAGTGGGCGATTGTCGAAGGCGGCAGGCAGCCGGAAACCGTACTCCACGAGGTTCTGCTTGCGGGCGCGGTCGCCGCCGTACATCGCGTGAAGTTGCGGCACGGTGACGTGGCTCTCGTCGATGACGAGCAGGAAGTCGTCGGGGAAGAAGTCGAGCAGGCAGTAGGGCCGCTGTCCGGGTTCGCGACCGTCGAAATAGCGCGAATAGTTCTCGATGCCCGAGCAGTGCCCCAGTTCCTTAATCATCTCCATGTCATATTCCACGCGCTCCTTGATGCGCTGCGCCTTGATGGTGTCGCCGAGCGAGTTGAAATAGTCGATTTGTGCCATCAGGTCGTCTTGAATCTGTCGAATGGCCTGATTTTGCTGCTCTTTCGTCGTGACGAAAAGGTTCGCGGGGTAGATTTGATAGTCGTTGAACGAGGCCAGACGATGGTAGTCGATGGCGTGGATTTCCTCGATTTGGTCGATTTCGTCGTCCCACCACGTCACGCGCAGAATGTGCTCGGAATAGGCCATAAAAATATCGACGTGGTCGCCCTTGACACGGAAATTTCCGCGTGTCGGTTCGATGTCGTTGCGAACATACAGCGCACTGACGAGTTGCCGCAAAAATTCGTTTCGGTCGATTCGCTGTCCGCAATGCACGGAAATGATGCTTTCCTGCATCGCCGTCGGGCCGCCCATACCGTAGATGCACGACACACTCGAAATAATCACGACATCTTTGCGCCCCGACAACAGCGACGACACGGCAGAAAGCCTCAGTCGGTCGATTTCATCGTTGATGGCGAGGTCTTTTTCGATATAGGTGTCGGTCGTCGGCAGATAGGCCTCGGGCTGGTAGTAATCGTAGTAGCTGACGTAGTATTCAACGGCATTTTCTGGAAAAAATCCCTTCATTTCCTCGTAAAGTTGCGCCGCCAGCGTCTTGTTGTGGCTCAGAATCAGCGTGGGCATACTGGCGTTGGCGATGACGTTGGCCACGGTGAAAGTCTTGCCGGAGCCCGTCACGCCGAGCAACACCTGTGCACGGTCGCCGCGCCGAAGTCCGTCGGAAAGTTCCTTGATGGCTTCGGGTTGGTCGCCAGTCGGTTGATAATCGGAAACGAGTTTGAAATCCATAATTTGACTGCAAATTTAGTGATTTTCGTTGTAATAAACGTTTAAAAGCATCATAATTTATCAAAAAACACTTAAATGCTTTTGCTTTTTGCAGATTATTGTGTAATTTTGCAGGTCAAAACCAAGAAAATGAAGAAATCGGCTTTAATTTTTCTCAGCATAGCGCTTTTGTTCACGGGATGTGCAAAAGAGTTCAACCAGGCTTTCAAGTCTGACGATTTTCAATATAAATACGAGTATGCCAAGGAATGTTTCGCCACTGGCAAATACACTCGCGCCATCACGCTGCTCGAAGGGCTTGTGATTCCGATGAAGGGCACGTCCAACGGTCAGGAATGTCTGTATATGCTGGCGATGGCAGAGTATAACACCAAAAACTATGAAACAGCGGCGGAATATTTCAAGAAATATTATTCGACCTATCCGCGTGGCAATTACGCTGAACTGGCGAAGTTCTACGTCGGTCAGAGCCTTTATATGAGTACGCCCGAGCCGCGTCTCGACCAGAGCCGAACCGTCGCTGCCATCACTTCGCTGCAGGAATATCTCGATGTCTATCCATTGGCTACAAGGAAAGACGAGGCGCAGAAAAGCCTTTTCGCCTTGCAGGGAAAACTCGTGCAGAAAGAATTACATTCGGCTCGGCTCTATTACGACCTCGGCACCTATTTCGGCAACTGCAACAAGGCTGGCGAGAGCAACTACTTGGCTTGCATCATCACTTCGCAGAATGCGCTGAAAGACTTCCCCTACAGCGATATGCGCGAGGAATTTGCGCTCTTGTTGATGAAAAGTAAGTTTGAGTTGGCGGAAAACAGCGTTGAAAGCAAGAAACTTGAGCGCTATCAGGACGCAGAAGACGAGTGCTACGGCTTCCTGAACGAATATCCCGATTCGAAAAACACGGCTCTGGCCGAGAAATTCATCGAAAAGTGCAAGAAATACACTTCGACCAACAATACATTGTAAAAATCGTAAAATAAATTGGAGTTCCTTGAGAGCTTTGCTCGAAAAAATTGTAAATAGTCAAATAGTAAATAGCAATTATGGATTACAAAAAGTCAAAAGCACCGGTAAACACGCAGACACAGGACATTATGGACTTGTGCAGCGAAACGGAGAACATCTACGAAAGCGTGGCCATCATTTCGAAGCGAGCCAACCAAATCAGTGGCGAAATCAAGCAAGACTTGACGAAAAAATTGTCGGAATTCGCCACCTATAACGATTCGTTGGAGGAAGTTTTCGAAAATCGCGAACAGACCGAAATCTCGCGTTACTACGAGAAACTGCCGAAGCCGACACTGCTCGCCACGCAGGAATTCATCGACGGCAACGTCTATTTCCGTGACCCATCAAAAGACGTCGAAGAGGAATGATACAGCGCAAACAAACCATTTTTCTCTTCCTTGCCTTTGTGACGACGGTCGTCTGTCTTTGTCTGCCGTTGGGTAGCATCGAATTGCAAGGAATGGGTGTCGAGCCCGTGCTGTACAATATGGCACTGGCGCAGCCCGACAACAACGGCGTGAACTACGATTTCTTCTACGCGCCGATGGCTGCATTGCTCGTTTTGGCGGCGATTCTGGAAATCATGGCGATTTTCCTCTATAAGAATCGCAAGCGTCAGGCGCGGCTTTGCGCTTTCGCCATTGTGCTTGTTTTCTTGTGGCTGCTGCTGTTCATGTATTTCAAATACTTCGATTTGACGAAGATGGGTGAATTGCAACAGAGCGTCGCCTCCTATCTGCCGTTCCTTTCGGCAGTGTTCGACTACCTCGCCGTCAAAGGCATTCGCGCCGATGAACGACTTGTCAGGGCAGCCGATCGCATCCGATAATAGGCGAAATGCTTTTGGATAATATGTCGAGGGGTGACAATTTTGAATTTGTCACTCCTCTGTATAAATAATTAAGGTAAATAAGATTTGTTAAGATGGATGCAAAAAAAGTATTGGCCGAACTGAAAAGGCGTTTTCCCAACGAACCTGAGTATCATCAGGCAGTAGAAGAGGTTCTCTTTACCATTGAAGAGGAGTACAACAAACACCCCGAGTTTGAAAAGGCAAATTTGATTGAACGACTCTGTGTCCCAGACAGAATCTATCAGTTCCGCGTCACTTGGATGGACGATAATGGGCAAATTCGGACGAATATGGGGTATCGTGTCCAGCACAACAATGCCATTGGCCCTTACAAGGGTGGCATTCGTTTCCACTCGAGCGTAAATTTGGGTATTTTGAAGTTTCTTGCCTTTGAGCAGACTTTCAAAAATTCTTTGACCACACTACCTATGGGTGGTGGCAAAGGTGGTTCCGATTTTTCTCCACGCGGCAAGAGCAATGCCGAGGTGATGCGTTTCTGCCAGGCTTTTATGCTTGAATTGGGTCGCCACATCGGGGCTGATACGGATGTGCCAGCAGGTGACATTGGTGTCGGTGGACGCGAGATTGGTTATATGTTTGGTATGTACAAAAAACTTACCCGAGAGTATTGTGGTGTTTTGACAGGTAAGGGAATCGAGTTCGGCGGCTCACGTATTCGGCCAGAGGCAACTGGCTATGGTACGGTGTATTTCCTTCGTGCAATGCTGAAAACAAAGAATGACACCATAGAAGGCAAGAAAGTCCTGATTTCGGGTGCAGGTAACGTAGCCCAATATGCAGCAGAGAAAGTATTACAATTGGGTGGAATCCCAATGACAATGTCCGACTCAGACGGTTATATTTACGATCCTGATGGTATTGACCGCGAAAAGTTAGACTATATTATGGAATTGAAGAATGTATATCGTGGCCGCATCGAGGAATATATAGACCAGTATCCCACGGCCAAATATGTAGGCGACGGTGCCAAGCCTTGGTTTGAAAAGGCTGATATTGCCATGCCTTGTGCAACCCAGAACGAACTGAAAGAAGAACACGCTAAAGCGTTGGTTGCCAATGGTGTGGTTGCCGTAGCCGAAGGTGCTAATATGCCTTCTACGCCCGATGCTATCCGAGTATTTCAAGAGGCTAAAATTCTCTATTCGCCGGGCAAGGCCAGCAATGCCGGTGGTGTCTCGGTCAGTGGTCTGGAAATGTCCCAAAATTCTGAGCGTCTGAGTTGGAGCAGTGAAGAGGTTGATGCCAAATTGCTTTGGATTATGGAAAACATCCACGAAAACTGCGTGAAATATGGTACTGAAGCCGACGGCTATGTGAACTATGTAAAAGGAGCCAATGTGGCAGGTTTTATGAAAGTTGCCAAAGCAATGATGGCGCAAGGTGTTGTGTAATAAGTTTCGCCATTTTGATTAACAGAACAAAAAGCCGTGCATAAGAGAAATGCACGGCTTTCCTTGTTCTAAAATTTCGGCAAAAATCAGAATTAGATACCGAGTTTTTTCTTTGCAGCGTCAGCAGCAGCGTCAACAGTTTCAGCGGCCTTTTCCTTGGCAGCGTCAACAGTCTCGTTGACCTTCTCAGCAGCGGCGTCTTTTGCACCTTCAACAGCGTCGGCAGCAGCGTCAGCAGCACCTTCGACAGCGTCTTTTGCACCTTCAACAGCCTCAGCAGCCTTGTCGCCAACAGCCGACATGAAGTTGCTCACGATGTCGTCAGCAGAAACGTCGGTCAGCGAAGCCAGAGCAGCACCAACAGCAGCGTTGTCGCCCACGAGAGCCTTCACAACGTCGCCTTTTTCCTTCAGGAAGTTCTGAACTTTCGTCACGAACGTCTTGGCGATTTCGGGGTTCAGGCCAACATACTCAGCAGCCTTAGCCTTCACAGCCTCGAGGATTTCCTGCAGCTTGTTCACGTCCTTCGTGTTCTCGATCACGTCGGTGAGACTTGCGATCATGGAGTCAGCCTCAGCGTCAGCTTCCTCTTGGGTGAGGGTTACTTCTTCCACGACTTCCTCGGGGTTAGCCTTGGGCTTGTTCTCGCAGCTTACGAATGTCATGGCACCAACGGCCACCAACATCAAAAATACTTTCTTCATACTTTCTCTTGTTTTTAGTTAATAATGTGAGTTAATAATAAAATGATTAAAAATCTGGCTGCAAATATAAATGATTTTTCGATAGCTTGTTCTATTTTTTTGTAAAATTTAACAATTTTATCCGTTTTCGACCTCATTTTCGTCCATTTCCTCATTGATGGGGAGTGGATTTCCCTCGCTGTCAAGAATCATTTCATCTTCGAAGAGCAGACTGTCGGTCGCAGTGGTGTCGTTTTCATAGTGATAGACACCCTGGCACGAATAGAGGTCGGGGGTGATGTCGGTGTCTTTTGGACGCTCGAATCGCGCGTGATACTCCTTAAAAGACGGGTCGCCAAAAACCGATTGCAGGAAATAGCCGCAGACGGGTAGGGCAGTGCGACTTCCTTGCCCGAGCGCACCCGTTCGGAAGTGGATGCAGCGATATTCACCGCCAACCCACGCGCCGACCACCAATTTCGGACTCACACCCATAAACCAAGCGTCGGAATGGTTGTTCGACGTGCCGGTTTTGCCGCCGAAATCGGTGTCGTTGACCCTGCCGATGTAGGTCCACAGGCTCATCGACGTGGCTCCGGGCTCGTTCAGTCCGCTCTTGAGCAATTCTTGCATGAGGAAAGCGCTTTTGTAGGGAATGGCCTGCTCGACGCGCATGCTTCCCGTGTAGATTTCCTTGCCGTCTTTGTCGAGAATATGGGCGACGAGGCGCGGTTTGCGGTGTTTCCCGTCATCGACAACGGTGCAATAGGCGTTGGTGAGTTCGAGCAGATTCACGTCGCTCGAACCGAGCGAGAGCGACGGCGTTTCGTCGAGTCGGCTGCGAATGCCCATCCGATGGGCGGTTTCGGCGATTCGTTTCACGCCCATTTCCTGTCCGAGCCGCACTGCCACGGAGTTGATGCTCTGCGCGAAAGCACGGCGCAGCGTCATCGAGTCGCCTGTGAAATAGCCGTTGGCATTGCCGGGCGTCCACGTCACCTCTTTTTTCTTCTTTTCGTCCCAAACTTTCATCGAAATATATTCGTCGCGACGCTTGTCGCAGGGCGTCAGTCCTTGATTCATCGCCTCGGTATAGACGAAGAGTTTGAACGTCGAGCCGGGCTGTCGCATTGCCGTCACTTTGTCGTATTTCCACGTGTCGAAATCGATGTCGCCAACCCACGCCTTCACGTTGCCCGTGTGTGGTTCCATCGCCACAAACGAACAGTGCATGAAGCGAACCATGTAGCGAATCGAGTCCATCGTTGAAATTTCGCGTTCAATAAATCCTTGGTCGTAGTCGAAAAGCCTGACGGTGTGGGGCTGGTTCAGGTAGAAGTCGACGGAATCGGGCTGGTTGGGGAATTTTTCGCTCAGATGCTTATAGACAGGCAGTTTTCGGGCGATTCCCTCGATGAAATCGGGGATGACACGCCCTCGTTCGTCAATCCACGGCTCGTTTTTGCCCCAATGTCGGTCGAAATTGCGCTGCACCTGCCGCATCTGTTTGGCGACGGCCTCCTCGGCATATTTCTGCATACGCGTGTCGATGGTCGTGTAAATTTTCAGACCGCTGTTGTAGAGGTCGTAGCCGTTGTCTTCGCACCATTCTCTGAGTTCGTCGGCCACGGCCTCGCGGAAGTATTGCGCCTGTCCGTCGTAGTTCGATTCTACGTTGTAGTCCAGTCGAATCGGCTTCTGGCTGAGCGCGTCGTATTCTTCTTTCGTCAAATCGCCCCTCTCCAGCATGTTCCGCATCACGACATTTCGTCGCTGAAGGCTTTTTTCGGGATGAAGAAAGGGGTTGTAGGTTGTCGTCGCCTTCAACATTCCTACCAAAATCGCCGACTGATCGACGGTCAGATTCGCCGGCGAAGTGTTGAAATAGGTTTTGGCCGCCGTTTTGATGCCGAAGGCGTTCGAGCCGAAATCGACAGTGTTAGCGTACATCGTGAGAATTTCGTTTTTGTCGTAGAGATATTCGATTTTCAGCGCGATAATCCATTCTTTCGTCTTCGTGATGACCATGTTCACGCCTGGAATTTTTCCTAAAAGTCCGTTGGAATATTTCGTGCGCATTTTGAACATATTTTTCGCCAACTGTTGCGTGATAGTCGAGGCTCCGCGTGCGTCTTGGTGAAGGACGGCGTCTTTGGCGGCGGCAAACATTCCCAGCGGATCGATGCCGATGTGCTTGTAGAAACGCTCGTCCTCGGTGTCGATGAGTGCCTGCCAAAACTTCGGATTCACCTCTTTAAATTCGACTGGTGTACGATTTTCGTTGAAAAATTTTCCGATTCTCACACCGTCGGCACTATAGATTTCGGAAGCCTGACTGATGCGTGGCTCCAGTCCCGACATAAAGCCCGGTGACTTGCCAAATAGACCGAGAAAATTGACATCGACCATGCCGAGATAGATGAAAAACGAGGCGATGAGCGACAGAATCGGGTGTTTTTTAATCCAGTTGAAGATTTTTCGGGTCATGGCGTGATGTTTTTGTTGATGAATTGGATGATTTCTTGCGATGAATCGGGATGGAACCAGTGGATTTGGTCGTCGCGCTTGAACCACGTGAGTTGCTTGCGCATATAGCGGCGCGTGTTGCCCTTGATGCGCTCCACGGCCTCGTCGAGCGACCATTCACCGTCGAAATGGTGGAAAAGTTCCTTGTAGCCGACGGTGTTCAGCGCGTTTTCGTGGCGCAGGGGAAAAACGCGACGGGCCTCGTCCAACAGTCCTTGCGCCATCATCTCATCGACGCGCCGATTGATGCGGTCGTAGAGTTCTTCGCGCGGGCGGTCGAGGCCGATTTTTAAAATATGAAAGGGTCGGTGATGGGTGTTGGTTGATGGGTGTTGAAGGTTGAATGGTGAGCGACCCGTGCGAAATGAGGTATAGGTTTTTCCGGTCATGTGGCAGATTTCGAGGGCGTGGACGACGCGGCGCGGATTCTGCCGATCGACGATTTCGTAATGCTCGGGGTCGAGTCGTTTCAGTTCCTCGACGAGCGCCGGTAGTCCTTCGTCGGCCAGTCGCTGCTTAATCCATGAGCGCGTTTCGTCATCGACGGTCGGAATGTCGTCGATTCCATTGCAAACGGCATCGATATACATCATCGAACCGCCACTCATCAGGTGGATGTTGGGTGATGGATGTTGGGTGATAATTTGCAGAACATCTTGCTCAAACATCGACGCGCTGTAGTAGTCGGTCAGGCGATGGGTTCCGACGAAATAATGCTTTGTTCGTGCAAGTTGTTCCGCCGTTGGCGCAGCCGTTCCGATGGGAATTTCAGCGAAAATCTGGCGCGAGTCGGCGTTGATAATCGGAATTTGAAAAGTATCGGCAAGACGAATGCTCAAATCCGTCTTGCCGACACCTGTCGGACCCAGTAAAACGATTAAAGTCGTGCCTTTCATCGCCCAAATCTCCTTTCCTCCTTACTCAACTCCTTACTCCTCAACTCCTTACTTAATAATTCCGCGCTGAGAACTCTCCACGAAATTGACAATATACTCAATTTCGGGTGTCTGCGGAATGATTTCCTTGATGAGTCGAATGGCGTCGGAACGAGTGTTCGTGCTCTGGTAGAGCAGACGATAGGCATCGTGAATCTGCTGGATGGTTTCAGCCGAAAAACCACGACGACGCAGGCCAACGAGGTTCACTCCAGCATAGCGGATGGGCTCTTTTCCTGCGACGATAAACGGCGGAACGTCCTGCGAAGTGCGGCTACCGCCCTGAATCATCACGTAGGAACCGATGCGGCAGAATTGGTGGATGAGCACCGAGGCCGAGATGATGGCAAAATCATCGACGACGACCTCGCCGGCGAATTTCGTGGAATTGCCGATGATGCAGTTGCTGCCGATGACGCAGTCGTGGGCGATGTGCATGTTTTCCATCAGAAGGTTGTTCGAACCGACGATGGTCACGCCTTTCGACGCTGTTCCACGCGAAATCGTGACGTTTTCGCGGATGGAATTGTTATCGCCAATCTGGCAAGTCGTGATTTCACCCTTGAATTTCAGGTCTTGTGGTTTCGTCGAAAGGCTTGCGCCTGGCAAAACCTCGTTGCCGTTGCCGATTCGCGCTCCTTGATTGATAGTGACGCTATTTTGAAACACGTTGTTGTCGCCAATGACGACGTCGCGGTCGATATAGCAAAACGGACCGACGACGTTGCCCGAACCGAGTTGCGCCTCGGGATGGACGAATGCTAATGGACTGATCTGGTTCATTTGTTTTTAACGATTTGTGCGGTGAATTGGGCTTCAGAAACGATGCGGTCGCCGACGAAGGTGTAGCCTTTCATCGTGCTTACGCCGTGGCGGACGGGATGCAGCAGTTCCACGCGGAAGAGCAGCGTGTCGCCCGGCACGACTTTCTGGCGGAATTTCACGTCGTCGATGCGCATGAAATAGGTGGACCAACGCTCGGGTTCATCGACTTGATTGAGCACGAGCAGACCGCCGCACTGCGCCATTGCCTCGATTTGGAGAACGCCTGGCATGACGGGTTCTTCTGGGAAGTGACCCGTGAAGAACGGCTCGTTGGCGGTGATGTTTTTCACGCCGACGATGCTCGTTGCACCCATCGCAATGACTTTATCGACGAGTTGCATCGGATAGCGGTGGGGCAGCAGTTCGCGGATGCGAATGTTGTCCATAATCGGCGTGTCGTTGGGGTCGTAAATCGGTGCCTGCACCTCGTTTTTCTTGATTTCCTTGCGCATCAGTCGGGCAAATTTGTTGTTGATGGTGTGGCCAGGACGAGTGGCGACGATACGGCCTTTGATGGGTCGTCCGATGAGTGCCATGTCGCCGATGATGTCGAGCAGTTTGTGGCGCGTACATTCGTTTTCCCATTGCAGAGGTTTCGGCTGGATGTAACCGATTTTCGTCGCGTCCATGTGCGGCACTTTCAGCAGGTCGGCGAGGTTGTCGAGTTGCTGTTGGCTGACCTGACGCTCGTAGATGACGATGGCGTTTTCGAGGTCGCCGCCCTTGATGAGGTTGGCGTCGAGCAGCGGCATGATGTCGCGCACAAACACGAAGGTGCGGGCTGGAGCCACTTCCGAGGCAAAATCGTCCATATTGTCGAGCGTGGCGAACTGGCTGTTGATGAATTTCGACTCGAACGAGCACATCGTCGTTATAGAAAATTGGTCGTCGGGCAGAATCGTGATGCACGAACCCGATTCCTCGTCGCGAATTTCGATTTTCTTGCGAATGATGAACCATTCTTTCGTGGCGGCCTGCTCTTCGATGCCCACCTCGCGGATTTTCTCGACATACATGAATGCCGAGCCGTCGAGAATCGGAAATTCGGGTCCATCGACTTGAATCAGGCAGTTGTCGATGCCGAGGGCGTAGAGTGCAGCGAGGGCGTGTTCAACGGTCGAAACGCGCACGTCGCCCTGTGCCAGAACGGTTCCGCGCTGGGTGTCGGCGACTTTCTCGGCGATGGCCTCGATGACGGGCTGTCCTTCGAGGTCGATGCGCTGAATGCGGTAGCCGGTGTTTTCGGGTACCGGATTGAACGTCACGGTGAGGTCCAAACCCGTGTGCAGCCCTTTACCAGAAAGCGAAAAACTGTTTTTGAGGGTCTTTTGCTTGATTGTTTCCATCATTATAATTTACGATTTGACTATTTACAATTTGACAATTTAAGATTCTTCACTCTTCATTTTCAACTTTTCCACCTCTTTTTTGAGTTCTTCCAACTCTTTATACATATCGGGCAGACGGCGGAAAATGGATTGTGAACGGAAGAACGGGCGCGTTTCCATCGGTGGCGTGCCGATGAGCGTCTGATTATCTTCGATGCTGCTCGGAGCACCCGACTGAGCACCCAAATTGACGCGATTTCCGATGGTGATGTGGCCTGCGATGCCGACCTGACCGCCGAACATACACCATTCGCCGATTTTCGTCGAGCCAGCCACGCCCACCTGTGCCGACATCACCGTGTTGGCACCGATGTCCGTGTTGTGGGCGATTTGCACGAGATTGTCGAGTTTCACGCCCTTTCTGACGTAGGTGCTGCCCATCGTCGAGCGGTCGATGCAGGTGTTGGCGCCGATTTCCACGTCGTCTTCGATGGTGACGATGCCGATTTGCGGAATTTTATCGTAGCCTTCAGCCGTCGGGGCGAAACCGAATCCGTCGGCACCGACGACACTGCCCGCGTGCATCGTGACACGCTGTCCAAGGCGGCAATCGTGATAAACGACGGCATTGGGATAGATGATGCAGTCGTCGCCCACGCTCACGTTGTCGCCGACAACGGCGTGCGGATAAATCTGGCAGTTTTTGCCGATTTTCGCGCCCTCGCCGATGTAGGCAAATGCGCCCACATAGCAATCGTCGCCGAGCGTTGCGCTCGAAGCGATGAAGGCCAACGGGTCGATGCCTTTTTTCTTCGGTTTCATCGACTCATAGGCTTGCAGCAGTCGGGCGACGGCCTCGTAAGCGTTTTTCACGCGGATGAGCGTCGCTTTCACTTCGTGCTCGAGTTCCACGTTTTCGTCGATGAGCACCACCGACGACTGCGTGTCGTAGATGTAGTGGGTGTATTTCGTGTTCGAGAGGAAAGAAATCGCGCCGGGGCGGCCTTCCTCGATTTTCGCAAACGAATTGACGCGGGCGTTTTCGTCGCCTTCGACGCGTCCGCCAATCATTTGTGCGATTTGTTGTGCTGTAAATTCCATTCTTTTTGGTACAAAACTTCGTTTAGGTTTGCAAAGTTAAGCAATTTAGTTGAAATAACCGCCAATAAACAAATTATTTACATATTTTTTGGGATTGTAAGGAATATTTTTCGACTTTTAGACATAGATGAGGTCGCTCATCACGCTGTCGCTGACGAAAAGTCCGTTTCGGGTGAGGTGGATTTGGTCGTGGTCGATGGCGAGAAGGCCGTTTTCGAGCGATTTCTTGACATTTTCGAGCAGATAATCGCGAAATTTCGGTTCGAGCGAGGGCAAGAAAATGCCTTCTCGCGTGCGCATTGCCGAGGTGACAAGGTCGTTGTAGCGCGTCGTTTTGTCGATGATTTCGTGTTCCGACGGCAGTTCGCCGCGCTCGATAGCTTCGACGTATTCGCGTAGGTCGCTGATGTTCCACGAGCGTGTTTGGCCGTCGTAACTGTGGGCCGCCGCGCCGATTCCGACGTAGGGAGTTTGGTTCCAATAACTGCTGTTGTGGCGCGAGCGGAAGCCGTTTTTGGCGAAATTCGAGATTTCATAATGCTCGAAACCAGCGGTTTCAAGGCGGTCGATGAGGGTTTCGTACATCTGACGCGAGCATTCGTCGTCGATTTTCTTGATTTTCCCGCTTTTCCATTGCTTGAAAAGTGCCGTGTCTTCCTCGTACATCAGCGAGTAGGCCGAAACGTGCTCGACATCGAGAGCGATGGCTTGGTCGATGTCGGAAATCCAGTCGGCGAGCGTTTCTTCGGGAAATCCGAACATCAAATCGATGCTGATGTTGCGGAAACCAGCCTCGCGAAGCCGTCGGACAGCCTCGCCGATTTGCCTTGAATCGTGGCGACGGCGCAAAAACCGCAGCCGACCATCGTCGAAGGTCTGCACACCCAACGAAACCCGATTGACAGGCAGTTCGCGCAGCATCTCGCAAAAATCGTCGCTCACGTCGTCGGGATTCGCCTCGATGGTGACCTCAGAGGGCGGATACACATTATTATATATATAGGCCTGTCCAATCGCGTCGAAAATCCGATGAAACTGCTCTCGCGTGAGCAAACTGGGCGTTCCACCACCGAAATAAACGGTTTTCAAGCCATTTTTCGGCTGTTTTTGGCTTCTCAATTCCATTTCCCGACACAGCGCATCGACGTAGCGACTTTGCCACGAAAATTGTGTCGTCGAATAGAAACCGCAGTAGATACAACGGCTCTTGCAAAATGGAATATGAAGATACAATGCTGACATCATTTTTTTGTCGTTTTTTGGTCGAAAATCGCCCGATTTTGTCACAAAATTACTAATAAGTCATAAAAGAATCAATGTTTTTCGGAAATATTTTGGCTATTTGAGGATTTTTATGTAATTTCGACGGCAAATTTTCGTGGAGTGACGAAAGAAGTGACAAAATTTTACAATAACTTAAAAACTTAAAACAATGAAAGTCTATCAGACAAATGAAGTAAAAAACATCGCGCTGATTGGCAGTGCGGGTAGCGGCAAGACCACTCTTGCCGAAGCAATGGTCTATGAGGCCGGCATCATCAAACGCCGTGGCACCGTAGAGGGTAAAAACACGATGAGCGACTACTTCCCCGTGGAGCAGGAGTATGGCTACTCTGTCTTCTCGACCGTCTTCCACACCGAGTGGAACGGCAAGAAGCTCAACATCATCGACTGTCCGGGTTCCGACGACTTCGTGGGCGGCGCCATCACGGCACTGAACGTGACTGACCAGGCCGTCATCCTCGTCAATGGAACGTATGGTCCCGAGGTGGGCACGATGAACGCCTTCCGCAACACCGACAAACTCGGCAAGCCCGTGATTTTCCTTGTGAACCAACTCGATAAGGAAAACTGCGACTTCGACCAGATTCTCAACCAGTTGAAGGACGTTTATGGTCCCAACTGCGTGCCTGTGCAGTATCCCATCGCTACAGGTCCCGGTTTCAACTCCGTCATCGACGTGTTGCTGATGAAGAAATATTCGTGGAAGCCCGAAGGTGGCGCACCCATCATCGAGGACATTCCTGCCGACCAACTCGACAAGGCCAAGGAAATGAAGGCCGCTCTGGTCGAGGCTGCTGCCGGTGGCGACGATGCCCTGATGGAGAAATTCTTCGAAACGGAAGACCTCACGGAAGACGAAATGCGCGAAGGTATTCGCAAGGGCCTTGTTACACGCTCGATTTTCCCCGTTTTCTGCGTCTGCGCAGGCAAGGATATGGGTGTGCGCCGCTTGATGGAATTCCTCGGCAACGTGGTTCCCTTCGTGAGCGAAATGCCGAAGGTGAAAAACGCTGCTGGCGAGGAAATCGCACCCGACAGCAATGGTCCGGCTTCGCTCTTCTTCTTCAAGACCGGTATGGAGCCGCACATCGGTGAAGTGTCGTATTTCAAGGTGATGAGCGGTTCGGTGAAGACGGGCGACGACCTGACCAACGCCGACCGTGGCTCGAAAGAGCGCATGGGTCAGCTTTACGCTTGCGCAGGTTCGAACCGCGTGGCCGTTGATGAACTGAAGGCTGGCGACATCGGTTGCACCGTGAAACTCAAGGACGTGAAGACTGGCAACACGCTCAACGCGAAGGAAATCGACTGGAAATTCGACTTCATCAAGTATCCGAACTCGAAATATTCGCGTGCCATTAAGGCCGTGAACTCCTCGGAAATGGAGAAACTGATGGTTGCCGTGATGAAAATGCGTCAGGAAGACCCGACGTGGGTGGTCGAGCAGTCGAAAGAACTTCGTCAGACCATTATCCACGGTCAGGGCGAGTTCCACCTTCGCACGCTGAAATGGCGTCTGGAAAACAACGAAAAGATTCAGGTCGAATACGTCGAGCCGAAGATTCCGTATCGCGAAACCATCACGAAGATGGCTCGTGCCGACTATCGTCACAAGAAGCAGTCGGGTGGTGCCGGACAGTTCGGCGAAGTACACCTCATCCTCGAACCCTACACCGAGGGAATGCCCGACCCGACGTCGTTCAAAATCAACGGTCAGGAGTTCAAGATGAACATCAAGGGCAAGGAAGAAATCGACCTCGAATGGGGCGGCAAACTCGTCTTCATCAACTCGGTTGTCGGTGGTGCCATCGATGCCCGTTTCATGCCCGCCATTCTGAAGGGTGTGATGGAGCGCATGGAGCAAGGCCCGCTCACGGGTTCCTACGCCCGCGACGTGCGCGTCATCGTCTATGACGGAAAGATGCACCCCGTGGATTCCAACGAACTTTCGTTTATGCTGGCAGGTCGTAATGCCTTCTCGGCTGCGTTCAAGGAGGCCGGTCCGAAGGTGTTGGAGCCGATTTACGACCTCGAAGTGCTCGTTCCCGGCGACTACATGGGCGATGTGATGAGCGATTTGCAGGGTCGTCGCGCCGTCATCATGGGTATGGACAGCGAGGCAGGCTATCAGAAACTCACTGCGAAGATTCCTTTGAAGGAACTCTCGAGCTATTCGATTGCCCTGAGTTCGCTCACTGGCGGTCGCGCCTCGTTCTCGACCACCTTCTCGAGTTACGAACTCGTGCCGAATGACATTCAGCAAGCTCTCATCGCTGCTCACGAGGCCGAGGAGAAAGACGAAGATTAAATCTTTTAAATTTCATACTGGAAACGGCGGAACTTTCGGGTTTCGCCGTTTTAAACGAACAAAACGTGGAAAAATCGCTGACGCTTTACGAACTGAACTTGCTGGTGCGCGACGCCATCGAGATGTCGCTCGACGAAGAATACTGGGTCGAGGCGGAACTCTCGGAAATGCGCGAGGTGCGCGGCCATTGCTACATGGAACTCGTGCAGAAGGATGCTTTCGGCAGTACGCCTGTGGCGCGAGCCTCTGCGAAATGTTGGAAAACGACATGGGAACGGCTGCGACCGCGCTTCGAGCGCACGACCGGCCAGACTTTGCATGCCGGCATGAAGGTGTTGCTGCGCGTGACGGCGAACTTCCACGAAGCATTCGGTTTTTCGTGGATTATGAGCGACATCGACCCGACTTACACCATCGGCGACATGGCGCGGAAGCGCATGGAAATCGTCGCAAAATTGAAGGAGGCAGGTGTTTTCGACTTGCAGAAAGAGTTGTCGTTGCCGCAGTTTGCACAGCGCATCGCTGTGATTTCAAGCGAGAATGCAGCAGGTTACGAAGATTTTTGTAATCAACTGAACGACAACGACTTCGGTTTTTCTTTTCAAGTGATACTTTTCGCTGCGACGATGCAGGGCGAAGCCGTCGAAAAAAGCATTATTGCCGCACTCGACAGCATCAATGCGGACTTGGAAAACTTCGATTGCGTCGTGATTATTCGAGGTGGTGGTGCAACCGCCGATTTGAGCGGTTTCGACACCCTCGCACTGGCCGAAAACGTTGCGAATTTTCCGCTCCCGGTCATCACGGGCATCGGTCACGAGCGCGACGAGAGCGTGCTCGACATGGTGTCGTTCCTCCGCGTGAAAACACCGACGGCCGCCGCCGCTTTCCTCATCGACCACCTCGCGGCGACGGCACAGCGCGTGGAGCAGTGCTATCAGCGCATTGCCGCTCATATCAGCGAGCGACTTGCGACGCACAGTTATCGGCTGTCGATGCTGTCGGGAAACCTTGTTTCGACGGTCGAAAAGGCGTTTCTTCGCGAGCGTCACAGGCTTGAAATGCTGCGTCATCGGGCAGAAAGTCTCGACCCGAACCTGCTACTGCAACGTGGCTACAGCATCACGCTGAAAAACGGCAAGGCCGTTCACAATGCCGGCGAACTCAAGTCGGGCGATATTATCGAAACCCGTCTGGCAGCGGGAATTGTGCAATCTGAAGTTATCAAATCAAAATCCTAAAAAGCAATGAAATACGAAGAAGCAATCAAAAAATTAGAGGAAATCGTCGAAAAGATGGAAAAGGGCGAACTCGACATCGACCAAATGGCCGAACAACTCAAAGAAGCCCAAAAACTCGTCAAAATGTGTCAGGAACGGCTCACGAAAGTCGATGAAGATGTGAAAAAAATCTTATCGTAAAAATATTTCCATTTTTTTTGCCTTTCCAAAGAAAATGCGTAACTTTGCACCACAATCAACTAAAAAACCTAAAAAACACATCAATGAAAGATTTAGAATGGGGCAAATTGCCCTTTGGCTACGTGCCGACGAACTACAATGTGCGTTGCTACTACCGCGACGGGAAATGGGGTGAAATTGAAACCAGTTCCAGCGAATTTCTGAGTATTCACATGGCTGCCACCTGCCTGCACTACGGTCAGGAGGCGTTCGAGGGCTTAAAGGCGTTCCGCTGTCCCGATGGGAAGGTGCGAATGTTCCGTCCCGACGAAAATGCCAAGCGTCTGCAGTCGTCGGCGCGTGGCGTGATGATGGCCGAGGTGCCGACCGAACTGTTCATGGAAATGGCGAAGAAGGTCGTGCTGCTCAACAAAGAATTCATTCCGCCGTACGAAAGCGGTGCGTCGCTCTATTTGCGTCCGCTGCTTATCGGAAGCGGTCCGCAGGTCGGTGTGAAGCCGGCAACGGAATATCTGTTTGTCATCTTCGTCAGCCCCGTCGGTCCTTATTTCAAGGGCGGTTTCCAGGGCAATCCCTACGTTGTGACGCGCCAATACGACCGCGCTGCACCGCACGGAACGGGTATCTACAAGGTTGGCGGCAACTATGCGGCATCGCTTCGTCCGCACGTTGAGGCTTGCCACGGTGGTCAGTACGCCTGCGAGTTCTACCTCGACGCGAAAGAGAAGAAGTACATCGACGAGGCTGGCGCAGCCAATTTCTTCGGTGTCAAGAACGATACGTACATCACGCCGCAAAGTTCGTCGATTCTGCCTTCGATTACGAACAAGAGCCTGATGCAGATTGCCGAGGACATCGGTATGAAGGTGGAGCGTCGCCCGATTGCCATCGACGAACTTACCGAGTTCGACGAGGCCGGTGCTTGCGGCACGGCGGCTGTGATTTCGCCGATTTCACGCATCGACGACCCCGAAATGGGCAAGAGCTACGAATTTGCTGACGAGCCCGGCCCGTGGTCGAAGAAGCTCTACGACACGCTTCGTGGCATCCAGTTGGGTACGATTGAAGACAAATACGGTTGGACGATGGTGATTGAATAATGGGCAAAGGAAAACTTGAGAAATTTGCCGAACTCGAGACTTTCGGAAACGTATTTCAGTATCCGTACAGTGTCATTGCGCAGCGGTCTTTCGATATGAAAGGCCGCTGGCGCGACAATTTTTTCAAGAACGACCATCCCATTGTGCTCGAACTCGGTTGCGGAAAGGGCGAATATGCCGTTGAACTGGCGCGACTGTGTCCCGAGAAAAACTTCATCGGTGTCGATATCAAGGGCGCACGCCTGTGGACGGGTGCGAAAATGGCGATTGAGGAAGGACTGAAAAACGTCGCATTCCTGCGCACGAACATCGAATTCATCGACCATTTTTTCGCTCAAGACGAGGTGCAGGAAATCTGGCTGACTTTCAGCGACCCACAGATGAAAAATCCGCGAAAACGACTGACTTCGACCTATTTCCTCGAGCGTTACCGCCGTTTTCTCGTCGATGAGGGCATCATCCACCTAAAAACCGACTCGAATTTCCTTTTCACCTACACCGATTTCTTGGTCAAGGAAAACCGTTTGCCCGTCGCTTTCGCCACGACAGACCTCTACCACGACGAGCGGTTGCATCCTTCGGAAGACAAAAAACACTTTACAACGGAAGACGGCGACCTGCAGACACCCAACATCCAGACCTATTACGAACAAATGTGGCTCTCGCGCGGTCTGCCGATTAAGTATCTGCAATTACGCCTGCCTCGCGAGGGAAAACTCGTCGAGCCCGATGTGGAAATCGAACTCGACGACTATCGCAGCTACCACCGCGACAAGCGAAGCAGCAAAGAACGAGCCAAATAAAAAACTGGCGTGAGTCCCGAAAGGTCCACGCCAGTTTCAATTATCAATTGTAAATTCTCAATACGCTTCGCTGTCACCCTTGATTTCTTCCGCCGTGATTTCCTTCTTGTCGAGTGCGCGCCAAGCGTAGATGATGTACGCCAGCACAAACGGAATGAACAGGCTCACCCAAGCCATCGTGCGCAGCGTGAACTCGCTCGAACAAGAGTTCTCAATCGTCAGCGACGACTGCAGATCGGCGGTCGATGGATAGTAGGCCGTTCCGTTCCATCCGGCGCAGAGCAAAAGGCTCAAAACCACGAGTACCACGCCGATGCCAACGGGCCAGATGCCGCGAATGTAGGTTTTGGAAACGACGGTTTTGATAATGCCGAAAAGCACGAGCACCACGCCGACGAGCAGCAGAATCAGCAGCGGCCACATCGTAACGAAATTATTGAAATATTTGTACGGCTCCATAAAAATTTGGCCGTCGGCACCGTAGGCGAAGCCGTCTTTCAACAGCAGATGCACGAGATAGGTCACGAACAGCAGCAGGAACGGCACTGTCACACCAATCAGGCGCACGCTACCACGCGAGCGGATGTTTTCGTCGGACACATTATTCATAATATAGAGCACGCCCAGAATCCGTGCCAAGAACACGACGGCAAGGCCGAAAACGAGAATCCACGGGTTGAGCAGTGCGTCGAGACCGTGCGAGGCATTGGCCCAGCGGCTGATAATCGGCGTCATCGCGCCTGCGTCGATGAGATTGTTCTTCTCAACGAGGAAATTCGAGCCTTCAAAGAACGTGGCGACGGCTCCACCGAGCAACAACGGACCGAAAATGCCGTTGAACACGAGGAACCACTGGAACGTCTTTGTGCCGAGCAGATTGCCGAGTTTGTTCTGGAATTCGTAGCTGACGGCTTGCAGCACAAACGACAGCAGAATCACCATCCACAGCCAGTAGGCACCGCCGAAACTCGTCGAGTAGAACAGCGGAAACGAGGCGAAAAACGCACCGCCGAAGGTGACGAGCGTGGTGAACGTGAGTTCCCACTTCCGACCCGTCGAATTAACGAGCATTCTGCGCTCATCTTCCGTGCGACCGAGGCTGAAAATCATTGAATTGGCTCCCTGAACGAACATCAGAAACACCAACAGGGCTCCCAAAAGTGAAACGAGGAACCACCAATATTGTTGCAAAAAATCGTAAGTCATAACTGTTAATGGTTAATTGTTAATTATAAATTTACGCTTCGGGCGTACTATGCTCCGGCCCTTTCTTGATTTGCTTCAGCAGAATGTTGATTTCCACGGCAAGCATCGTCGTGAACAGGGCGAGGAATACGAAGAATGTGAGTGCAACAGACCCTGCGCTGACGTCGGAAACGGCAGCCCACGTGGGAAGCATATCCTGAATCGTCCACGGCTGACGGCCAAATTCGGCCACGAGCCAACCACTTTCAGACGCGATGTAGGCCAGCGGAACAAGCACGATGGCGGTCGTCAGCAGCCATTTGTAGCGCGTAATGTCTTTTTTTCGATACATCAGGAACAGAATCAGGGCGAAGAATGCGATGAAAATCATTCCCATTCCGACCATCACGCGGAACGACCAGAAACAGATGGGGATGAACGGCACAACTTGGTCGGGCGACTTGATGTAGCCGTAGCCGAAATACTTCATATTTTCCTTGAGCGTCGCCAGCGCAGCCTCGTCGGTTGTACCGTTTTTCTTGGCTGTACGATAGGTCGAAAGTGCAGCAATCGCCTTCTTTCCGCACTCGATTTTCTCCTCAATCGAGGGTTCCACCTTGCCGTCGGGCGTAGTGTAGCCTTTCAGCAGGTCGTTCACGCCGGGCACATAGCCGTGAATGTCGCGTGTCGCCATCAGCGAGAGGGCGTAGGGCATTGCAATGCGCAGCGACGGCTCTTGTTCGTTCTGATAATCGGGCTGCTGGAACGGATTGACCCACGCCACAGCCGTCAGGCTTTGGTCGGTTCCACCGTTGTAGAGCGCTTCCATCGCGGCCAACTTCATCGGCTGCGACTTCGCCACCTGCTCGCCTGAAATATGTCCTGTGAAAGCAGCCAACAGCGAGGCCACCAGTCCCACGGCAGCACCGATTTTCATGCTCTCGAAGGCCAGCCTCTGCTCGCGGTTCTTCTTCAAATACCACGCACTGACAGCAACGGTAAAGATGCCGCCGATGATCCACGCCGATGTCACCGTGTGGCAGAATTTGCCAACGGCGAAGGGCGACAGCGCAACCTCGAAGAACGAAACCATCTCGTTGCGCATCGTGTCGGGGTTGAATTCGCAGCCGACGGGCGCCTGCATCCACGAGTTCGCCACGAGAATCCACCAAGCCGAAATCGTTGCCCCGAGACCCGTGAGCCACGTCGAAGCCAAGTGGAATCCCTTTGAAACCTTGTTCCAACCGAAGAACATCACGGCGACAAACGTCGATTCCATAAAGAAGGCAATGATGCCTTCGACGGCGAGTGGGGCACCGAAAATGTCGCCCACGAACCACGAGTAGTTCGACCAGTTTGTGCCAAACTCAAATTCAAGGATAATACCCGTGGCAACGCCCATCGCGAAGTTGATTCCGAAGAGTTTCTGCCAGAATTTCGCGGCATCCTTCCAGAAAGGATCCTGCGTGCGATAGTAGCGCGTCTCCATGATGCCCATGACGACGGCCAGACCCAATGTCAGTGGTACGAACAGCCAGTGATAGATGGCTGTCAAAGCGAACTGAGCGCGTGCCCAGTCGATGGTACCTGTCGAAATGTCTAATAGCAAATTGTGCATAATGTTTAGAATTAGGTTAAATTTTGATTTTAATTGTTAATTATTATTTTGTTAATTGTAAATTGTCAATTCCCCCGTTCAATGAGTTCCTTCGACACAAACTCGGCCTCTCCGCCCTTTTCCGCGTGGGTTTTCAGGAAATTCGGGAAGAAGAACACCTTCAAAATCGCGAACATAATGAAAAGTTTAATCAGGATAATCGCCCACAGCGTTTTGCCGAGCGTCATATTGCGGAATCCGTCGTAATACAGGTCGAAAACCCGATACCAAAAGCCGTTTTTTCGCATGGTTTGATAGTTTGATGAGCGTTGAAAAATAACTTAATCAGCCACAAAGATACTAAAAAAATAATAAAAACGACATTTTTTCCTCATTTTTTTTATAATTTTGCGACTGAAAACCAATTAAAAATGAAAAAAATGAAGAAACTGACAATTCTGACGCTGCTGTTTTTGTCGGCCATCGGCCATGTTTCTGCACAAGACGCCGACGCGCGCCGCGAAGTGCTCCTCGAAACCACGATGGGCAACATCCGACTCGAACTTTACAACGAAACGCCGCTCCATCGCGACAACTTCCTGAAACTCGTCGCTGAAGGCTATTACGACGGCAATCTGTGGCATCGCGTCATCGGCGATTTCATGATTCAGACGGGCGATTCCACCTCGCGCCACGCTGAGCCGGGCAGGTCGGTAGGCAACTACTCGCCCGACTACACGATTCCCGCCGAATTTGTCTTTCCGAAGTATTTCCACAAGCGCGGCGCATTGGCGGCTGCTCGCGAGGGCGACAGCGTCAATCCAGAGCGGGCTTCGTCGTCGGCGCAGTTTTACATCGTTGTCGGAAAAACTTTTAGCGACATGGCACTCGACCGCTATCAGGAGCGCATCGACAAAGCCACCAATGGCACCGTGAAACTCACCGACGAAATCCGCGACTACTACCGTAAAATCGGCGGAACGCCCTGGCTCGACGGGCAATACACGGTTTTTGGCGAGGTGATTGAGGGGCTCGATGTCGCGCAGAAAATCGATTATGTTCGCACCGACGACTATAACCGTCCCATCGATGATGTGAAAATCATTCGTGCCACCATCGTGAAATAACCTCGAATGAGCATGACTCAAGTCAAAATCACCGCCCTTCGCCAAACGATTTACGACGATTTGATGGCGCAATACGAAAATCCGATTGAGCACGCCTGCGACGTCAGCATCGGCCAGACATGGGTCTCCGTCGATGGTCAGCGTCCCGATGGTTTTTGCCCTTCGGCATGGGATTCCGTGCGTCCGTTTGTCGAGTCGCTGGCGCGTGGCGAAGGCAATTTTTACGATGGTTGGATGAAAAATCCGATGTCGGCGATGATTAGTTGCAACGACGGCTTTCGCCCCGTCAGTTTTTTGATTGAAGCGTTGAAAAAATGAAAATCTGGGCTATTATTTTCTTCTTGTTGCCAATCCTCGGCTGTACTTATGTCGGCTGGCACGTTTGGCGGATTCTTCCACTGACAGCCGTGTGGAAAACGCTCGTCATCGTGGCAATGGCGGCCTGTTTTGCGCTGTTCATTCTCAATTTCGTGCTGGGTCTCGACCGCGTTTCGCTCCCATGGGCGCGAGTGATGTACAATGTCGGAAATTCCTCGCTGTTCATCCTGCTATACCTCACGATGCTTTTCCTCGTACTCGACTTCGGACAGTTGCTGCACCTCGTCCCGTCGTCGTTCCTCAAAAATAGCCTCGCAGGTTCGTTGACCGTTTTAGCGGTGATGGTCGGAATTTTCGTTTATGGAAATACACATTATTATAATAAAGCGCGCGTGAGCCTCGAACTCGACACGAAGGGGAGGGTAGAGCGCCCCTTGAAGCTTGTCATGATGAGCGATTTGCACTTGGGCTACCACAATCCGCGCACTGAACTGGCACGGTGGGTCGATTTCGTGAATGCCGAACAGCCCGACCTCGTGCTCATCGCCGGCGACATCATCGACATCAGCGTCCAACCACTTTTGGAAGAGGGTGTTGCCGCGGAATTTCGCCGATTGCAGGTGCCCGTCTTTGCCTGTCTGGGCAATCACGAATACTACAGCGGTGAACCGAAGGCGCAGCAGTTTTTCCGCGATGCAGGCATCCGAGTGTTGCGCGACGAGGCCGTGATTTTCTCCGAATTAGGGCATTTGACCATCATCGGGCGCGACGACCGAACCAACCCCCACCGCAAGAGCGTCGCCCAATTGATGAAGGCTTTTTCTCCCGAAAAAACGAACTACACGATTGTTCTCGACCATCAGCCCTACCACCTTGACCGCAGTGCCAAGGCCGGAGTCGATTTCCAATTCAGCGGTCACACCCACTACGGTCAAGTTTGGCCGATTTCGTGGATTACAAAGGCTATCTACGAGTGTTCCTACGGCAGCTATCAACTCGATTCCACCCATTTTTACATTTCCAGTGGCATCGGAATCTGGGGCGGAAAATTCCGCATCGGAACCCAGTCCGAATATGTCGTTTTGACACTTAAATGAATAAAAAACGGAAGAATAATCACCGGAAATATCTTATTTTTGTAAACAAATCAGAAAAAATCAAGAAAACTCATTTTTTTTCTTGAAAAAATTTTGTTGTTATTGAAAATAGTCGTACCTTTGCACCCGCTTCGCTGAAATTTTCCGTTTCACCTTATATAATATATATATAGTGTTCCGTGAGGATTTTGCTTAGTGAAAAGAATAGAG
>JAFPYO010000017.1:0-19733 GCA_017412145.1 Prevotella sp.
CATTGCATCCACGATGAGCTTGGCGTGTTCGTCGCCCTCCATGATGCGCTGCTCCACCACGCGCATGTCGTTGCAGCCGAGATGCGCAGCGACACCGGCCTGACCGGCGATGCGCTTGAGCAGTTGCTGTTCGGTGTATTTGCCAGAGAAGCACAGGCGGATGAGGTCGGCGGCGGGCAGACTTCCGGCACGCTCGGGCGAGAACGGACCTTCGCCGTCGAGGGCGTTGTTGGCATCGACGGCACGTCCGTGGTCGTGGGCGGCAATCGAGATTCCGCCTCCGAGGTGACAGATGATGAGGTTCATCTCGTCGTAGCGACGACCGATTTCCTTGGCGAAGCGCTTTGCGATGGCGCGCTGGTTCAGGGCGTGCCAGATGCAGATGCGGTTCATGAGCGGCGAGCCCGAGATGCGTGCGTAGTCGTTGAGTTCATCGACCACGCCCGGGTCGGCGATAAACGAGCGGCAGCCAGGAATTTCCTGTGCGATTTCGTGGGCAATCAGGCAGCCCAGATTGCAGGCGTGGTTGTGCATGGCGATGCCGCTGTGGGTGTCGTCGAGCATCGTCTGGTTGATTTCGTAAGTTCCGCCGGCGATGGGCTTGACGAGTCCGCCGCGTCCGATGACGGCGTCGAACTGGTAGGGGATGTCCGAGCGCTTCAGTTCGTCGATGACGAGTTGCTTGCGGAAAGGAAATTCTTCGATGACATCGTCGAATTTCGACAGTTCCTCGGTCGAGTGGCGGATGGTTTTCAACAAAATGGGTGTCTCGTTTGTATAAACGGCAATTTTGGTCGATGTGGACCCTGGGTTGATAGCAAGAATCTGCATTTTTTCTAAGGTTAAAGGGTTAAAGAGTTAAAAGGTTAAAGGGTTATTGGTTGCTCATCATCGACGCGAGCGCCAATGAGTTGAATTTGCAGGCTTTCGAGTCGGCACGCGAGGGCAGCACGACGGGAACGGTCGGTCCGACGAGCATTCCGGCGGTTTCGCCGTGGAAGAATGTGACGGCTTTGTAAAAAACGTTTCCAGCCTCGATGTCGGGGAACACGACGGCGTCGGCCTGGCCTCCGATGGGCGAGTCAATGCCCTTGATGCGCAGACTTTCGGGTGAAATGCTGGTTTTCAGGTCGAGCGGTCCGTCGATGATGCATGGTCCGAATTCGCCTTGCTTACCCATTTCGATGATGTCGCGATAACCCAGTGTAAATGGGAAATACTTCTCGTTGGGCTTTTCAGTGCAATGGTTCAGCGCGATGCGCGGCTCTTCGATGCCCATTTTGTGGCAGAGGTCAACGATGTAGCGCACCTGTTCGATGCGTTGCTCGTGGGTGGGGTAAGGAATGACCGCCGAATCGGTGAAGAACAGCAGTTTGTCGTAGCCTGGCATCATCGCTGCGGTGATGTGGGTCAGCACGCGACCGCGAGGCAGGATGCCCGTTTCCTTGTTCAGCACGACGTGTAGCAGGTTGTCAGTGTTGATGAGGCCTTTCATCAGCACATCGACCTTGCCCTCGTGCACCATTTCCACGGCGCGACGGGCGGCGTGGTCGGCATCGGTAGCGTCCTCGAAGAAGACGTGGTCGGCAAATCGCATCACGTCTTCGTTCTGCTCCACTTCTTTCTGGCAGCCCACGAAAATGGCGTCGATGAAACCTGCTTCCAATGCGCGTTGCACGGACACTTGTGAATTGTAGTCAGCGGCCCAGACAACGGCCACTCGATTGCGTTTTCCTTGCTGTACGAGGTGGTTCAGCATGGATTCGAAACTCTTAATGATTTCCATAGATTGTTTGAGTAATTGTTAGTAGCTACAAAAATTTAATAATTTTCGTTGCAAAAGTACGACTTTTTTGTGAAAAACAAAAAAAATCGTACTTTTTTTGGGGATGGAGGCTCAATTTTCCTCTTGTTTCGTCTTCTGGATGAAAACTGGGGGTTAAAATTCGACGATGAGCGTCTGTCGCGGTGTGAGTTTGAGGTCTTTCGTCAGGTCGTATTTCTGTCCGGTAACGACGTCCTTCGCCTCGCGTTGGAGTTGGTCGGTGTCGTGGTTTTCGATGAACGCCATCACGTTTGATGGGTTTTCATAGAGATAGTCATAGACGAGCGAGTTGTAAATTCGGTTGTAGCCGTGCCACCAGCCGTCGGTTTCCTCGTGCTTGGCTTGGTTGAGTTTGTCGAAGAACGAGAAGTCCATGACGGTCGGTAGGTGGGAGTTATGAGTTGACAGTTGAGAGTTGAGAGTTGGGTGATGTTAATTTCGAGTCTTTTTGCCACGCGGCGGTGTAGGCAGGTTCGGTGACCCACGTTTCGCCGACGGTGTTGAAATTCGGATATTCCTCGCCGAGCACGCGCATCCATTCGGCCATGGCGATTCGGTCGGCATAGGGATAGGTATCCATGCGAATGCCGTTGATTCCGATGGTTTCAATCCACCAGATGGAGTTCTGAATGAGGTATTTCAAGACATGGGGATTGCGCTGTTTGAGTTCGTAGGCGATGGTGGTCTGCTTTTCGCCGAGTGTGAAGGTCAGCGGCAGTGTGCCGGGCTTGCAGCCTTTCACGTTGAGATAGACCAGCAGGTAGTTCGGCGAGTCGAGTCGCACGATGGAGTCGATTTCCGCGCCGTCGGCCTCGACCTCGGCCTCGCGGATGCCCTCGCCATAGACCATCAGTTGTAGCGACGGGTTTTTCAGGCCCGCGTACCAGTCGGTGGGGTCGATGCGGGTGATTTTTACGTCGTTTTCAGTGAGTTGCGCGAGTGTTTTCGCGTCTTTCACACGATTGTTGCAGGCCGTCAGGAGTGCGAGTATAACGGTGACAGTAAAGACAGATGCTATTCTATTCATAATTCTAAATTCTTAATTCATAATTCATCATTACTTCGCGATGAGCGAAATGGCAAAACCGCCGCCCGGTGCCTGCTTGATTTTCAGCATCTGACTGGCTTTTACAGTTTTTTTCGTGATGACGTAAGCCTTCGGATTGTCTTTGTAATGGGCATCTTTGGCATCGGCGTAAATCGTGCAATCGTATTTGCGACCTTTGTCGAGGAAATCGAGTTTCAACACGGTTTCATGACCGTTTTCGTCGCATTTTCCACCCACAAACCAGTTGTTGGTGCCTTTGGCCTTGCGGGCCACGGTGATGTAGTCGCCAGGCTCGGCTTCGAGGTATTTGGAATCATCCCAGTCGCACGCCACATCGCGAATGAACTGGAAGGCATCCATGAATTTCGCGTAGTTTTCGGGCAAGTCGGCAGCCATCTGAAGCGGAGAATACATCGTCACGTAGAGTGCCAACTGGCCGACGAGCGTCGATCGCACCCACGAGGTGTTGTCGCTCCACGTCGAGAGTTGCGTTTCAAAAATGCCGGGCGTGTAGTCCATTGGACCGCCTTGCAGTCGGGTGAAGGGCAGAATGCAGGTGTGGTCGGGGTTCGAGCCGCCGAAAGCCTCGTATTCCGTGCCGCGTGCCGACTCGTTGCCGACGAGGTTCGGATAGGTGCGGCAGAGTCCCGTCGGGCGCGTGGCCTCGTGGGCATTCACCATCACGCGGTGCTTCGCCGCCTCTTTGATGCAAAAGAGATAATGGTCGTTCATCGACTGCGAATAGTGGTGGTCACCACGTGGGATGATGTCGCCCACATAGCCCGATTTCACGGCATCGTAGCCATATTCGTTCATCAGCGAATAGGCTTTTTCAAGGTAACGCTCGTAGTTCTGCGTCGAACTGCTGGTTTCGTGATGCATCATCAGTTTTACGCCTTTCTGACGGGCATATTCGTTGAGAGCTTTCAGGTCGAAATCGGGATACGGCGTTAGGAAGTCGAACACGTCGCGCTTCCAACGGTTTGCCCAGTCTTCCCAACCGACGTTCCAACCCTCGACAAGCACTTGGTCGAGGCCGTTTTCAGCAGCAAAATCAATGTAGCGGCGAACTTTCTCGTTGTTCGCGCCGTGGCGACCGTTGGGCGTTGTCAGTTGATAGTCGATGTTGTCGAGTTGCACGGAAGGATATTCGTCGGTGTAGTTCCACGACGACTTGCCGACGATCATCTCCCACCACACGCCGCAGTATTTCGTCGGGTGAATCCAACTGACATCGTCGAGTGCACACGGCTCGTTGAGGTTCAGAATGAGGTTCGATGAGAGCATATCGCGGGCATCATCGCTGACGATAATCGTGCGCCACGGCGACTGACACGGCGTTTGCATACAGCCTTTCAGACCGGTTGCGTCGGGAGTTAAATGACTTCGAAAGAGAAAATCCTGACTCGCTCCTCGCTCCTCGCTCTTCGTTCCTCGTTCCTCGACCAACTCCAAATGCATCGTCGCATAATTCACGCAGGCCGCCTCGTGGATGTTGATGTAAAGGCCATCGTCGGAACGCATTTGCAGCGAAGTTTGCACGGCATTTTGCACGGGTGTCATCGACGCATTGTCCCACACGACCGCATCGACCTGCCGTTCGTTCGTTCCGTTTTGATAAAGGATTCCGCGCTTGTCGAACGACTCTTTCTGACGGGCAGGAATCTCCGACAGTCGCGTCGTTTGGATGGGATATTCCTGTGTGTCGTAGTCGGCCGTAATCCACCACGCCGTATGGTCGCCAGCGAGAGAAAATTCCGTGCGTTCCTCTTTGATAATGAAGTAGTTCAGCGTGTTTTGTTGTGGAAATTCATAGCGCAGTCCGATGCCGTCGTCATAGACGCGGAAACGAACGATGATGTCCCTTTTTTCCTTCGTTTGCGACAACGTGGCAGCGTATTCGTTGTAATGGTTTCGAATCGTTTTCGTTTCGCCCCACACGGGTTCCCACGTCTCGTCGAACGTCGATTTTTGTTCATTTTTCAACGTAAAACCATCGAGCAGGTCGGTTTCGCGCAGCCCTTTCGAGGCGTGTTTGTCGCGAGCCAGTTCGAGGCCCAACCGCGAGGGCAGAATCACGGTTTTGCCCTTGTAGTCGAGGCTGTAGGTGGGTACGCCGCCTTCGGCCAGGCTGAACGTCAGCGCGAGGTTGCCGTCGGGCGATTTGGTCGTGGTTTGGGCGACGGCAAGCGATGAAATCGCGAAAATGCCGAGGCTAAAAAAGAATCTTTTCATATCGCTCGTTTTTACAGAAATTATTTTCGATTCAATGTAATCAACTGTGCCACAGCCCGTGAAAAACCTTCGCAGCCCATCAAATCCTCGATGTTCAGGTGCATCCGATAGCGCCAGTAGTGTTTCGGGTTCGCCGGAATGTTCACGCGCTCGGCATCGGCATCTTTCAGTCGCAGTTGTTCGTCGATGGCGAGCCAGTCTTGCAGCGCGATGACGCACACCATCGATGGCGATGCCAAATGCGCGGCGATGATGTCGCGGGCGAGCCAGCCAGGCATCGGATGCGGCGCGGCGGCACTGCGTCCGAGCACATCGTTGAAATAGGCTTGGGCACGTTCGTTGTCTTCGTCCCACCACATTCGCAGCGTGGGCGTGTCGTGCGAGGAAATGGTGCAGACCGAGCGATAGGGATTTCTTTCGAGATGGCCGAAACGAACATTCGGCTCTTTCGGCATCGATTGCAATTCCAACGACAAGATTCTGAGTTCGTCCATCACCCATTGCACACAGTCGGGCACCATACCGAGGTCTTCGGCACAGACTAACATCCGCGTGGCCTCAACGAGTCGCGGTAGTTTTTTCATCGCCTCGCCATACCAAAAATGGTTGTTGCGACGGTAGAAATAGTCGTCGTAGAGGCGGTTGAAGGCACTTTTTTCCTCTTCTGGCAGCCGTTTGTAGGCTTCTGAGGCTTGTACGGCGATGCGCGGATGACGCTTTTCGGAATTTTGGTGGTCGATGAGGAAGAGATGGTTGATTTCGCTATGGACACCCCACGAATTGATTTCCTCGACAGAAAAGCCCAATGCGGGCGAAAATTGTCCTTCGAGACCGCTTTTGTGGGGCATCGGAATTTCCCAGATGCGGAAAAATCCGAGTACGTGGTCGATGCGGTAGGCGTCGAAATAGTGACTCATATTCTGCAAGCGGCGCACCCACCAGATGCAGCCGTCTTTGAGCATTTCGTCCCAGTTGTAGGTCGGGAAACCCCAATTCTGACCGTCGGCAGAGAAGTCGTCGGGCGGTGCGCCAGCCTGTCCGTCCATGTTGAAATAGCGCGGTTCCATCCACACGTCGCAGCCCACGCGGCTCACACCGATGGGAATGTCGCCCTTTAAGATGACACCTTTCTGTCGCGCATAGTCGTGGACGGCCTGCATCTGCGTGTCGAGAATGAATTGCACGAAGTAGTAGAACGCCACCTCGCGGAATTTCTTCGTGCGCGGATTGGAAAGTGCCTTGCGGTCGGCCTCGTTCCACGTTTCGTTGCCTTTCCACTGCGTGAAATCGACGGTTTTCGTTTGGTCGCGCAACAGGCAATATTGGGCGTAGGGCACGAGCCACAGTTCTTTTTCGCGGAAAAAACGCTTGAATTCGTCAGATTTCAGCACGTCGGTTCCTTCTTGCTGGAAAATGGCCTTTAAATAGTCGTTTTTCGCCTTGTTCACACGCTCGTAGTCAATTTGCGGCAGTGCATTCAACTCTTTTTGAAGCGTTTCAAACTGCTTGCGGAGTTTGGCATCTTTCAGCGTGGGCAACTGGCGCAGGTCGGCATATTGCGGATGCAGGGCGAAGACGGAAATGCAGGAATAGGGATAGGAGTCGGTCCATGTGTGGGTGGCGGTGGTGTCGTTGATGGGCAGCACTTGCAGCAGTCTCTGTTGGGTGTGCGCCACCCAATCAACCATCAGTTTCAAGTCGCCGAAGTCGCCCACGCCAAACGACCCTTTCGTGCGCAGCGAGAAAACGGGTACGAGCGTTCCTGCCACGCGCTCGTTCTCGACGGCGAAAGAAGCACTTTCGAGTTCGTAAACCAAGACATCGCCTGCGCGCAGGTAGCTCGGAACATCGACCACGCGATTCCTGCCCGTTTCCCACAGGGGTTCTGCGTTGTCGGCCACTGCCAAGAACTTGAAATCTTCACGTTCTTTGCTGAGCAACATCACATCGAACTCAACCGTCCATTCATTGACATTCTGCTGCGTCATCTCTACGGCTTTACAGGGATTCCACGCCCCCAAAACCTCGCTCTCGCCGACAATGGCCAGTCGCTGCCCCTTGCGCAATTGCGGCGCACGAACCACAAGGCGCAATCGCGGATAATTCGACTTCTTATGACGCTTTTTCGGGTCGATTTTTCCTGTTTGCCGACGGATGCATTCCGTAAACGCGGAACTATAGAGATAGCTGTCTTCCGGCGTGTCGATCCATCGGTCGTAAACGTAGAAATTTTGCGCCGTCGGCTGTTCCGATGCCGACAATTCCAAGCGATGCGCCACCGTGAGCCATTCGTAGCGTTTCGTGCGGCCTTCACATTCCACGCTGTAGTAATAGTCGAGCCTCTGATGCTGCGCTTCGGGCTTTCCGCCCCAACAGAATGTCCAGTGAATACCGTCGCCGGTGGTCATACGATACGACACGGTTTTTGGCTGCCCGCATTTGTCTTTCGACACAATGTTCAGCACCAGTTCCTCGCCGAACACAGTGCGGTATTCTATGTGAAAATAAATCGTCATAAATTCTATTTACAATCAATAACGTTTTTTTTTCCAAAAAAGTATATAAATGTAGGAAAACTCGAATAAAGTTTGGTTTTTCATTCTTTTAGTTGTATCTTTGCGGTCAAATAACTCTAAAAAACCAAAATTATGAAACAAAAAGCATTTATTCTTTTGTCGTTGCTGCTCATGACGACCGTTTCGTGGGCAGGCCAGAAAATTGAGCGTCCGAAACTCGTGGTCGGACTGGTTGTCGACCAAATGCGATGGGACTACCTCTATTATTACTACGAGGATTTCGTCGAGGGCGGCCTCAAGCGCCTCATCGACGAGGGTTATTCGTGCGAAAACACGATGATCAACTACGTTCCGACGGTAACGGGCATCGGCCATGCGAGTGTCTATACAGGCTCGACGCCCGCGCTGCACGGCATCTGCGGCAATAGTTTCTTTGAAAAAGGGGTGAAGATGAACTGCTGTGGCGACCCCGATGTTCAAACCGTCGGCAGCGACTCGAAAGCCGGCAAAGTATCGCCGAAAAATATGCTGTCGAACACCATCGGCGACCAACTGCGATTGTCGAACGATTTTAAGTCGCGTGTCTTCGGCGTGGCGATGAAAGACCGTGCGGCGATTTTCCCGGCAGGCCATTCGGCCAATGCCGCCTACTGGTACGACAACAGCGTCGGCCACTTCATTTCCTCGACCTACTATATGCAGGAACTGCCGAAATGGGTGCGCGATTTCAACAAACGAAACGCTACGAAGCCTGGCGAAGACCAAAAAATGAAGTCGGAGGGCGTGACGCTGACCTTCAAAATGGCGGAGGCACTGCTCGAAAACGAGCGTCTGGGCTCGAACGATGTCACCGATATGCTCTGCGTGAGCATTTCCTCGACCGACGCCATCAGCCACGAATACGGCACTCGTGCACCGCAAACCGTCGCGGCCTACAAGCAACTCGACAAAGACCTCGCCCACTTCCTGAAAGTGCTCGACCAGCGCGTCGGACGCGGTCGCTACCTGCTCTTCCTCACGGCCGACCACGGCGGTGCCCACAACCCGAATTTTATGCGCCAAAACAAGTTGCCGGCCGACGGATGGAGTGCTAGCAACACGGTGAGGGCCATCAACAAGCGGTTGGCCGAGAAATACGGTGTCGAGAAACTCGCGCTGGGCCATTATTCCGACTTCATCTACCTCAACCACGCCAAAATCGACAGTGCCGGCCTCGACATTCGCGAGGTGAAGCGCGAGGCGATTCGCGAAATCGAGAAAAACGACAAGATTCTCTATGCCGTCGATTGCGAGAATGCCGCTTCAGCACCCATTCCGCAACTCGTCCGCGAGCGCATCGTAAACGGTTACAACCGCCTGCGTTCAGGCGACATTTACGCCCTGCCACGCGCCCAAATGTTCTCTTTCGAGTTCAAAAACGACTACATTGGCACGACGCACGGCGAATGGAATCCCTACGACTCGCACATTCCGCTCGTTTTTTTCGGTTGGAACGTCAATCACGGTGCCACCACGAAAACCACCCACATCGTCGACATCGCCCCGACGGTCTGCGCCATGCTACATATCCAAGCGCCGAATGCTTGCATTGGCGAAGCGATTGAGTTTTAGTCAGTCATAAAAGAATATGAAAAAAAATCTTTTAGTTTACACGATTTTTGGCATCTTCTTGGTTTTATCACCGTCTTTTCGCTGTATGCCTGACGATGACGATAATCACCATTATCGTATTCGTTTTGTCAATTGGTCTGAAAAGAGTATCTATGTTGATTGTTCTATTTTTCATCCAGACACGATACCTATGTTAACCAGTGAACGAGACGAGATTCTGCCAGGAAAAATAAACAACTCAACGTTATCAATGTTCACCTCATGGGAATCTGTATTTGGCGCGGACCTTGACGACAGAAATTTGAATCCAATTGATACCCTAATGGTTTTCGTTTTTGATGCCGAACTGTTGGAAACCAATCCTTCTTATGTGGAGGAAGCTCTTCTTCTAAGATACGATTTAAGCCTGAAAGACCTGCAACGCTTTAATTGGACATTGTCATATCCGCCTACGGAGAGTATGAAGGACATCAAAATGTGGCCAAGATTTGAAAAGAAATGAGGAAAAAACAAAATTAGCACTGTTCTCGATGGAAGCCCTGTTGCAATACGTTTGGAAGCATAAACTTTGGCCGTTGAAGCCGCTCGAAACAACCGACAGCGAGGCGGTCGAGGTGATTGATTCTGGACTGCAAAATCGCAATGCTGGACCCGATTTTTTCAATGCGAAGGTGAAAATCGGTGGTACGTTGTGGGTGGGAAACGTGGAAATCCACGACCGAGCCGCTGACTGGAACACGCACGGCCATCAGCGCGATGCAGCCTACGACAACGTGATTCTGCACGTTTGCGAAACCATCGATTCCGATGAGGTCACGACGGCGGCGGGTCGTCGGCTGCCGCAGATGCAACTCGACGTGCCCGAATCCGTGCGACAAAACTACCGCCAACTGCTCGTCGCCGACCGTTATCCGCCCTGTTATCAGATCATTCCGTCGCTCTCGCCGATTGTCGTCCATTCGTGGCTCAGTGCGCTGCAAACCGAGCGGTTGGAGCAGAAAACGGAGGCGATTCGGCAGCGCGTGGAATTGTGCAATGGCTCGTGGGAACAGGCGTATTTCACGACCTTGGCGCGAAATTTCGGTTTTGGCATCAACGGCGACGCTTTCGAGCAATGGGCGCAGAACATTCCGCTTTCTGCCGTCGGTCACCATCGCGACGACCTTTTTCAGATAGAGGCATTTTTCTTGGGACAAGCCGGACTGCTCGACCTCGAAAGCATTCCCGAGCGATACCACGACGAAGCCCTGAACGAGGGATATTTTACCCGACTGCGCAACGAATATCTCTATTTGCAACGAAAATTCTCCTTGCAGCCCATCGACCCGAAACTTTGGCGATTCCTGCGCCTGCGACCGCAGAATTTTCCGCATATCCGCATCGCGCAACTCGCCCAACTTTTCTACCAACAAACGGCGTCGCTCAGTCAAATCGTGCATTGTCAGAGCGTTGAAGAAATCGAAAAAGCCCTCGACACTTGCGCCACAGCCTATTGGCAGACGCATTATTTGTTCGGTGCGGCCAGTCTGGAGAACAAAAAGCGGTTGTCGCCAGCTTCGCGCCGTCTCATCGTCATCAACACGGTGGTTCCGATGCTTTTCGCCTACGGTCGCCATCGCCACGACGAAGGCCTCTGCGACCGCGCTTTCACGTTGCTCGAGGAAATAGGCGCAGAGCACAACCGCATCACCCGAATGTGGAGCGAGTGTGGCCTGAATGTGCGCTCGGCAGGCGATTCGCAGGCGCTGATTCAACTCAAAAACGAGTATTGCAACCGAAAAGACTGTTTGCGGTGTCGGATTGGTTATGAGTTTCTTAAAAAGGGCGATGAGAAGTGATTTTTGAAGAATGATGATGAAAATTCCAACCTTTTTACTAACTTTGCAGTCGAAAATCAACGAAAGATAACGATATGGACAAACAAAAACAAGCATTTGCGCGTAAATTATTGGAAATCAAGGCGATAAAACTGCGTCCGCAAGAGCCGTTCACGTGGGCGAGCGGATGGAAATCGCCGATTTATTGCGACAATCGTCGCGTGAATTCTTATCCCGAGGTGCGCTCATACGTGAAACTGCGGCTGACGAACCTGATTTTGGAGCAATTTCCCGAGGTCGAGGCCATCGCAGGCGTGGCAACGGGCGCCATTTCGCAGGGTGCACTGGTGGCCGACGCGCTGAACCTGCCGTTCGCTTACGTGCGTCCGAAACCGAAAGACCACGGTATGGGCAACCAAATCGAGGGTGAACTGGCGGCTGGCGCGAAAGTCGTGGTGGTCGAAGACCTGATTTCGACGGGTGGCTCGTCGTTGAAGGCGGTTGATGCGCTGAGACAGGCCGGTGTCGTGGTTCTGGGAATGGTGGCGAGCCATACCTACGGTTTCCCCGTGGCCGAAGAGGCGTTCCGCGACGCCAACGTGACGCTTTTCACCCTGACCGACTACGAACACGTCATCGCCGAGGCTGCCGAGTCGGGCTACGTCTCGGAAAATGAACTTGCCACACTGCGCGAATGGCGGAAAAATCCGGCGGAGTGGGGAGTTTAAAATGAAATCACCTAACACCTAACACCCATCACCCATGAACAGCAAATTTGAAAGCGGCATCCGTCAAATCGACGCCCCGCAAGAGAAAGTATATGAAACATTGAGCAATTTGCAGAACCTCGAGCGCGTGAAAGACCGTCTGCCCGAAGACAAATTGCAAAACCTCGTGTTCGACAACGACTCGATTGGCATCGAAATGGCACCCGTCGGTAAAATCGCGATGCGAATCATCGAGCGCGAAGAACCGCAAACCATCAAGTTCGAGAGTGTCGAAAGTCCGATGGCGTTCAATTTCTGGATTCAACTGCTGCCCGTCACCGACGAATCGTGCAAAATGAAACTCACGCTCAAGGCCGACATCAACCCATTCATCAAAATGATGGTGGAAAAACCGCTGCGCGAGGGCATCGAGAAGATGGCGGATGTGTTGCAGGCAGTGAATTATGGATGAATCGAGGAGCGAGAATCGAGGAAGGAGGAGCGAGAATCGAGGATGGAGAAAATAATAAAAAGAACAAACCTTAGGCGAGTGGCGAGAAAATTAACTTTTCGCCCCTTACTCCTTTTACTCCTCATCACCGCCGTTTCCTGCGGCGACACGCAAAGCGAATTCACGCCACAGCGATGCTATTTCGTCTTTGAAAACTCGACCCACAACGACGCGACCCTCGCCTCGGCAATGACGCCCTATTCAGGCGTTTTCACGACCGTCACCCACACGATGCGAGGCGGTGCGCGATACTTCGTCTTCACCAGCAATCAAGGCACTTCCAGCGAAAAGATTTTCAATTCCATCGACCAAAAACGAACGCTGAAACTCGGAATGAACAACGGTTTGATAGTGGGCTACGGCAACCTCAGCGACCCACCGATTTTCTACGCCTTCGACCGCGAATGTCCGAACTGCTACGACGATTCTCGCGTACCCATTCGCAGTTTTCCGCTGCGCACGACGAGCAACGGAATGGCCGTCTGCCAGACCTGTCAGCGCGAATATGACATGAATAACGGCGGCAACATCGTCAAAGGCGACGGCGGCAACAAACTGACGCGCTATCGGGCATCCACAACAGGACCCTACGGCGTTTTAAGTGTGAACTAACACCCATCGAAAGGCCGATTGATTGATAAAAAAAATTAAATTCTTTGGAATTTCACGGAATTAGCCTTACCTTTGCATCTCAAAACCGCGTTCATTGACGTTTTTTCACGCCGCGATGGTGGAATGGTAGACACGAGGGACTTAAAATCCCTTGACCAGTGATGGTTGTGCGGGTTCGAGTCCCGCTCGCGGCACCCAGAATCATTAAAACCTTTATTTTTATGCGTAAAAATCTTATTTTTGCTGCCATTGCAGCCATCGTTTTCGTTTTTACATCGTGTTCAAAACTCGGCCCGTTGTCGGCTGACAATTTCGAAGTGACGCCCAATCCGTTAGAGACGCAGGGCGGAAAAGTGCCAGCCACCATCAACGGAAAATTCCCTGAGAAATATATGAAGCGCAACGCGCAAGTGACCGTCATTCCCGAACTTCGCTACGGCAACGGACAAGTGGCGCAGGGCATTCCCGCCACGTTCCAAGGCGAGAAGGTGATGGGCAACGACCAGACGATTTCCTACCGTTTGGGCGGTCATTACACGATGAAAACGCAGTTCGACTACGTGCCTGAGATGCAGCAGAGCGAGATGTACCTGACTTTCCTCGCCAAACTGGGCAAGAAGCAGGTGTCGATTCCTGCCGTGAAGGTTGCTACGGGCGTGATTGCCACGAGCGAACTCTACAAGCAGACGATGATGAACGGCGGCGGTTGCATTGCTCCCGACTCGTTCCAGCGCATCAGTTCGCAGAAGTACGACGCAACGGTGAAATTCCTTGTGAATCAGGCTGTTTTGCGCCAGAGCGAGTTGAAAAACAACTCGGTGCAGGAATTTGTGAAACTCTTGCAGAAAATCAATGCCGACCGTGGCGAAAAACTCGCCATCAAAAACGTGGAAGTGGCTGCCTACGCCTCGCCCGAGGGTGGTTTCGAATTCAACGACCGTCTGGCAGGCAAGCGTCAGGACGCTTCCGAGCAATACGTGCAGCAAACGCTGAAGCAGACGCGTGTCGATGCCGCTGTTGATGCTCGCTACACGGCACAGGACTGGGAAGGATTCCAACAGTTGGTGCAGGCTTCGAACATTCAAGACAAGGACGTGATTCTGCGCGTTCTGTCGATGTATAAAGACCCCGAACAGCGCGAACAGCAGATTCGCAATATGAGTGCCGCTTTCCGCGAGTTGGCCGACGGTATCCTGCCCGAACTTCGTCGCGCTCGTATGACCATCAACTACGACCTCGTGGGTCGCAGCGACGAGCAAATCAAACAGCAATACGCCACCGACGCCACGAAACTGAGCGTCGAGGAAATGCTCTATGCCGCCACACTGACCGACAACCTCGCCGAGAAAGAGGCAATTTACAAAAAGACCGCACAATATTGGGACAAGGACTATCGCGCCCTGAACAACTTGGCGGTTCTCGCTTTCAACGCTGGCGACGAAACGAAGGCCGACCAGTATTTGCAGCAGGCTCTTCGCGTGAACAAAAAGGCTCCCGAGGCTTTCGCCAACTTGGGTCTGATGGCGCTGAAGAACGGCAAATTGACCGAGGCTGAGGATTACATCGCCAACGCCATCGGTGCCAACGGTTTCGGTGAGGCTCTGGGCAATCTGAACATCGCGAAGGGCAATTTTGCACAGGCCGAGGCGAATTTCGCCGAATCTGTCAGCAACAGCGCAGCCCTCGCCCAACTGCTGAACAAAAACTACGAAGCTGCCGTTCAGACGCTCGACAAAGTGAAGAATCCCGATGCAATGACGAGCTATCTCCACGCGATTGTGGCTGCCCGTCGTGGCAACAAATTTGCCGCAGAATCGTACCTGAAAGAGGCGCTTCGACTCGATTCGACGCTGAAAAACTATGCTGACAACGACTTGGAGTTCCAGTTTTTGAAATAAAGCCTGAAAACAGATGAAAAAGGCTTCACCGTTCTTTTTCTGCCTTGTTTTCTGTCTCGCTTTCGCGGCTTGTGGAGGCGGTGGCGAGCGTTTCAAACTCAAGGGGAAGTTCAAGAACCTGAATCAGGGCGAGTTCTATGTCTATGGACTCGACGGAGGACTGACCGAGGTCGATACGATTCGTGTCGAGCGCGGTCGGTTCGTCTATGAAATTCCCTGCGAATCGCCGACAACGCTCATCCTCGTGTTCCCGAACTTCTCGGAACAGCCCATTTTCGCCGAGCCGGGCGCGTCGGTCGAGGTGAAAGCCGATGCGTCGAGCCTGAAAGAACTCGAAGCGAAAGGCACCGACGCCAACGAACTGATGACGGCCTTCCGCAAGCAGACGATGAATGCGTCGCCGGCGGAGATTCCGAAACTCGCCGAGGAATTTGTCGGCAACCATCTCGACTCGGAAGCCAGCGTGTTCATCGTGCGCCGTCACCTGATGCAGAGCCTTTCGCCCGACTATGCTAAGGCGGAACGGCTGTTGGCCTCGATGATGGAAAAACAACCCCAAAACCTCTCGCTGAAACGTCTCCACGCAACGGCGAAAAGCCTAAAAAACACAAAAAAAGGCAGTGCGATGCCGTCGTTTTCGGGTCGCGACCTCGACGGAAACAACGTGTCGTCGAGTGCGCTGAAGGCGGCGAAAGTGGGTGTTGTGACGGCCTGTGCGTCGTGGAACAACGAGAGTATGACCGCGCTGCGCCGACTCAATCGACTGCGTCGCACGTCGGGCGGTCGGCTGCAAGTGATGACGGTGCTGCTCGACGGTAATCTGGAAGAAAGTCGCAACATCTTGAAGCGCGATTCCATCAATTTCCCCGTGCTGTTCGACAGCAAATTCTTCGATGGAAACGCCGTGAAACAACTCGGTCTGTCGTCGATTGGCGACAATGTCGTCTATCAGAATGGCCGTGTTGTCGGAAAAAACTATTCCACCGACGAATTGATCAAGGAAGTAGAGTCGCTTTTGAAACAATAGAACCTTAAAACTATGGCACACGCTCATCACCACCACGACCATTCCCACGGTCATCACCACCATCATCATGTGGAAAAACTGACAAGTCTGAACGGAATTTTCATTTTTTCCATCGTTCTGAACCTGCTCTTCGTCATCATCGAGGCCGTCATCGGACTGGTTGAAAGTTCGTTGTCGCTGCTTTCCGATGCCGGGCACAACCTCAGCGACGTGTTTTCGCTCGTGTTGGTGCTCGTCGCCTTCCAACTCGCGAAAGTCCACGCCAACAGCCGTTTTACGTATGGTTACAAGAAATCGACCGTGCTTATTTCGCTGCTCAACGCGATTATCCTGCTCGTGGCCGTCGGTGCCATCATCATTGAGAGCATCCATAAATTCTACGAACCCACCGAGGTCAATGGCGTGGCGATTTCGTGGACGGCGGGCATCGGCATCATCATCAACGGACTGACGGCTTTTCTGCTGTTGCGCGGCCAGAAAAACGACTTGAACGTGCGCGGAGCCTTCCTCCACATGGTCGCCGACACGCTCGTCAGCGTCGGAGTCGTCGTTTCGGGCATCATCATCGCCACGACAGGCTGGACCATCGTCGATCCCATCGTCAGCCTCATCATCGCCGCCGTCATCCTCGTTTCTACGTGGAACCTGCTGTCGGGCAGTCTGCGCCTTTCGCTCGACGGACTTCCCGAGAACATTTCCTTGGAACAAGTAAAAAATACACTGTTGGAAAACGACCACGTCATCGATGTCCACCACCTGCACATTTGGGCGATTTCCACGACCGACAACGCCCTCACCGCCCACATTGTCATAGACTTGCTCGACGCGATGGAATCGGTGAAAAACGACCTCAAACACCATCTTCACCACCTCAATATCGACCATTCAACCCTCGAATTTGAAACCGCCGACACCCCTTGCCACGAGCACGATTGCACCGATCATCACACACGATGAAAATACCATACTATGAAAGAAAACATCATCTATCCACTAAACGCAATTCAGTGGGAAACATATGCACAATTGCAGCAAGACGAGCAGTTGACCCAGCACAACACCACCGTCTGCATGCCCTTCGAGCGTTCATCGGCACAGCGGTTTCTCTCCGCCATGCAGCAGATGCTCGACGAGCAACGCTACCTTCATATCCACCTTGTCCGTGAAGGCGATGACGTCATGATTTGCGAGGATTGGCAGATGCCCAACAACGTTCGTCACCTCCGCATGAGCGATGAAGAATGGGAGGCTTTGCAGCCCACGTTCACCAAGCCCTTCGACCCCTTCAACGAAGCCTGTGTGCGCCTTTTCCTTGTGGAAACCGACAGCCAAATTTATGTCATCATGGAAACCCTCCATCTGTTCTTCGATGGCTTGTCGCAAAGGGCTTTGTGGAACGCATTTGAGGACGCATTGCAAGGCAAACCCCTCTACCAGCAGGGCGATATTGCCGCCGAAAAGAACCGCCTCGAAATTGCCAGTTACGACAGCGATGACTATCGCCACGCAAAAGAATACTATCTGAAAAAGTTCGAGGGCGTGCGCCTGACCGACTATTGTCGTGAAAGCGACAGTCCTTTGGGACCCACCATCAGTTCTCACCCCAAAGTGTCGGCCACCATCATCGACGAGGGCTGTCAGCGCATCGGAAAAACCGCCACCAACGTGTTCTATGCCGCCTATGCCATGGCTTTGGCATACATGGCAGGCGAAAGACAAGTGGCCTTCTACACCATCACCCACGGGCGTTCCGACCACCGACTCAACGACCATGTCTATGGTCATTACTTGGAATGTCTGCCCATCATCGTCGATACAAACCCGAATCAAACCGTGGACGAATTGCTCAGCCAAGTCCATCGGGAGCTCTTCTGCGCCATGCGTTACCGCATCTATCCCCTTTATCACCTGCTGCGCGACCTCGGTCTTGCCGACGTTGGCACCGAGATGGGCAACAACTCTGATAACATTTTAGAGTATATTCATATCGACGGCCAACAGTGGCCCACATACCACATCGATCCCACGCTCACCGGAGAACACTCATCGACCTACATCACGCGCCGTGACACGCTCTACGAGGTCTTCACCGACTGTAGCAGCGCCCTCTACACCCAAGCCCAGATCGACGAACTGTCACAACTAACCGGCGAAATGGCACTCTTGCTCGTTGGCGACCAAGAGAAAATGCTCAAAGAAATCGTTCCGTTTGAATGATAAAACACATTTGAAAGGCGATGGTAATATAGTCCTTGCATCGAACACGAGTGCGGTTAATAATGATATATATTGTTAATAAAGATTAATTACAATGCAAATTTGAGATAAAAAAGGAAAAATATTAATGATTTTACATAACTTTGCAAAAGCATTTTAGCATGCAAAGATATTGCTCGATTGCCTAAGAAATCACCACTCAAAGAAAAGAGAGCAAATTTCACATACAAAAAGAGCCGCCCTTGGGCGTAGGCTTTACCGTATTGTATGTGGGTTTGTGGTGAACCTCTTAGGCGTATGGAGTAATCCTACGCCTTTTTTGTGGCTTTGAGCATGAAATAAATAGAGATTTTTCATATTTAACTAATAGAGCCGAAGGACGATGGCATATAAATGTCCACAAAGAGTTATGAAAAAAAAATGTTAGTGTTGCTAATTTGTGTGCTTTCTGTTAAATGTGTAGCTCAAGATGTACAGTCTTACATTGGAAACAGCAAGGTGTATATGCTACCAAACTGGGGTGATATATATGCTGCCCAAACGTATGATTGGACTGGGGATGGTTTCTACAATACGTATTATTTTAGTTCCATAAAATTTTTGGATAACGGAAATGTTTCATCTTATTCGTCATCACATGGTAAATATATTGCTTTCCAATACTTTTATCGTGTAATGACTGGACGATATGATAGTTGTGAACAAGTGATTTTTGGAAATACTAAAGGGAAAGGTTCGGGTTATTATGCTTTTGTTATAACGGGAAACAAGTTGCATTTGGTCGATGTAAAAACTGATGTGATAATTTCAACTTTTGATAATAATTTTCAGAAAGGGAAAGATTTTTCAATAGTCGTTTATGATCCAAGTAGTGTTAACGATGGGGCTGCTCCAAATTTTTGGGTAATTAATAATGGATATGTGAAAATATATTATGGATTTCCTGCTCCATCTTCCATCAGTACCATGTCTGTGGATGTTGATAATTCAGGAAAGATATATAATGTAGGTGGTGTTGAAGTGAAGAAGCCAGAAAATGGAGTATATATTAAAAAAAGGAGAAAATATTTAGCAAAATAGAATTATAAGGTTATACCTGTGACTCCGCATAAAATGATACGACTGCGGAGTTTTTTGTTTTTGTAAATACCACTAGCATCATATAGTTAAAATATTCTTCTCATTTCAAAAAGAATTTTTACGTTTTTCTATAATTATTCAGATAAGAAAATATGTAGCTTCCAACAAAAAAAACACTTTAAATCCCCTGTAAATCAAGCATTTACAAGGGATTTCGTTTGTTTTGAAGTACCCAGAGCCGGAACATAACCGCCTCTAACAAAGGAAAGAAAAAGAAATAAAATAATTGATATACAACCATTTACGATGCTTTGCAATTTTTCTGATTTTTGACAAAATACCCCGTTTTTGCCCTTATTTTGTTAGAATTAACACCTTTTTAACACCCTGGAATTAAAACTTTTTGTACCTTTGCAGACGAAAAGAAAACATCGGTAAATAAACGAGTTATGGCAGAATCAAGAGGCAAGAACAAGAACCTGGTGGAAGCAGGAAATCCGCGATTATTGAAGAAATTAGTGAAAAATGATACCGAATATAGCCTATATTTGGAGTATCAGATGGGTTATAATCGGGACAACGGCACATCCATTCGCAAGAAGGAAAGTCTGTCGCTGTATCTTTTGGCA
>JAFPYO010000018.1:0-21676 GCA_017412145.1 Prevotella sp.
ACGAAATGTACGCTCAAGTAGGGAGAGATTTTCTCTGGATGCCAGAACTAGTCACCACCCTACGTTATTACTCTAAGCATCGAAATCGTTACAAAACTTTGGGCGACTATTACCCCGAAATTGCCAAATGTCTGGAGAAATATCTGAAAGAAGAAATGAAAAGAATAGAGAAATCGTTATAACACTTATAAGACGAAGGGACTTTATTAAGCATTAAGCTAAATTCCAATTTAACAAATAAATGATATGACAAAAGCATTATTTATCAACGGAAGTCCGCGTAAGAACGGCAATACGGCACAGCTACTGAAGCGTGCTATGGAGGGTGCCAGCGAGGCTGGTGCCGAGTGTGAATTGGTAAACCTCTACGACCGCGACCTGAACTACAAAGGCTGTATGTCGTGTTTTGCCTGCAAACTGAAAGGTGGCAAGAAGGGTGTCTGTTCGTTCAAGGACGACCTGCAACCCATACTCCAGAAGGCTGTCGAGGCAGACGTGCTGGTGTGTGGCTCGCCCAACTATTGTGGCTACCCGTCAGCGGCTCTTCGTGCTTTTATGGAGCGAATGGAGTTTCCCGCAGTCAACTACTCTGACTACTCCAAACCTGTCGTTTTAAAGCGGATTTGTTCGGCTACCATCTATACGATGAACTGCCCTAACGAAGAGGTTTATCGGCAGATGAACTATCACATCCTCATGGACACTTCTGCCCTGCAACTCGGTGCATTCGGACCTACGGAGATACTACGTTCCTACGACACCTATCAGTTCGCAAATTATGACCGCTACGATGCTGCCACGTTCAGCGAGGCTCACAAAGCAGAGGTACGCGACAAGCAATTCCCTATCGACCTCCAGAAAGCCTACGAATTGGGAAAGCGATTGGTTGGACTTGCATCATAGTTGCAACGATTCATCTCGTTTTTACGTCTAACAGATAGAAGTAATCAGAAAAATACAGACATGAAGGACGAAAAACGACTTCTGCGACGCAAACGCCTGATGGACAACAAGGCCTATCAGACGATGCAGGGACTATCACGCTATATGGATCGCTACTATCTCGATGCGCTCATCGGCATAATTCCAGGCTGGGGTGATGCCATTGCCCTGATTTGCGTCGTGCCGTTCGTCTATTTCTCGTCGATGGTGATCAAGAGCATTCCCTTGACGCTGGCTGTCATCAACAATGCCCTACGCGATATTCTGCTAGGCATGATACCCTTCTTTGTCGGCGACGTTATCGACATCTTCCACCGCGCCAACGTCCAGAACATGCAGATGATACAGGGCTTCGTTGACGGCGACGAAGCCGTCATCAAGCAAGTGAACCAACGTGCCAGTCAGTCAGCCATCGGCCTCGTCATCCTTCTACTGCTCATAGCACTGATGATATGGGCACTCGTCAGTTTCGGCAGTTACCTGTATTCATTGGTAGTTTCCATTTTCTGAACTCTCAATGTTTAAGCAAAGAAATCATTCAAAAAAAACAGGAAATATGACAAAAGTATTATTATTAAACGGCAGTGCCAACCGGAACGGCAACACGTTCACGGCACTCTCAGAAATTGCCAAGCAACTCGAAAAGAATGGTGTAGAGTCGGAAATCATGCAGTTGGGCAACAAGCCCGTCCGTGGCTGCATCGCTTGCGGACAGTGTCAGATGAAGCAACTGGGGCGTTGCGTCTTCGATGACGACATTTGCAATCGTATCGTCGAAAAACTCAACGAAGCCGATGCCCTCATCGTGGGTTCGCCCGTCTATTACGGTCAGCCCAACGGAGCGGTGATGGCAGTGCTGCAACGCGCTTTCTTCGCAGGTGCCAACGTGAAGAACAAGCCCGCGGCGGCAGTGGCCATTTGCCGTCGTGGTGGTGCTACGGCTGCCTACCAGACGATGAACATGATTTACGAGATGATGAACATGCCTGTGGTGACGTCGCAATATTGGAACATCGCCTACGGCTTGGCACCGGGTGAAGCCGCACAAGACACCGAGGGAATGCAGACCATGCGGACGTTGGCCGACAACATGGCATGGCTGCTGAAGAAGATTCATGCCGACGGCAATCCCGACTATCCGAAGCGCGAGGCCTGGCAGGGAATGAACTTTATCAGATAAACCGCAATATAATTAACAATGAACATAGAAGACTATCGCGAATACTGCCTTTCGTTAGGCGAAGACATAGAAGAAAAGCTGCCATTCCAGAAGTTCAAAAACGGAGAGGGAGTATTGGTGTTTTATGTTATGGGCCACATGTTCTCATTCTTCGACTGCAATGATTTCTCCGTCATCTCACTGAAATGTCAGCCAGAGCGCATTGAAGACCTGAAGGAACAGCATGACTGTATCGGCAATCCCTACAACGAATCGCCCAAGCACTGGATAGGCATCGACCCAACGACTGCACCCGATGATTTGCTAAAGGAACTGACCCGAAACTCTTACGAGATTGTCAAGGATAAATATTCGAAAACGAAGAAGAAATAGCCCTAAAAACACAGAAAATATGACAAGAGTATTCAAAAAGAAAAAATAGAACGCAACAATGAATAAATTAGGTAAGGATTTTTGGCGCAAATTGTGCATTTCTGCTGTTATTATTGGTGTCGCGTATGGTTTGACTATCTATTTTGCACTACAGGAACGTCATCATAAAGATGAAATCCGAAGACAAAAAGTAGAGAAGCAAAGATTGTTCGAAGAAGAAAGCCGATGGCGTGATTCCATCAAGCATCACTATGAAAGTGTGGAAAACACTGTCAATGGCAGGAAGAAAGGGAACATTTCATTGGGCAAAAATGAGGATGAGGATGAGGACGAGGATATTGACCCATACGAAGACCCAGACTTTGATGATTTGTTCCCTGGCGAAGAATATGATGAAGAGTTTGTTGACCGCTCTAAAGGCGATCCTGAATTATATCCAGAATTATTTATTGATGAAATATGATTGAATTATTGAATTTTTTTGTATCTTTGCAGGCAGAAATTCAAACTCATATTTGATTATGACAAAAGATGAACAGGTGCAATACTGGCTCGACATAGCCGACTACGACCTTGACACCGCTGAGGCCATGCATCAGACTGGCCGTTGGCTTTATGTCGCTTTCATGTGCCATCAAACCATAGAAAAATCTCTCAAGGCATACTGGTGCGCCACACAACCGAACGACCCACCATTCACACATAGCCACCAGCGTTTGGCTGATGGTAGCGGGCTCTACGAACTGATGGATGACGAACAACGTGACTTCCTCGACACCGTCACTAACTTCAACATCGAGGCTCGTTATCCAGAGGACAAGGAAAGTCTCGCCCGCACACTCACACCACAGTTCTGACGACAGATTATTGATGAAACCAAACAGTTGCAACAATGGATAAAAGACAAACTTTGACCCGCGATGAAGCTTTGGCACTTGTGCGCCGCTACAAGGAAGTGATACGTCCTCGTTTCGACAAGGAACCTCGCGTCATGATGTTTGGTTCATATAGCGAGGGCTACGCCAATCCCGACAGCGACATTGATGTGGCTGTCATCGTGCCTACATATGGTACTCACAAGTTTGACATATCCAAACTTCTTTGGCGTGATGTCCGCGAGGTCAGTTTTCTAATTGAGCCAGTCCTCATGGCTGAAGACCGCCAGTCGCCACTTTACGACGACGTAATGCGAACAGGTGTGGCGGTTTAGGTCTCTCTTTTTGAGTCATTTTTTGCAAGAAAAGTTGCACATAACCAATAAACCAGAAAAAAGTATGAAAGAACAAGTATTGAAAGCCATGCGCGAAGCAGGAAAACCCGTTTCGGCAGGCGACGTGACGAAGGCACTGGGTGCCGACCGCAAGGAAGTGGATAAGGCTTTCGCCGAGTTGAAGAAAGAGGGCGCGATTGTGTCGCCCGTGCGCTGCAAATGGGAGCCAAAGGCGTGATTGCAAGACTCCTTTTTGCTACATTGTTGCCGATGCTGACGCTACATTAGCCTAAAAATTTGGGAAAGCAACGTCCAAGACCCTCGCGGAACGGTGTTCCACGTCAGGGCAGACATGTCCTCGCCATTTTTCATAGTACTGTGCGGTGCATTGTGCCTGCTGATCGGCGACAATCCGGCATGGGTTTATACCGACATCAAGTATTCGCCGCTCGTCAATGTTGATGGCGTGGAAGCCTACAGCAAGGCAGCCAAAGGACGTTTGCCGCCGAGCAACCGGGACGCATCGCCCGCTTCTCGTCGCAAGGACCGACCTTCGACGAGCGCATCAAACCCGATGTCACAGCACCGGGAATGAGCATCAACGCAGCCTTTAACAGCTATGTCGAAATCACCGAAAGTCGCCGCAAGGAACTGACAGACCAGATCAACTACAACGGCAAGACCTACTACTACACCGCGCAGAGCGGCACATCGATGGCCACGCCCGTTGTCGCCGGCGCCATCGCACTGTGGCTGCAAGCCAATCCCACTCTCACCACCGAACAAATCATGGACGTGTTGGCTCATACCTGCACCAAGCCAGACCCGACACTCGACTATCCCAACAGCACGTATGGCTACGGGCAGATTGACGTGTACAAAGGACTGCTTTACATTCTCGACATGCAATCGAGCATTCCCGACCTCAGCACACACCAGCCAAAGAACGTGACCTTCCGCCTGAAGGAAGGCCGTCTTTTCATCGAAGGTGCTGAGGACGGCACCCCCATCCGTATCTACACCACTGATGGCCGGCTCGTCGCCTCTGCTCCACTCACGCAGGGCAGCATCCGTCTGCCCGTCGGCAAGCCGGCAGGAGTCTATGCCGTACAAGTGGGTACGCTGGGTTCTACATTGATTCGTACACAATAGACCGTTTGCAACAGGTGTTTTCTGCAATATATCGCGGGCGATATATCGTTAAAGTATCTTAATATTTTCGATAAATCGCTTGCGATATAAATTATCTTTCTTACCTTTGCACCGACAAAAGTCGCAAACGACATAAATATCAATATTTAAATCAATAAGGTATGCAAAAGATTTATGATTTCAAGGCTCTGACGAGCAAAGGCAAAGAGATTGATTTCTCACAGTTTCAGGATAAGGTGTTGCTGATTGTCAATACGGCCAGCAAGTGTGGATTCACCCCTCAATTCGCAGGATTGGAGGAACTGAACCAGAAATTCAAGGACAAGGGACTGGTCATTATCGGATTCCCCTGCAACCAATTCAAAGAGCAGGATCCAGAGGGCGACGCAAAAATTGAAGAGTTCTGCCAACTGAACTACGGCGTGACCTTCCAAATCATGAAAAAAGGTGATGTCAATGGTCCCGATGCCCAGCCCATTTTCGAGTATCTGAAGGCCCAAGCCCCCACCGAGGAGTACAATGGTTTGAAGGCAAAGGCTACTCACACCCTGCTGAAGACGATTAGCAAGAGTGTGGAAAAAGATAGCGACATCCTTTGGAACTTCACCAAGTTCTTGGTTTCAAAAGATGGTGAGACCATCAAGCGTTTCGCGCCCACCACAGAACCCAAGGATTTTGAGAAGGACATTGAGGCAATGCTATAAAATAAAGTGGAATATTATGTACGAAGAATTACGTCTCGACAACCAGATATGCTTCCGTCTCTACACGGCAGCACGCCTTATCACACAGACCTACACGCCGCTACTGAATGAACTGGGTATCACCTATCCGCAGTATCTGGTGCTGTTGGTGCTTTGGGAACAGGATTCCCAGCCAGTGAATGACATCGCTCGCCGGCTGTTGCTCGAAACCAACACTGTGACGCCATTGCTTCAGCGAATGGAAAAGCAGGGCATCGTCGCCCGCGAACGCGGCAAAGAAGATAAGCGGCAGCAGATTGTGACCTTGACGGAAAAAGGCAAGGCAATGGAAAAACTGGCTTTTGAAACCATCCCTGCGGGCATGAGAGAAGAGCTGAAAGCCTGCCCTCTGAAACACGAAGACTATGCACATCTGACTGAAGAGCTGGATTCTATGATTCATTCATTAAAAAAGAAAGAATAAATGATGGCACACCAATGTGAGAATTGAGATTTATAAACATTATTCATTTAAAAATTAAAAAGTTATGACAAAAGAAGAAGCATTGAAGCAGTTTGCCAATCTTGGCGCTGTATGGTTTGGAAACAGTAAGCAACACTTCGCATTCTCGGCTTATTGTCGTCTGCAAGGTTGGAACAAGTTGGCCGACAAGTGGAAGGAAGAGGCCGAGGAAGAGTGGAACGAGGCAGAGGAAGTGCTGAACCGCTTGGTAGAACTCGGCTGCAAACCCGCTGACTTGCAAGAGGCCATGAAGACCATCGAGTTCCCGTTCTACGACGACCCCAAGCAGCAGATTGAGAGCGACTACCAGCCCGACGCCGTGAAAATCATGAGCGAGCTGGCCGAGGCCTTCAACGACGACTATCCCACGAAGAAGCTCATCGAGAAGTGGATTGACGGCGAGAAAGACCACATGGCCTGGGAGGCGCAGTACCTGAACTACATCGAGAAACTGGGCTACGAAAATTTCCTCACAGCAATGATGTAATCTAATTAATATTTGAAAATCATGAAAGAACAAGTATTGAAAGCCATGCGCGAAGCAGGAAAACCCGTTTCGGCAGGCGACGTGACGAAGGCACTGGGTGCCGACCGCAAGGAAGTAGATAAGGCTTTCGCCGAGTTGAAGAAAGAGGGCGCGATTGTGTCGCCCGTGCGCTGCAAGTGGGCTCCGGCCCAGTAAGAATTAGGAGGGTTTTCACCCTCCTTTTTTTTGTAAAAATATCCCTAATTTTAGGTATTGCAAAGTTCGGAAAATCGTTGTACTTTTGCCATCGCAAAACAACGAATCACGATGAAGACTTCGAAACAACTGAAAGAACTGTCGGTCAGCGAATTTACTCGTGCCGCAGACAAATACGAAAGTGACCATGCAGGCGTGTACAATCTCTGCAAAAAGGACTATCCCGACATTCTTGCCGAGATTGAGAAAGAGCCGTTTTCCGACCTTTTGGACGCTGGTTGCGGTACTGCGCCGATGCTCTCGCTGCTCACCACTCGGTTTCCCAACGCCCATTTCACAGGCATCGACCTCACGCCCAAGATGATTGAGGTAGCGAAGACGAAGAATCTGCCCAATACGACGCTTGTCTGCGGCGACTGCGAACATCTTCCTTTCGACGCAGAGGCTTTCGACGTCATCATTTGTTCGCAGAGTTTCCACCATTATCCGAATCCGCAGGCGTTTTTAGAGAGTGTGCGGCGTTGTCTGCGGAAAAACGGCAGGCTGTTTTTGCGCGACATGACGATGAAAAACAGGTTGCTTCACTGGTTTGTAAACAAGATTGAACTGCCCATTCTCAACTGGTTCGGCTATGGCGACGTACACTGCTACAACCGCGAGGAACTGCAAGAACTCTGCGACAAAACGGGGCTGACGTTGGAGCGTTTTGAGCAACGAAAAGGACTCCGTCTGCACGCTGTCATCCGAAAAATTTGATTTTTTCGGAATTTCTTTGTAACTTTGCAGCCGATGGATATAACAACACTGACGATTGGACTGCTGCTGCCCTTGTTTGGCACGATGTTGGGCTCGGCCTTCGTTTTTCTGATGAAAGACGAGATGTCGGAGCGGCTACAAAAATCGCTGCTCGGATTTGCGTCGGGCGTGATGGTGGCGGCATCGGTGTGGTCGCTGCTGATTCCGGCGATGGAGATGGGAGCCGACACAGGAAAATGGTCGGTGTTTCCCGCCGCCGTGGGATTTCTGCTCGGCATGGGCTTTTTGCTGCTCATCGACGAACTCACACCCCACTTGCACATCGGCACCGACAAGCCCGAAGGTCCTCGTTCGCACCTTTCGCGAACGGCGATGCTCGTCCTGGCCGTCACCATCCACAACCTGCCCGAAGGCATGGCTGTGGGCGTGGTTTTTGCCGGTGCAGAACAGGGCATTTCGAATATTTCGCTGGCCTCGGCGGTGGCCGTGTCGCTGGGCATCGCCATACAGAACATCCCCGAGGGTGCCATCATTTCGATGCCGATGCGTGCCGCCGGCAATTCCAAGTGGAAATCGTTTCTGATTGGGTCGTTGAGCGGTGCCGTCGAGCCCATCGGAGCCGTCGCCGTGTTGCTGTTGGCCTCGCTGCTGATGCCTGCCCTACCCTATATGCTGGCGTTTGCCGCAGGCGCGATGTTCTACGTCGTGGTCGAAGAACTCATTCCCGAGGCTTCCACGGGCAAGCACACCAACCTGAGCACCATTGGTTTCGCCATCGGATTCGTGCTGATGATGGTGCTCGACGTCGTGATGGGGTAATTGGGACACGTTGGCGGAATTCTTCAAAAAGAATCTGAAATGATTTGATGTGGTTTCGTAGTTTTTTTTTACCTTTGCACGTGAATAGCATGAAACAAAGCGTATGACTCAACCTTCACATCATCAAATAGCGACGTTCCTGACCGATTATGCTCTGAGCGAACTGGTGAAATTATTGAGAAAACAACTTTATAAAAATTCAAAAAAATGAACTACAAAACGATTTTGACAACCATCTGCGCCGTATTGTTGGTAATCTCAGCACCGGCTAAAGACAAAGTGTTCGACCGTCCGGCGTTTAGGTCGTCTTCCGGGAGCGACATCTATCCTGTAAAAGTGGAATTGACGAAAAAAGCAACCATTGTGCATTTCCGTGTTGTCTGTGCCAAATGGCGCGAATGGAGTATAAACGGAGCGCAACTCGTGTGCGACGGCAAAACGTATGCCTACCAGAGCGGACGCATCTTGACGCACGACGGAACTACGGTGCTGAAAGACGAATCTCTCGAATTTTTACACAATTACAATGACAAACAACAAGATTCGCTCGTTCTCTGCTTCGAACCGCTGCCCAAAGGAGCAAAAACCTTTGACTACATAGAAGGAGACAACGATTCGGCATGGAAAATATGGGGAATTCGGCTCGACAACCAACTCTATCCGATGCGCCTTCCTGCTTATCAGCCGCGAAAGGACGATGGCGAACCTTTAAAGCCATTGACGCTGAAACATGGTGAAGCAACGGCAACCATCACCGTGTACGGTGGAAAAAATCCGTACTATATGGGCGATCCCAGCTGCGACCCCATCACAGACATTTATGACAGTCGCTCACAATATCTTGATTCCATCCTCCAGTATTGTCATCCAGCCTACCTTGCCACGGCACCGTTATTCATTGGCTGCAGGGTCGATTCTCGCGGCATCGGCGACCAGTTCCCTTTGATCCTCATTCCAGGTGAAACCTTGACACTCGAAGTTGATCAAGCCGCTTGTATCGCCCGCGACTACGACTTTGCGGCAGGCAAACGGTCTAATCATGACTGCTACCGATTAGGCGGAACGATTGGCGATCTCAACCAAGTTCTGTTGGAAAATCCAATATTAATATATGCTTATTGGGACGATATTACCTCTAAAAAAGCCTATGTTGAGGGACAAACATTTACGGAGTGGAGCGAACGGTTGTGGCAGAATCTTGACACGTTGAAACAGGGAATCATAGCGCGTTCCGACTACACCCGTCGGCAAAAAGACTTTCTATCGCTTTTGGTGGACCATACTTATCTGAGAATCCGAAATCGTATCAACAAGACTTCCAGTAAAAACGATACGCTGATACGCTTGAAAGAAACCTATACGCCCGTTGATCCGCACGCTAAAGATTTGCAACTTTATCGCGATGGCCGCACGTTCTATCTACCCCTCAAACCATTCTACTTGCCATATCTCGAAGCCAACGGACTGACGCACGGCGAGGCGTATGAAATAACGAAAGCCTTTGACGAGGCAAAGCAGATTGGCGCAGAGATGAAATTAGGAAAAGTGCAGTCTGACAGCGTGATTCTGTCGGCGCATCCCTATTTCCAACCCGTACTCCGTGCTTTCAACGACAGCACTCGGATACTTGTGGAACGGCTGCAACGAGAGGCAAAAGACCGAATGATGCCCGTACCCGATGTGCCAGGCGATGAACTGTTGCAAACGATTGTCAGCCAACACCCTGGAAAAGCCGTTTTCTTCGACCTATGGGCAACGTGGTGCGGCCCTTGTATGAAAGGCATTGAGAAAATGGAGCCTTTGAAGGAAAAATTGAAGGGAAAAGACATCGTTTTCGTCTATATAACCGACGAGTCCAGTCCGCATGCCGAATGGAGCGAGCAGGTTTTGAAGATTCCTGGTCTGCATTACCGCGTGGGACCTTCCATTTGGCCGCTACTTTTCGGACCTAAAGATGCTACTCGGGTCTATATAAGTATTCCTCGGTACTATCTCTACAACCGTCAGGGAGAGCGTGTCTGGGAAGAACTCGGTTTCGACGATGAAGTGTTGGAAACCATCGAAAAAGAAATCAGCAAAACATTGGAATAAATCACAAAAAAATACGACCATGCAAGGAAATTTTTCGTATTACAATCCCACCAAACTTTATTTTGGTGATGAGTCATTGAATTTTCTCAAGGACGAACTGAAAAACTATGGACCGACGGTGCTATTGAACTACGGCAGCGGCAGTGTGAAACGAAACGGCATCTACGACGAGGTAGTCGCGATTCTGAAAGCGGCTGGCAAGACCATCGTCGAGAACCCAGGCGTGATGAGCAATCCCACGCTCGAAAAGATGCACGAGGGCATCAAAATCGCCCGTGAAAACAACGTCGATTGGATTCTCTCGCTCGGCGGAGGCAGCGTCTGCGACTATTCGAAGGGCGTGGCGGCGTCGGTGTTCTACGAGGGCGATTATTGGGAGAAATTCTGGTTGAAACAGGAAAATCCCGACGAAGGCCAGAAAATTCTGCCGATTGGCTGCATCCTGACGATGGCCGGCACGGGTTCGGAAATGAACGGCGGCTCGGTCATCACCGACGAGAAAAACACGTTCAAGGTGGGCCACGTTTTCGACAGCCGACTGATGCCGAAATTCTCGATTCTCAACCCGAAATACACGATGACTGTGCCCGAAAACCAGATGAAGGCCGGCATCTACGACATCATGAACCACATTATGGAGCAGTATTTCAGCGATTTCGACGACAACACGAGCGACTACCTTTCCGAAGGACTGATGCGCAGCCTCATCCACAGCAGCCGAATCGCCGTGAAGAATCCGCAGGACTACGAGGCCCGCTCGAACATCATGTGGACCGCCACGTGGGCGCTCAACACGCTCATCGGACTGGGCAAGCAGGAAGACTGGATGGTGCACATGATTGGCCACTCGGTGGGTGCTTGGACACACGCGCCTCACGGCTATGCACTGGCTTCGGTGTCGATGGCGTACTATCGTCGGGCGATGAAAAACGGACTGCCGAAGTTCGTGCGCTTCGCCAAAAACGTCTGGAACATCAACGGCGACGGAATGACCGACGAGCAGATTGCCGAAGCAGGTCTGGAAGCCCTCAAAAATTGGATGTTAGAGGTCGGACTGCCCCTGACCATCGGCGAACTCGGTGCCACCGAAGAGATGATTCCTGGCATCACCGAGACCACCGTCGTCTATCCCGCCGGCTATCTGAACCTGTCGAAAGCAGATGTCGCTGAAATCTTGAAAGAAAGTCTTTCGTAGGCGTTTTTCAAGCCAAAAAATCGTTCAAATAACAAAATCAACCACTCAAAACATCAGAAACATGAAAAAATTATCAATCATGCTGGCAGCGCTTTTGGTGATGAGCCTGAGCGCCTGCTCGAAAGCAACCAAAACAGAGGAGAACAAAGACATGAAAGTATTAGTAGCCTATTTTTCCGCATCGGGCGTGACGAAGGGTGTCGCGCAGCAACTGGCCGAAGTGGCTGGTGCCGATTTGCATGAAATCAAGCCCGAACAGCCCTACACCGATGCCGACCTCGACTGGCGCGACAAGGAAAGTCGTTCGAGCGTTGAAATGAAGGACAAGAATTCGCGTCCAGCCATCACCGACAAACTCGAAAATATGGCCGACTACGACGTGGTTTTCGTCGGTTTCCCCATCTGGTGGTACACCTGCCCGACCATCATCAACACCTTCATGGAAGCCTACGACTTCAAGGGAAAAACCGTCGTTCCGTTCGCCACTTCGGGCGGTAGCACCATCGAAAAATCGTGCGAGGACCTAAAAGCCACCTATCCCGACCTGACTTGGAAGGATGGAAAACTGCTGAACAAGCCTTCGAAAGAGGATTTGGAGCAGTTTGTCGAGACTGTGAAGTAAACGACTGTAAATTCATTTTTTGCAAACGATAACCATTAAAATTTATGGAAGAGATTAAAATTTACCATTCCATTTGGAAAAACTTAATGCTGGTGGCAATATGCTTGGCGTTTGTTGTTCTGGGTGTCCTTCAACTTTTGGATGGAAGAAATTCGTTCCTCATCTGGGCCAGTACCCTATTCTTTGGAATTGGTGGGATATTTATGCTATATATCATTCTGAGGCAAAGAATAACAAACAAGCCTTATTATGTGATTACAAACGAATGTATTTGCATGGATAGCGGAATGAAAAAGTGGGAAGTTCGTTTCGCTGATGTGGAAGAATTCTATCTGATTAACGTCATGTCATCGAAACAGATTGCAATCAAATATAAAAAAGATGTAGAGTTGCAGAAAATGAATGAAGCAAGTAGCGCAGGACGCACTGTAAGGAAATTCAATGAAAAAATTGCCGGCACACAGGAATCATTGCCTGCTGATGGCTTTACTATGAAGCCGCAGCAACTCTGTGACCTGTTTAACTCGAAACTGACGAAATAAAATTTTCAGCTGTTTTTTTGATAGCTCTGCACCGCCCAGACGGCCATAAAACTGCCGATGGCGAGCAGGGCTATTATTTGATGGGCGATGTGTTGGATGCCACCGCCGCGAATGAAGACAGTGCGAATGGCCTCGATGAAGTAGTGCATCGGGTTGATGTAGGTCGTGAGATAGGCCCAGTCGGGCATGGAGCGCGTGGGCGTGAAGAGGCCACTGAGCAGCATCAGGCAAACGATGAAAAACCACATGACGAACATGGCCTGCTGCATGGTGTCGGAATAGTTGGAAACGATGAGTCCGAACGACGAGAAAAACAGTGCCAACAGCATCGCAAGCACGTAGATGAGCCACACGGGACCGGCGGGTGTGAGGCCATAGACGAGCCACGCCAACAGCAGGCAGACGGTGATGACAAACAGCGCAATGAGCCAGTAGGGAATGAGTTTAGCGAGGATAAAAGCCCATTTCGACACAGGTGTGACATTGATTTGCTCGATGGTGCCGGCTTCTTTCTCGCCAACGATGTTAAGCGTGGGCAGAAAGCCCGTCATCAGCATCATCACGATGGCAAAAAGGGCGGGAATCATAAAGAGTTTGTAGTTTTGGCCTTTGTTGTACAAAGTGAGTGAAGAGTGAATAGTGATGAGTGAAGAATTTGCTGCCGCATTACCAACAATTTGCGAGAGATAGGCTGAGCCCATCGACCCTTTCGTACCATTCACGGCATTGGCAGCGATGAAATATTTTCCGTCACGAATTTCAAGAATCACGTCGGCACGACCTTTCTCGATGTCTTTCATCGCCTCGGCATAGGTCGATTTCTGTCCGCCGAAAATGAAATAATTGCTGGCGGCAATCTGCCCGACGAGCCGTTGCGATTCGACGCTGCGGTCGATGTCCACCACATCGACCACGATGTTTTTCACCTCCATCTGCATCACCCACGGCATCACGCACATAATCACGATGGGAAACGCGACGATGAGACGCGGAAGAAACGCATTGCGGCGAATCTGCAAAAACTCTTTTTGTATCAGATACTTGATCATTTGACGATTTGACAATTTTACGATTTGACGATTTACGATTTGACGATTTTTTTACTCAAGTCGGACATTGAATTTCTTCAGGGAGACGGCGAGCAACACGGCTGTCATCGCTGCCAGAACAGCCACTTCACGCGCCACATCGCCGATTCCGACGCCCATAATCATCAGTTTGCGCATCGCTTGGATGTAGTAGCGAGGTGGCACAACGGCGGAAATCCACTGCAAAATCGTGGGCATCGACTCCACAGGAAACAACATTCCAGAGAGCATCACGACGGGCATCAGCAGCACCATCGCCGAGAGCAACAGCGCGACGAGTTGCGTTTGGGCGACATTGGAAATGAGCAAGCCGAGCGAGAGTGCCAACAGAATATACAACATGCTAACGGCCAAAATCCAAAACAACGAACCTGCCAGCGGAACGCCAAGCACGAATCGCGCCATCAGCAGAATGACGACGAGAATGGCGAATGCCAACACGAGATAGGGCACGGCCTTGGCGACGATGACCATCAGCGGACGGACGGGCGACACCAACAGCACTTCCATCGTGCCTTTTTCCTTTTCGCGGACAATCGAAATCGAGGTCATCATCGCACAAATGAGCATCAGCAACATTCCCATAATGGCTGGCACGAAATTGTAGGCCGATTTCATCTGGGGATTGTATAAAAGTGAAGAGTGAACAGTGAAGGGTGAAGAATTTGCTGCCGCCATAATTTGCTGGGCATAAGTCACCCATTGTTGCGCCATATTCGGGTCGCTACCATCGACGATGATTTGCACGTCTCGATTCTTGTCAAACACGAGGCTCATATCCGCTTTCTGGCTACGAATCAGCCGCTCGGCCTCTTGTGGCGTGGCGACGGTCTGCGTGATGGTGAAATACTCCGATTGTGCCAACCGCTCAACAGCGGCCTGCGTCTGGTAATCCATCTGCGAAGTCACTACCACCGTGCGCACGTTCTTCACGTCGGTGGTGATGGCGAAACCGAAGAGCAGCATCAGCACCACGGGCATACCGAAAAGAATCAGCATCGTCCGCTTGTCGCGCAGAATGTGCTTCGTTTCTTTCTTTACAAATGCAATAAACTCCTTCATAAACAAACTGTCAACTATCAACTCTCAACTCTCAACTGTCAACTATCAACCCTCGTAGCCTGTCTTGCCAAATAGGTAAAGACGTGGTCCATATCGGGCTGGTTAAATTCTTTTTTAAGTTCGTCGGGCGTGCCAATCGCCTTGATTTTCCCATCGACCATGATGGAAATTCGGTCGCAATATTCGGCTTCGTCCATATAGTGGGTCGTCACGAAAACGGTAATGCCACGACGAGCGGCATCGTAGATGAGTTCCCAAAACTGGCGGCGCGTCGCCGGATCGACACCACCCGTGGGCTCGTCGAGGAACACCACGCCGGGCTCGTGGAAAATCGCCACCGAAAACGCCAATTTTTGCTTCCAACCGAGCGGCAACGACGCCACCAAGTCGTTTTTGTGGTCTTCAAACTTCAACTGACGCAGCAACTCGTCGGTTTTCCGCCTGATTTCATCGTCTTTCATCCCATAAATACCTGCGAAGAGGCGGATGTTCTCGGCGACGGTGAGGTCTTCGTAGAGCGAGAACCGCTGCGACATATAGCCAATGTGCCGCTTGATTTGCTCGTATTCGGTGCGAATGTCGTAGCCCACTACCCTGCCCGTTCCGCTCGTCGGTTGGTTCAGTCCCGTGAGCATGTGCATCGCGGTGGTTTTTCCGGCTCCGTTGGCACCGAGAAAACCGAAAATCTCACCTTTTTTCACCGAAAAACTGATGTCATCGACCGCGTGGAACGAGCCGAAAGCCTTGACGAGATGCTCCACTTCGATGATGTTCTCTTCCTTGCCTGCTACTCCATTCTGAACGTTGTTGGGGGTGAGGCTTGCCGGATTGAAAACCTCCGAAAATTCCGTCAGAATCGTCTCTGGCGTACCGATTCCCCGCACCTTTCCGTGGTCGAGAAACGCCACGCGCTCGCAACGGCGCACCTCGTCGAGATAGGGCGTCGAAGCGACGATGGTGATGTCGCGCTCTTTCAACATTCCGAGCATTTCCCAGAGTTCCTTGCGACTGACGGGATCGACGCCCGTCGTGGGTTCGTCGAGGAAGAGCACACTCGGCTGATGCACCAGCGCACAACTCAGTGCCAATTTCTGCTTCATACCGCCCGAAAGAGCCCCTGCGCGACGATTTTTGAAGCGTTCAATCTGCTGATAAATAGCCTTGATGGAATCGTAGCCCTCGTCGATGGTCGTGCCGAAAAGTGTGGCGAAAAACTGCAGGTTTTCCTCGACCGTCAAATCCTGATAGAGCGAGAATTTTCCGGGCATATAACCCACCCGACAGCGCACCTCGCGCATCTGACCGACCACATCGAACCCATCGACCGAGGCCGTGCCTGCGTCGGGCAAGAGCAACGAACAAAGAATGCGAAACATCGAGGTCTTGCCAGCGCCGTCGGGGCCGATGAGTCCGAAAACCTCGCCCTTCCCCACGCTGAACGACACATCGTCGAGTGCCATCACGCGCCCGTAACTCTTGCTGATATTTTTTACCTCAATCGCATTCATTTCTTCACTTCACACTCCTCACTTCACACTCCACAAAACCCCGCCATACATTCCAATCTTCACGAATCCATCGTTTTTGATGGCGACCTTCACGGCATACACCAAATCGGCGCGTTCATCGTCGGTGAGGATGGTTTTGGGTGTAAATTCGCTGCGACTCGAAATCCATCGAACCACACCCTCGTATTCCTTCCGCTCACCGTCGCCGTAATCGGCGAAAACCGTCACTTTCTGACCGATTTTGATGTCTTTCAACTGCGCCGACGTGACATAAGCTCGTAGAAACATATTTTCGGTGTCGGCCACCTTGAACAGCGGTTTTCCGATGCTCACAAACTCGCCCTGTTCGACGAATTTCTCGAGCACCGTGCCACTGATGGGCGCTTTCACCTCGGCATTGGCAATCTGGTCGGAAATCTGGCGTTTCTGCGCGTCGATTCCGTCCATTTGCGCACCGATGCCCTTGCTCTGCTCCGCCAGACTCGCGTTGTTGCTGCGAATTTGGTCGCGAGTGGCCTCACGCTGCCTTTCGAGCACCTTGATTTGGTTGTTGATGTCGTCGAGTTGCTTGCGCGGCACGGCTCCGTCGCTCACCAGTTCGCTGAAACGCTGTCGCTCGCGCTGTGCGTTGGCAATCTGCTGGTTGATGGACGAAAGTTGCTTCTCGAGGTCGAGCCGACGGCTGTCGGTGGCACTTCGCGACGAGGCCAACTGCCGTTTCTGCGCGTCGAGTTGGTCGCGTGTCTGCTGCAACTGATAGGCATCGATTTTGCCCACCGTCGCGTCTTTTTCGACGGTCTGTCCCTCGTCGATGTCGAACGACTGCAATTCGCCCGTCGCCTTCGCCGAAACGGTGATTTCGGTCGCCTCAAACGTGCCTGTGGCGTCGTATTTTTTCTCGCCCGAAGAACACGCGGCGATGAGGGGCAGAAGGGTCAGCCAAACGCCCTTTCCCATTCGTTTTACTGCTTCAAAATGATTCATTTTCATATTCCTGTTTTTTATTGTTTTCCCATTGTATATTGGTGGTCGAAAATCGCTTTCAACAGCTCGATTTCGTGCATTGAACGCTGGACGCGAGCCGCATTCTCGGCGTTGATGTCGCGCACGAGGTCGTTCACATCGATGATGCCGTGCGACAACTTCGACTCCGATGCCTTTCTGACTGCCGAGCGCAGACCGATGATGTCATCGTCGTCGGCCATCAGTCGCCGGTAGCGGGCAATGTTCTCGTTCTGCTGGAGTTGTTCCAGCCGATTGTTGAAGAGGAACACCTCGCGATTCGACTCCGTCAGGTCGCGCTGCAACTGCAACTTCGCCTTGTCGTTTTTGCGCGTGTAGAGCGCTCCGATGTTCCACGTCAGCCGTGCGCCGACGATGCCGTTCACGCTCCATTTCCGATTCATCATATCCTCGAACAGATTCAGTCCGGGATAGCCGTAGAAACCCTGCGCAAAAACGCCTAACTTCGGCATTAGCGACGAGTTCAGCGCCTTTTCCTGCGCATCGGCGAGGCGAATTTGGGCATCAAACAGGCGAAGTTCGGGACGAACGGCCTCCGAAACCGTTTCCGTCGATTCGACCGATGGTTTCACGACCTGAATCGACCCCGTTTCAGTGGCATCAAAACCGCAAAACACCGCCAACATCGACTGCAACAGCCGTTTTTGCGACTCCAGACTCGTCATTTGCTGCACCACGTTCAACCGCTCAGCCTTCACGTTGTTGAGGTCGCTCTCCGCCGCCGTTCCGTGCGTCACCATCGAGGCCAATTTCCGCTCGTTGGCAGCCAAAAGTCCCTGTAGATCCTTATTCAGCGCAATTTGTTCGTCAAGCAAAAGAAGCCCGAAATACAACTCGTTCACACGCTTTCTCACCTGATACAAACTGACTTCCGCCTGTGCCGCCTGCACCCTGCCCTGCTCTCGTGCGATGCGTCGCTGACTGCTGATTTGACCGCCGTCGAACACCGTCTGGCTCAGGTCGATGCCCACGCGATACTGATCTTTCGTCAGCCCTTTCAGGTCGATGCCCATTCCCGTCATCATCGCCTTCATCTCACTGGGCCACGCCGTCACATCGCTCTGATACGTCGCCTGCGCCGTGGCGGAAACTTGTGGCAACCAGCCTTTCTGAATGTTTGCCAACGTCATTTCGGTCGTCTTTTCGATGAGGTCGAACTGCCGAATCAGCGGATAGTTGCGTTCCGCCGCCTGCTGACATTCCTCAAGCGTTTGTGCCACGCCCAATGTCGCACAACCAATCATCCACGACAAAATCAATACGATTCGTTTCATATTCGTTCTTTTCTGATTGATGCGCAAAAATACGGATTTTTTTCTAACAAACGACAACTTTCTGCATAAAAAAACATCTTTTTGGCTCGATTTATGCAAAAAAAGAGCAACATATCGCCAAAAAACTGTAACTTTGCCGAAGAATTCAAAAACAAGTGACTATGACCATTATTTTCGACTTAGACGGCACGCTGCTCAACACCATCGACGACTTGGGCTATGCGTGCAACTACGCGCTGAAACTGACGGGCTACCCGACCCACGCCATCGAGGACTATCCGTCGATGGTGGGCAACGGCATCAACAACCTCATTCGCCGTGCACTGCCAGAATCGGCGCGAACCGAAGAGAATATTTTGCGCGTCAGGGAGCATTTCGTACCCTACTACGACGCCCACAACACCGACTACACGCGGCCCTACGACGGCATTCCCGAACTCCTCGCCACGCTCAAGGCGCAGGGGCATCGGTTGGCGGTCGCAAGCAACAAATACGACGCGGCCACGAAGCACATCGTGGCGCAGATTTTCCCCGACACGTTCGACTGCATCCTCGGCGAGCGCGAGGGAATCGAACGGAAACCCTGTCCGCAAATCGTTTTCGACATTCGCAAGGAACTGCCCGGCGATGCACTCTACATCGGCGACAGCCTCGTCGATCGTGACACGGCGCGGAATGCTGAAGTGCCGTTCGTAGCGTGTTCGTGGGGTTTTGTGCCGCGTGAACGGTTGGTCGCCGAAGGTATCGAAACCATCATCGACCGACCCGACGAATTTTTGAAATATCTGTAAAAATGGAAACACGGAAACATCTGGCAGCGGAAAAGAAACGCTGCGGCTCGCACAACTGCGCACAGGCCATCGTCTGCACCTACGCCGACCGAATCAGCCTCGACGACGCGACGGCTCGAAACGTCGGAAACGCCTTTGCTGTGGGTATGGGAAATATGGAGGGAACCTGCGGCGCACTCGTCGGCGCTGGCATCGTTCTCGGTATGGCGACGAAGGACAAAGCCCAATCGATGAAGGCGATGCGACAGGTGATGACGCAGTTTCAGCAGCGCAACGGAGCCACGCAGTGTCGGCTCCTCAAAGGTGTTGGCACGAAGGAACCACTGCGCGAATGTCCCGACTGCGTCGCCGATGCCGCCGAGTTTCTGGAAGCGCAGTTGAGCGAGTGATTTTTGCATTTTTTTTCGTAAAACTGAATGGAATTTCAAAAACTTTCCGTAAATTTGCAAGCGTAATCAATAAAAAGAACAATATGCCAGAGATTTGTCGTTTCTACGGAATCATCATTACGATGTATCTGCCTGACCACAATCCGCCGCACTTCCACGTGCGCTACAACGAGTATCGTGCCACCATCGACATTCAGACAGGAAGTGTCACAGGCCAAATGCCGCGTCGTGCACTGAACCTTGTTTTTGAATGGCTCGACCAACACAAAAGCGAACTGATGGCCAACTGGCAGCGGATGGAAAATGGCGAAACACTGGTAACTATCAATCCCCTCGACTAAGCCTATGGAACAGAAGAACGAACTGAAATGGGTTACGGATGCCCACCTGATGGACGGCTATGTGCTGCATCTGACTTTCAACGATGGCTGTCATCGGATTTTCGATTGCCTGCCTCTGATTGAAAAATATCCGTTTTTTGCGCCGTTACGCGATAAAGCCGTTTTCGACCATTTCGACCTTGACGGCTGGACGGTCTGTTGGCTCAACGGCAGCATCGACATCGCACCCGAACATCTTTACGAATTAGGGAAGGCTGCATAATTTTTCAGTTATCAAATGCTATCCGCTCGTCATCAAACGGAATCCGTTGGATTTTGTCGGGGCGTAAAATCAAAAAAATACAATTTTGAATTGGAATTCCAAAACTTTTTGTATTTTTGCAGGCGAAAACGAAAAAAATATGAGTCCAGTATTCAGACGCGAAAGCGAAGTAAGCGTATTGATGATTAACGCCCAAGGCATTATGCTCTCGGTGCAAGGAAACGACTATTTCCTGTCGTACAACCGCATTCCTTGGATGCAGGACGCGCCAATCCGCAACGTGCTGAACGTGCAGATGTCTGGCGACGAGGCCATTGAATGGCCCGACCTTGATGTGGACCTCGAAATCGACAGCCTCCGCCATCCCGAACGCTATCCGCTCGTTATCAAACGGAATCCGTTGGATTTTGTCGGGGCATAAAATCAAAAAACAAGATGCCCACCGCGAAAAGTTCGGTGGGCATTCTTACTTAGTCCCTCAGATTTGCAAATGGTCGCCTGCCTGAATGAGAAGATTTGAAATCTTCAATCATCTGTCGCTCTACTTCGAGAGGCTCCTCGGAATACAGCCTTTTCCAACAAACTATTAAATCGCGTGAATCCTGCAACTGCCAGATGTAGCGACCTCCCCTATGCCCGACATTTGCCCCTTGTCCAAATCGGAGATATTGACCTAAGCGTTTGTTCAGTGTAGTAGAATATTTCGTGCCACCTGCTTTCCCAATATAAACTATAGAAGTTTTTTCTACCCAGTTCGATTGTAATTCCGAAATAGAAACATTTGGATTCTTTCTTCTGTAAAAGCCACCTGTTCCCTCTTCCAAAAATTGAGGCTCGGAATCGCTCTCGCGAAGAACGACATAAACACCCATCTGAGCAGGAATCAGCGATTTTTCCCCTGCCATCAATTCTCCCATACTCTTGAAACCCTCAAAGCCAAGAGCCTTCAACATTTTTCTGTCTTTACTCATAATATATTATATCTTCTTGCAAAAATATTATAAAATAAATTCATCCAATAGGTAAACGTTTTATTTTTTCACGACCTTTTTCTGTCCGTTCTGAATATAAACGCCGTTTGTTGTGACATCCTCCACTTTCTGGCCATTGAGATTATAGATGGAACCGTCAGCAGAATTTGTCTGAGTCATTGGTTTAACACCAGAAGA
>JAFPYO010000019.1:0-42448 GCA_017412145.1 Prevotella sp.
CTCGCTCGCCGACAACAATGGCGCAGGAGCCCTGTTCATCGGTCGTGAGCCGATGTCGGTCAGCGTGTTGCCGTGGTCGGCGCAGGAACTCGCAATGGCGAACCATCCGCACGAACTGCCTGCCTCGTCGGGCAACTGGCTCCACCTCGATATGGCGATTACGGGACTCGGTGGCAACTCTTGCGGACAAGCCCCTCCGCTCGAACCCGACCGCGTGAAAGCCTCGCAGCACCTTTTCGGCTTTATGATTCGTCCGTTCAACTCGCAACAGCCAACAGCCGACATCTATCATCCGAAATTCAACGGAATGAAACCACTGCAAATCAGACGCGACCAGAACGGCCTCGCCCGCATCATTTCGAATAATGGCACCATTCCGTCGAACAGCTATCGGGAAGTTTACTACAGGATCATCCCCCAAAACGCCACTTTAGACCAAGTGAGAGCCATCAAGCCGCTGCGCTATGTCGGACCGTTCAACCTTCGCGAAGGCGGCACTGTCGTAGCTGGTGTGAAACTCGACAACTACGGCAATTTGGCCGGTCCCGTTTTCGTGCAGCATTTCGACAAAATCGACCACATTCCCGTCACGGTGACTTTCGCCAGCAGCGTTGAGAGTGGCGAGGGCGATGCCGAGCACCTCGTCGATGGCAACCCCAACACCTATTGGCACACGATGTGGAGTGTCACGGTGGCGAATTATCCCCACTGGATTGACTTCGACTGCGGCACGCAGAAACGGCTCAAGGGCTTCGTCTATCTGCCCCGTCAGGACTCGTCAAACGGTCATATCAAGCAGTATCGCGTGCAGGTTTCCAACGACGGAAAAACGTGGAGCGAACCCGTTTGCGAAGGCAAGTTCGACGCGGGTGGCAAAGAAAAGCGCGTTCTTTTCGCCAAGCCGCAGCAAGCCCGCTACCTTCGTTTCACCGCCCTTTCCTCGCAAGACGGTCGCGACTTTGCGACGGGGGCAGAGTTCTCGGTGTTGGAAGAATAAAACGTAACTGAAAAACAATGAAATCGGGCGGAAACTTTCCAAAAATTGGAGTTTACGCCCGATTCTTTTGATGCTTTTCGCCGCCAAAAAAAACTCAAAACAGCGTCGCAACGCTATACGCCAACAGCACGTAGCGAAGGAATTTTCCGACGGTGATGCTGAGGAAGGAAAGGGGAATGTTGGCTCGCATCAGGCCGAGGGCGATGGTGATGGCACTGCCGAGCACGGGCAGAAAGGCGAAAAAGCCCATCAGCGCACCGCGACCCGCCATAAACCGCTCGGCACGGCGCAGGCTCTGTTCGCTCACGTGGAGGTATTTCTCAATCCAGTCGAGCCGTCCCATCCGTCCGACGCAATAGTTAAAACCACCGCCCAAGACGTTTCCGACAGTGGCATAGACGACGAGCGGCCACGGGTCGAGTCCGGCGGCGAGAAGTGCCAACATCACGGCCTCGCTGCTGAACGGGAAAAAGCTGCCGGCGAAAAATGCCGCGACGAACATACCCCAATAGCCGTAACCAGCCAGAAAATCAATGAGAAAATCCATCAAATTTTGAACTAAAAATGAAATGAAATGCCGTGATCGCAAGCGTCAAAATGAAGATGACGATGAAGGCGATATTGGTGATCTTCGTGCGAGTCAGTGCAATGAAATGTCCGATGAAAATGGAGGCGTGGATGATGAGGATGCGCAGGAGGAAATCGTAGTGCTGCGGTTGCAAAACGAGGAAAACAATGGTGAACAGCGTGACGATGAGAAAAAGTTCGTAGATGATTTGCGTGCGCAGTTTGTCCTTGCTTCGCTGCCGCAGGAAATGGATGATGCCCGTGAACGTGAGAACGACGATGAACGCGAAGGTGACGAGCGGATGCTGGTATTGCGAAATGTCAATCGTCGCAGGTAGGGCGAATCGCGTGAGTTCAGTGAAATGATTGAGGGGAGTCGTGTAGTCGGCTTGGTACAGGAAATAGCCGGCCACCAACCAGTAGGGCGTAATCAGTCCAAGCAGCGAGGCGCAGAACGTGCGGAGGCTGAATGCCTGCAAACGGACGGCCATCAGCAGCCAGAAAAGGGGCACGAAAAAGAGTATCTGCACGAAAAACAGGCTGGCGATGCCGATGGTGAGGAAAGCCGTGAAAATGGGGCTGACAGCCGTTTTGTCTTGGTAGGCTTGCAGGAAGAAGATGTAGAACGCGATGAAGGCCGCGCCCACGACTCCGCCCTCGATGGAGGGGAAGAGATAGGTGGCCATCAGGGTGAGCACGAGAAACGAGCACGACACCATTCGGCTGTAGATGCGGATGAGGGCGTTGGCATTGTTGAGTTCGACCATCAGCAGCGTGGAAAGGGCGAGTAGGGCGGTTTGTGCCCACATCTGACGCTCGACGGCACCGAGCAACACGACGATGGCTGCGCCGTAGATGGCGGTCAGTGGCAACGCCCAACGGCTCTCGGCGATTTGGTTCTGTAGTCTTCTTATCATCTATAAATCTTTTCCAATATCTCGTCTAAAATATTTGTCAGTAAAGTCGATTTTCTGCGCCACTTCAAACGATTTAGCGAGTGCTTCGGCCTTGTCTTTTCCGTAGGAAGAAACGGCAATGACGCGACCGCCGTTGGTGACCACTTCGCCGTCTTTCAGGGCTGTTCCTGCATGGAAGATGATGGTGTTGGAAGCCCCCCTCGTTCCCCCCAAATGGGGGGATGATAGCGATGGAAAACTAATCGGATAGCCCTTTTTGTAGGCTTCGGGATAGCCACCGCTGACGAGCATCACGCACACGGCGGCGCGTTCGTCGAATTCGATGTGTTTTTGGTCGAGATTTCCTGCTGCCACGCCCTTGAACAAATCAACGATGTCGCTCTTCAGGCGCAGCATCACCGTTTCGGTCTCGGGGTCGCCCATTCGACAGTTGTATTCGATGATGTAGGGGTCGCCCTGCACGTTGATGAGGCCGAAGAAAATAAAACCTTTGTAGTCGATTCCCTCGGCGCGAAGTCCCTCGACGGTCGGTCGGATGATGCGATTTTCGACCTTTCCCATCCATTCCTTCGTGGCAAACGGCACGGGCGAAACGCTGCCCATTCCGCCAGTGTTCAGTCCTGTGTCGCCCTCGCCGATGCGCTTGTAGTCTTTCGCTTCGGGCAGAATTTGGTAGTGTTCGCCGTCGGTGAGCACGAAAACGGAACATTCGATGCCGCTGAGAAATTCCTCGATGACGACGCGAGCCGATGCGTTGCCGAACATTCCACCGAGCATTTCGTGAAGTTCTTTTTTCGCCTCTTCGAGCGTCGGAACGATGAGCACGCCCTTGCCTGCGCAAAGTCCGTCGGCTTTCAGCACGTAGGGTGCTTTCAGCGTTTCGAGAAAGGCGATTCCTTCGTCCAAATGTGCCGCGTCGAAGGTCTGATAGCGAGCCGTCGGGATGTTGTGTCGCTGCATAAACGCCTTGGCGAAGTCTTTCGACCCTTCGAGCACAGCCCCTGCCTTCGACGGTCCGATGACGGGAATGTGGCAGGTACGTTGGTCGGTTCGGAAATCGTCGTAGATGCCGTTCACAAGCGGGTCTTCGGGACCGACAACCACCATATCAACACCATTGTCGGCGGCGAAATTCTTCAAACTCTCAAAATCGTTCACTCCGATTTCGACATTCTCGCCGATGCTCCGCGTTCCTGCATTTCCCGGCGCAATGAAGAGTTTTTCGCACTTCGGACTCTGCGCGATTTTCCACGCCAGCGCGTGTTCGCGACCACCGCTGCCAAGCAGCAGGATTCTCAAACTCTTTTTCAGTTCTACCGTCGGATAGAACGCGGTCTTTTCCCGTTCATTTTCAGGAAAAAACGGCATCAAAACGTGACGAACTCCCATAATTTACTATTTGACTATTTTACGATTTGACAATTTTCACTCCACACTTCACACTTCACACTCCTCACTTCAAGAAGTCCTCAAAATACTGCGTAATGCGTTCGTGCAGGTGCACCGACTGATGACCGCGCATATTGTGGCCTTCGAGCGGATAGACGTAGAAATCGGGCTGCGTGCCCACCTTGTTACACTCGTAGATGAACGACAGGCAATGCTGCGGCACCACCGTGTCGTCGTTGTAGCCCGTGATGATTTGCAGTTTTCCCTTGAGGTTTTTGGCCTGCTCAATCAGCGACGCCTCCTTGTAGCCCTCGGGATTCTGCTGTGGCGTGTCCATATAGCGCTCGCCGTACATCACCTCGTACCATTTCCAGTCGATGACAGGGCCGCCAGCCACGCCCACCTTGAAGATTTCGGGGTGGCGCGTCATCATCGTGATGGTCATAAAACCGCCATACGACCAGCCGTGAACGCCGATGCGGTCGGCATCGACGTAGGGCAGCGACTGCAAGAACTTCACGCCCTGCATCTGGTCTTCGGTTTCGACCTGACCCAACCGACGGAACGTGGCCTGCTCGAAGTCGCGACCGCGATTTTCCGAACCGCGATTGTCGAGAATGAAGAGCAGATAGCCCTTTTGCGCCATATAGGTCTCCCAACTGCGCGAACCGTAGTGCCAGCGGGCATCGACGTTGTGGGCGTGCGGACCGCCATAGACGTAGATGACGGTTGGATATTTCTTCGTCGGGTCGAAATCGACGGGTTTCACCATTCGATAATAAAGGTCGGTCTGGCCGTCAGCCGTTTTCAGTTTTCCACACGAATATTCGGGCACATTGTAGTCTTTCCACGGATTTTCGGCGGTGAAAAGCGTCTTGGGCGACGGTTTTTGCGTGTTGGTGACAGCGATGACACGCGGCACATCGGGCTCGGAATAGCTGTCGCGCAGCCATTGTCCGCTTGCGGAAAGTTCGCCAGAATGGTAGCCACGACCGTTGTCGAGCAGCGTGCGCCGTCCCGACTTCACATCGACGGCAAAAAGGTTGCGCTGAATCGGGCTGATTTCGTTCGATGCGATGATGACCGACTTCGCCTTTTCGTTGAAGCCCATCAACTCCATCACGACCCATTTTCCGCTCGTCAGTTGGGTCGAACGGCCTTTTTTCAGATCGTAGAGATAGAGGTGGCGATAGCCGTCGCGCTGGCTTTGGAACAGGAATTTCGACGAATCCCAAGGCAAAAACGTGATGGGATGCATCGGCTCGACATATTTCGTCGAGGTTTCGAGGTCGAGTTCCTGCAAACGATGGCCTTTTTCGGCATCGTAACTGACCAGTCGGCAGTCGTTTTGGTCGCGGTTGAGTTCAAAAACGTAAATCGTCTTGCTGTCGGGCGACCAAGCAACATTCGTGAAATAAACAGCCTGATAGTCCATCTTTCCCGACTCGGGTAACTGCTTGGTATCGTTGCTTTTAGGTGTTTCGAGAAAAATCGTTTTGCCGGTCTTCAAGTCGTAGATTCCAATCGTCACGTCGTGGCTTTGTTCGCCTGCCATCGGGTATTTGTCAGGCTCGTAGGCCGCCGACCGCGCCTTGATGTTCACCTGCGGATAGTCGGCCACTTTCGACTGGTCCATCCGATAGAACGCCACGCGCTGCCCGTCGGGACTCCAAAACGTTCCGCCGTCGATGCCGAACTCGTTGCGATGGACACTCTGCCCATAAACAATTTCGCGTGAGCCATCGGTCGTCAGTTGAATTGTATCTCCTTGATTGCCAACGACATAAAAGTTGTTATCTTTTACGAAAGAACGCTCGTTTTTCTTCTGAAATTGCTTGATTTCGTTCACTTTTTCCGTGTCGCGAACGAGCGTTTCCTTGCCCGATTTCTTATCGACGAGATAGTATTCCTTCCCGTCGATTCGCACCAACTCGTCGCCCCACCACTTGTAGTATTGCGTCTTCGGAATCATATTCCGATAGTTCGTGCCGCCGAAATTCAGGTCTTCGAGCGTAAACGATTTTTTCTCTTGAGCAATGCTGCTCAGGCTGCACAGTCCGAAAAGAACTGCCACAGCCAACATTCTTGCCTTCATTTGTCAAAATATTTTACATCACACCATCTTCGCGCAGTTTTTTCTGCCATTTCCACGCCGTGGCAAGCACCTCATCGACGGGCGTGTCGGCCTTCCAGCCCAGCACGCGATTCGCCTTATCGACATTGCCCCAAACCTTCTCAATATCGCCTTCGCGACGCGGTGCATACGTCCAGTTCACCTTCACGCCAGTCGCCTTTTCAAACGTCTCGACCACTTCGAGCGTCGAAAGTCCGCGACCTGTTCCGATGTTGAAATATTCGAGCGCGTCGCCGTCTAGGTCGAGCACGCGCGTCATCGCCTTCACGTGCGCCTTCGCCAAATCGACCACGTAGATGTAGTCGCGGATGCAAGTGCCGTCGGGCGTGTTGTAGTCGTTGCCGAAGATTCGCAGTTGCTCGCGCACGCCGATGGCCGTCTGTGTCACGAAAGGAATCAGGTTGTTGGGCACGCCGACGGGCAGTTCGCCGATTTCCGCACTCGGATGGGCTCCGATGGGGTTGAAATAACGCAAAACCACCGATTTAATCGGGGCTCCCGAATGGATGTAGTCGGCGATAATCTCCTCGTTGATTTGCTTCGTGTTGCCGTAGGGCGACAGCGCCTTCTGAATCGGGGCCTCCTCGGTGACGGGCAGGTTTTCCTTCGTCGGCTGACCATAGACCGTGCACGACGACGAGAAAATAATGCCTTTCACGTCGTATTTCGGCATCAGTTCGAGCAGGTTGATGAGCGAAACGAGGTTGTTGCGGTAGTAGAGCAGCGGTTTTTCGACGCTCTCGCCCACAGCCTTCGATGCGGCGAAATGGATGATGCCCTTGATGTTCGGATACTTCTGGAAAACGGCCTCCGTCGCGTCAAAGTCGCGCAAATCGACCTTTTCAAATGCCGGACGAATGCCCGTGATTTTCTCGATGCCGTCGAGCACTTCAATCTTCGAGTTCGACAGATTGTCAACGATAACTACTTCGTAGCCTGCCTCTTGCAGTTCTACGGTCGTGTGCGAACCGATGAAGCCGGTTCCGCCAGTCACAAGGATGGTCTGTTTCATATTTTCTGAATTTTTATGATGATTGTTAGCATTTTATCCTGCAAAATTACAAAAAAAAATGATTCGATGGGAACGGATTCCGCAAAAAAAATCAAAAAAATCAAAAATTCAGACAGACGATTTTTCCATTCTTGAAAAAATGCTTATCTTTGCGGATGATAATCCGAGCCGTTTGGAGCGGTTTTTGGATGAAAATTTTACGAAAATCACGATTTTTTGAACGATGAAACGATTTTTTTCGATTTGCTGCCTGTTGGCGATGGCTTTTCTGACCGCCAATGCCGATGGTTTCGACCAATTGAAGGAGGCACTGGAAAACAATGCGCAAGTGCAGGAAAAGGTGTATGTCCACACGGATAACACGTGCTATTTCGTGGGCGATACGCTGTGGTACAAGGCTTACGTGCTCCGCGCCGACGACCTCCGACCGACCGATATGAGCCGTGTGCTCTACGTCGAACTGCTCTCGCCCGACGGACTCGTGGTCGAGCGGCAGCGAATCATCGTGGCGAATCAGGGGCACACCTGCGGCCAGTTCGTGCTGAAAGACTCGCTCTATTCGGGCTACTACGAACTGCGTGCCTACACGCGCTGGATGCTGAATTTCAACGTGTCGCACCGCCATTATAGCCGCGAGGATCGCCACCTTTTCTACAACAACCAGATGGCTGCCGACTTTTTTCGCGAGTGGGACGGGCTGTTTTCGCGCGTGTTGCCGATTTACAGCAAACCCGAACAGCAGGGCGATTTCGCAGGAAAATATATGTACGCACGACCGAAACAGGACGTGCGCCGCGAGCCGAAGGAGGAACTCATTTGCCGATTCTATCCTGAAGGCGGTCAATTGGTCGAAAAACAGCCTTCGCGCGTGGCTTTTGAACTGACCGACCAATATGGAAAAGCCGTCGATTTAGAGGGAAAACTCAGCGACGGAACCACCTTGAAAACCGACTATATGGGGCGTGGCATTTTCCAACTCGAAAGTGGAAAAACAGATTTGAAAGCCCGTTTTTCGTGGCGAGGAAAGGAATATTCGTTCAATCTGCCGAAGGTCGAGAAACAAGGTGTTTCGTTGGCGTTGAAAAACGAATCGAATGGCAAAAACATCGTCGTTTCGCTTTTCGCCAGCCCCGAATTTCTAGGGAAAATGGTCGGTGTGGCAGTGCTGTGTCGCGGTCGCCTCGTCCATTTTGAAAAACAATCGCTTGCAACATCCACCACCCATCACCTAACACCGAACACCCTCCCCACCGGCATCAACGAACTGCTGATTTTTGATGAAAACCGAAATGTGCTGGCTTCGCGCCTGTTTTTCGTGAACAACGGCGACGTGGCGGTTCCGATGCAGGTTTCGACGGGCGGAAAAACCGATTTCGATCCTTACGAGGCTATTCCGCTCGAAGTTCAGGCTTCTTTGGCGAACCCGACGTCGTTTTCTGTCGCCGTGCGCGATGCTCACACCGACGACCCTTCCTACGACGACGGAAATATGCTCACCGAACTGCTGCTCGCGTCCGATTTGAAGGGCTTTGTGGCCTATCCTGCCTACTATTTTGAGCGCGACGATGCAGAACACCGTTCGCGCCTCGACCTGCTGATGATGGTGCAGGGTTGGCGCCGCTACCGACCCGTGAAAACGCTGCGCTACAAGCCCGAACAAACGCTCACGGTCGAGGGCGCGGTCTATCCGATGCTCGACGTGCAGGGGATGCAGCGCGACCAAGTCGAGGGACTGAACAGCCGCACGTCTGTTATCGCCCAACAACAGCAAACCAACAACGCCAATTCGGGCCTGGGAACGGGCGGAACTTTCACTGAGACCAACGACGACAACGCACAGGCCGACGATGCCGAAGCAAAGGCCACTTCAGTGGTCGAGGAGCCCGATTTCGCGAGTTTTTCGACAACTACGGTGTCTGGCGCGAACCACGGCGGACTGAAACACGAAGTGCTTGTCGAAGCCGAACTGACAGGCGGCGGACAAACTGCCGGAGCCGTGCAACTGACGAAAAACGGTGGCGCGTTCGTTTTTGAACTACCACCTTACTACGGCCACGCCATCCTATTTATGAAGGCTTACGAACAGAAAGATTCCGTGAAAAAATCGATGGAGCGAGGCTTCGACAAACAGCGCCTCAACGAAGACCAATATGCCGATTTCTACGTGAAGCGCGACCTGTTCTATCCCGTTTTTGCCCGCGAATACAGTTGGTATGAAAAACATCAGCCCGACTACGTTGCGACGAATGTCAGCGTCGAGGAAGAAGTCGATTTAGACGGTTCGCGACTCGACGGCGACCATACGCTCTCGCAGGTCAATGTCAGTGCGCGACGGCGCGGTCGCAGGGCAGTCGATTACACGAAACCTGCCCACGTTGTTGATGCCTACGACCTCTACAACGATGCCACCGACCGCGGTCTTTCGTGGGGACTTGTCAATATGGGCAGTTTCCCCCGAACCGCCTGTTTCACGCTCTACGGCAATATGGGTCGCTATGTGAAATACAATGTTCGCGCACGTATCGCCGACGGCCATCAACTCGATCGAGCCTACACCTTCTATCAGGACTATCAGAGCACGAACGAAACGGTGAAAAATCGTTCGGAAGCTGCCATTTTCAAGGATTTACACCTCAATCGACTGCAAAATTTCCGATTCTACACCGATTTCGAGCCTCGAAACCCCGACACGCTCTACACCGAAAGCGTCAATCGCGAGGACATCACCGTCGTCTATGAAACCATTCCCAACGATGGCAAGCAATACACCTACCGCGACCGCCGTTATCTGTTGCCGGGTTTCGCCGAGCCCGAGGCGTTCTACTCGCCCGACTACGGCCATACCGTTCCGCCCGAGCCCACCGACTATCGCCGCACGCTCTATTGGAATCCCAATGCCCGACCCGACGAAGACGGAAAATTCAGTAAAACCATCTACAACAATAGCCGTGAAACCCGCATCAGAGTGAGTGTTGCAGGCATCACAAACGATGGAAAAATCGTCGTAAAAGACCAATAAAATCAGACTCTTCCGGGGTAAGATTCGAGTGCTTTGCGCAAAACGAGAAGGGCGCGTTCCAAATCGGCTTTTTTCAACACGTAGGCGATGCGAACTTGGTTGGTTCCGAGCCCAGGCGTCGCATAGAATCCGGAAGCGGGCGCCATCATCACGGTTTCACCTTCGAAGTCGAATTCTTCCAAACACCAACGGCAGAATTTTTCGGCATTGTCCACCGGCAGTTTCGCCACCGTGTAGAATGCTCCCATTGGCATGGGCGAATAAACGCCCGGAATGTTGTTCAATCCCTCGATGAGGCAATTTCTGCGTTCCACATACTCGTCGAACACGTTGCGGAAATAACTTTCGGGCGTATCGCACGAGGCTTCTGCCACAATTTGTCCAATCAGCGGGGGCGACAGTCGAGCCTGACAAAGTTTCAAGATGGCAGTTCTCACTTCCTCGTTTTTCGTCACCACGGCACCGATGCGGATTCCACACTCGGAATATCGTTTCGACACCGAATCGACGAGAATGACATTCTGTTCAATCTCTTTCAAATGGCAGGCCGAAACGTATGGAAAGCCTGTGTAGATGTATTCGCGATAAACTTCGTCGGAGAAAAGATACAAGTCGTGTTTTTTTACGATGGCTTGTAGCTGCTCCATTTCTTCACGAGAATAGACATAGCCTGTCGGATTGTTGGGATTGCAAATCAAAATGGCTCGGGTGCGCTCGTTGATGAGTTCTTCGAATTTCTCCATTTTTGGAAGCGCAAAACCGTCTTCGATGGTCGATGTGATGGTGCGAATGACGGCACCTGTCGAAATGGCAAACGAGATATAATTGGCATAGGCCGGTTCGGAAATGATGATTTCGTCGCCTGGATTCAGACAAGCGAGAAACGCGAACATAACGGCCTCGGAACCGCCCGAAGTGACGATGATGTCGTCGGCTGTCACGTCGATGTTGTGCTTGGCATAATATTTCGCCAATTTCTCGCGGTAACTGAGAAAACCCTGTGAGGGCGAGTATTCCAGCACGTTGCGGTCGATGTTTTTCAGCGCATCGAGGCCGACTTGCGGCGAAGGCAGGTCGGGTTGTCCGATGTTGAGATGATAGACGGTTTTTCCTTGTCTTTTCGCTTCAAAAGCCAAAGGAGCCAACTTTCTGATGGGCGATTCGGGCATTTGATGCCCTCGGTTAGAGATTTTAGGCATAGTAATACTTTTTGATAAACAATTCCACTGCAAAGATAAAAAATTCTGATAAAAAACGAAAGGAAATCTGTTTTTTTTTCATTTTTCCATTCTTTATCGATGTTTTTCCAAAAAATTCGTGCCAGATTGTCAGTCTTGTCAGTTTGGCACGGTTTTCGTATCGTCGAAAGAAGAAATTTCTTATTTATCAATCAAAAAATACAAAAAACTATGAACATCAAACCATTGGCAGACCGCGTGCTGGTGCTACCCACGGCGGCTGAAGAGAAGGTCGGCGGAATCATCATCCCCGACACGGCAAAGGAAAAACCCCTTCGTGGCAAGATTGTTGCCGCAGGAAAGGGCACGAAAGACGAAGAAATGATTCTCAAAGAGGGCGACGAAGTGCTCTACGGCAAATACGCCGGCACGGAGCTGGAACTCGACGGCGAGAAGTATCTCATCATGCGCCAGAGCGACGTGCTCGCAATTATCAATTAACAATTAAAAATTAACAATTATGGCAAAGGAAATCGTATATACAACAGAAGCCCGCGACCTCTTGAAAAAGGGTGTCGATCAGTTGGCAAACGCAGTGAAGGTGACGCTCGGCCCGAAAGGTCGCAACGTAGTGATTGAAAAGAAGTTCGGTGCGCCGCAGATTACGAAAGACGGTGTGACCGTGGCGAAGGAAGTGGAACTCGAAGACCATTTCGAGAACACGGGTGCACAACTCGTGAAAAGCGTGGCCTCGAAGACGGGCGACGACGCTGGCGATGGCACGACAACGGCAACGATTCTGGCTCAGGCCATCGTCACCGAAGGTCTGAAAAACGTCACCGCAGGCGCGAATCCGATGGATTTGAAGCGCGGTATCGACAAGGCTGTGAAGGCCGTTGTGGAGCACATCGCCTCGTCGGCTGAGAAGGTGAACGACAACTACGACAAAATCGAGCAGGTGGCAACGGTTTCGGCCAACAACGACCCTGAAATCGGCAAACTGCTGGCTGACGCCATGCGCAAGGTGTCGAAAGACGGTGTCATCACCATCGAAGAGTCGAAAAGCCGTGACACGCACATCGGCGTGGTCGAGGGAATGCAGTTCGACCGTGGCTATCTGTCGGCCTACTTCATCACCGACTCTGAGAAAATGGAGTGCGTGATGGAGCATCCCTACATCTTGCTCTACGACAAGAAAATCTCGAACATCAAGGACTTCCTGCCCATTTTGCAGCCTGCCGCCGAGAGTGGCCGTCCGATGCTCGTCATTGCCGAGGACGTCGATTCTGAGGCGCTGACCACGCTTGTGGTGAACCGTCTGCGCGGCGGTCTGAAGATTTGCGCCGTGAAGGCTCCTGGTTTTGGCGATCGTCGCAAGGCTATGCTCGAAGACATCGCCGTGCTGACGGGTGGCACCGTCATCAGCGAGGAAAAGGGTCTGACGCTGGAGCAGGCTACGCTCGAAATGCTCGGAACCTGCGAGAAGGTGACTGTCGATAAGGACAACACGACCATCGTGAACGGTGCCGGTCAGAAGCAGGCCATCGCCGACCGCGTGAACCAAATCAAGAACGAAATTGCCAACACGAAGAGCACCTACGACAAGGAAAAGCTGCAGGAGCGCCTGGCCAAGCTGGCTGGCGGTGTGGCCGTGCTCTACGTCGGTGCCAACTCCGAAGTGGAAATGAAGGAGAAGAAAGACCGTGTTGATGATGCGCTCTGCGCCACACGTGCTGCCATCGAGGAAGGCGTTGTGGCTGGTGGCGGTACGACCTACATCCGCGCACAGCAGGCTCTGGCTGCTCTGAAGGGCGACAATGCCGACGAGCAGACGGGTATCAACATCATCTGCCGTGCCATCGAGGAGCCGCTGCGCCAAATCGCCGTCAATGGCGGTGGCGAGGGTGCTGTGGTCGTGCAGAAGGTGCGCGAGGGCAAGGGCGACTTCGGCTACAATGCCCGTCTCGACCAGTACGAAGACCTGCGCGAGGCTGGTGTCATCGACCCCGCAAAGGTGGCTCGCGTGGCACTGGAGAATGCCGCTTCCATCGCAGGAATGTTCCTCACCACGGAATGCGTCATCGTCGATAAGCCCGAGAAGGAACCCGCCATGCCGATGGGTGGTGCCCCGGGCATGGGTGGCATGATGTAATCTCCACTTGTACGATAAGAAAAAAGGCAGTCTCAGACTGCCTTTTTTCGTTAAATCAAATACTGCGAACTGATGCTTTCGTTGTCCACCACTCGACGGATGGTCTCGGCAAACATGTCGGCCACGGAAAGCTGTTTTACCTTTGAGCAGCGGTTGGTGTAGGGAATCGAGTCGGTGAAAACCATCTCTTCGAGGGCCGACTCCTGCACGCGGTCGCTCGCCGGACCGCTCATCACGCAGTGCGACGCACAAGCGCGGACGCTCTGCGCACCAGCTTCCATCATCAGGTCGGCAGCCTTCGTGATGGTGCCGGCGGTATCGACCATATCGTCGATAATCACCACGTTCTTCCCCTCCACGTCGCCGATAATCTGCATCGTTTCAATCACGTTGGCGCGTGCGCGCGTCTTGTTACACAACACAAGCGGACAGCCGAGGTATTTCGCGTAGGCGTTGGCACGCTTCGAACCGCCCACGTCGGGCGACGCAATGCAGAGATTGTCGAGTCGGAGGCTCTGCAAATAGGGCAGTAGCACCATCGACGCGTAGAGGTGATCGACGGGAACATCGAAAAAGCCCTGAATCTGGTCGGCGTGCAGATCCATCGTGATGAGGCGGTCGATGCCGGCGGCACTCAGCAGGTCGGCCACGAGTTTCGCACCGATGCTCACGCGAGGCTTGTCCTTGCGGTCTTGCCGCGCCCATCCGAAATACGGAATCACGGCGTTGATCGTCCGTGCCGACGCACGTTTGGCGGCATCGATCATCAGCAGCAGTTCCATCAGGTTGTCTGACGAGGGGAACGTGCTCTGGACGAGGAAAACATCGCGTCCGCGAATCGATTCTTCATACGAGACGGCAAATTCGCCGTCGGAAAATCGGGTGATGACTAAGTTACCGAGAGGGCAACCGAGACTGGCGCAGATTTTTTCTGCGAGATAGCGTGTTTTCGTGCCTGAAAACACCAAAAAAGAGTTGTTTGCGCTCATGTGAATTGAAATCTTTCTCTGGATTCTGTTGCAAAGGTAGCATTTTTCCTCATTCAAATACATTTTTTTTCAGTTTTTAACATACAAAAAAATAAAAAATCTGGTAAAATCGTTATTTTTGCACCATGAAAGTGAATCCGATGACTTACGAGGGTGTTCCTACACCTATTTATATTATAGAAGAGAAGCGGCTGCGCGAAAATCTGGAGTTGATTCGTGGCGTGGCGCGTGAGGCCGATGTGGAAATCATTTTGGCGTTCAAGGCATTTGCGCTGTGGAAGACGTTCCCGATTTTTCGCGAGTATATTTCTTCGACAACCGCCAGTTCGTTGGCCGAGGCCAGACTCGCCGCCGAGGAGTTCGGCAGTCTGGCGCACACGTATTCGCCCTGCTACACCGACGATGAAATCGACGAAATCATTCGTTGTTCGAGCCATTTGACTTTCAATTCGCTGACGCAGTACGAGCGGTTCCACGAAAGGGTGGGGCAGGCCGACCACCGCGTGTCGATGGGCATCAGAATCAATCCCGAATACAGCGAAATCGCCACCGATTTGTACAATCCTTGTGCGCCCGGAACGCGATTCGGCATCACCGCCGACAAACTGCCCGAACAACTTCCCGACGCCATCGACGGCTTCCACTGCCATTGCCATTGCGAGAGCAGTGCCGAGGAATTTGAGCGCACGTTGTCGCACATCGAGGAGAAATTTTCGCGCTGGTTTCCGCAGTTGAAGTGGATCAACTTCGGTGGTGGCCATCTGATGACGCGCAAGGACTACAACGTGGCATTGCTCGTCAGACTGTTGAAGGATTTCAAGCGTCGCCATCCGAATCTTCGCGTCATTTTGGAGCCGGGCAGCGCGTTCGCGTGGCAGACGGGGCCGCTCGTCGCAAAAATCGAGGACATCGTCGAGGACAAAGGCATCCGCACAGCTATTCTCAATGTCAGTTTCACCTGCCACATGCCCGATTGCCTCGAAATGCCGTATATGCCGGAGGTTCGCGGTAGTCTCCCCCTCCATTTGGAGGGGGCTGGGGGGAGGCCTTATCGTTTAGGCGGCAACAGCTGTCTCAGCGGCGACTTCATGGGCGACTGGACGTTCGACCACGAACTCGAAATTGGCGAAACCATCATTTTCGAGGACATGATTCATTATACCACCGTCAAAACCACGATGTTCAATGGCATTTCGCACCCGTCCATCGGCATCCTTCGGCTCGACAACACCCTCGAAATCCTCCGAAAATTCGGCTACGAAGACTATCGCGACCGTATGGATTGAAAATTTTTTAGAAAAAAACGCGAAAAAATTTTGCAGTATCGGAAAAATGCCGTACCTTTGCAGTCGCATTTAGAGAAATGCGCTTCCGAATTGGCGGAATTCATGTGCAAACCGAGTTGCAGAAAAACTTGTTTTTATGCCGAGGTGCCGTCATGAATCTCGACTTTTCCGAAAGAAAAGGCGGAAATAGCTCAGTTGGTAGAGCACAACCTTGCCAAGGTTGGGGTCGCGGGTCCGAGTCCCGTTTTCCGCTCAAAACATTCTGAATTATCCGTAAGGAGAATATTTCCTATCGTTGTGCTTTGCAACCCTGCCCAGGTGGCGGAATTGGTAGACGCGCACGTTTCAGGTGCGTGTGCCGCAAGGCGTGCAGGTTCGATTCCTGTTCTGGGCACTCATAATTCGGAATGTTTTTACATGTTGGAGAGGTGGCGGAATTGGTAGACGCGCTACTTTGAGGGGGTAGTGTCAATCGCGACGTGGGAGTTCGAGTCTCCTCCTCTTCACATGGTAAACGTAAAGAATTGGCGGAATTCATGTGCAAGTCGAGCGCAGAAAACTTGTTTTATGCCAAGGCGCAGCCATGAATCTCGACTCTTCGAAGAAGAGGCGGAAATAGCTCAGTTGGTAGAGCACAACCTTGCCAAGGTTGGGGTCGCGGGTCCGAGTCCCGTTTTCCGCTCTTTTGAGTTTTAAGTGATTATTTTTTTATCCAGATGAATTTATATCTAAGATATTTTGACAACGAGGCATTCGTTTCCAATGCCGATGATGCCATTGACTTCCTTGCCTCTATTCCGGAAATCGGAATGAACGCTGATTTGGAAGCCGATATACGCAATTATTGCGCCAGCGACCTGATGTATCCGAAACGCTACAAGGTGCGTCCGCGCATCTATTTCATCATCATTAAAACTGCTGCCGAGTCGATGACCGACTTCAAGCAGAAAAAAGCGTTGAAACAGCAGATGGAAGCCACCGGACAGCCCGGCGAGGAGAAAGAACCACAAGCCACCGCGATGACACGCATGACGGAAGAGCGCAATGGTTGGTACGAGGGTGAACTGAAGTTCAAGCGCGTTGTGCTCGTGCCCGGAACGGGAAAATACGAATACCGCGACACGACTTTCGTCGCCCAGTGCAAGGCCGAGTCGGGCATCGACTGCTACAATCGCATCGTCGAGCACCTGCGCCAGCGCGTCGATCACCGCTCGCAGTTCCCATCGGCAAAGGGCAAGAACTTCCGTTACAAGTATTTGGGAATGTGGAAATAACTTTTTTTTAGGAGGAAAAGATATGAATAAAGTAATGCTGATTGGCAATGTCGGCAAAGAGCCGGAAGTAAGGTACTACGAGGCCGACCAAGCCGTTGCACAGCTCCGTCTGGCAACAACCGAGCGCGGCTACACGCTGCAAAACGGAACGCAGGTGCCCGAGCGCACCGAGTGGCACAATCTCGTGTTTTACAGAAGGCTTGCCAAACTGGTGGAACAATACGTCCACAAAGGCGACAAACTCTATGTAGAGGGCAAGATTCGCAACCGTTCCTACGACGACCAGCAGGGACAGAAGAGATTTGTCTCGGAAATCATCGTCGATAACATGGAACTGCTATCGCCGAAACCGCAGAACGCCGGCGAACCTCTGTCCGAACCCGAAAAAACAATCCAGCAACCAGCGCAGGAAGACGGGCAGGACAAGGATTTACCGTTTTAATCTGACGAACTTTGGACTCCATTGACATACAGCAGATTAGCGATCTTGTCACGTTTCAGCCAATGACATTCGGCATTGCCTTGGCAGCCGTGTTGTCTTTGGTGCTGCTGTTCGTTTCGGGCTTTACCAGCGGCTCGGAAATAGCCTTTTTTAGCCTTTCGCCGAGCGATTTGGCGGAAATCAACGAAGAAAAGACGAAAACCGACGTCCACATCAAGCAGTTGCGCGACGACAGCGAGCGCACGCTGGCCACAATTCTGATTACGAACAACTTCGTGAACGTGACGATTATCATGCTGCTGAACTATGTGTTCGCCTCGCTCGTCAAATTTCGCGAAACATGGGTCGAATTTCTCTGTATCACGGTGATTTTGACCTTTGTTTTGCTGCTTTTCGGCGAAATCATGCCGAAGGTTTACAGCCGTCAAAATCCTTTGAAATATTGTCGGAAATGTGTCGATTTCATTTTGCTGATGCGCCGCCTGTTCTGGCCGTTGGAAAACCTGCTGATTCGCAGTGGAATGTTGGCCGAGAAGGTAATTCAGCCCGAGAACATCGTGCTGAGTGTCGATGATTTGGAGCAGGCGCTCGAACTGACTGACAAGGACGAAATCCGCGACGAGCAACAGATTCTGAAAGGCATCATCCGCTTCGGCGACGAAACGGCAAAGGCTGTGATGACGAGTCGGCAGGACATTGTCGATATTGACATCAAATCGAATTTCGCCGACGTGCTCAACTGCATCGTCGAAAACAATTACAGCCGTATTCCCGTCTATCAGGACAACACCGACAACATTCGCGGAATCCTTTATATCAAGGACCTTCTGCCGCATTTGTCGAAGCCCTCGAACTTCCGTTGGCAGAGCTTGATTCGTCCACCATATTTCGTTCCCGAAACGAAGAAAATCGACGATCTTCTGCGCGAATTTCAGGAAAACAAGGTTCACATCGCCATCGTGGTCGATGAATTTGGCGGCACGAGCGGTTTGATTACGCTCGAAGACATATTGGAGGAAATCGTCGGCGAAATCAACGACGAATTCGACGAAGACGAGCGTTTTTACTCGAAACTGAACTACAACACTTATCTTTTTGAAGGAAAAACGCTGCTGAGCGATTTCTGCAAGATTACGGGCGTCGATACCGACGAATTTGCCGAAGTCGAGGGCGATGCCGACACGCTCGCAGGCCTGTTGCTCGAACTGAAAGGCGACTTCCCGAGCCTACACGAGCAAATCGAGTACGCCAACTACACGTTTGAGGTGATGGCGGTCGAGGAACGCCGCATCAGCCGCATCAAAGTGGTGGTTCACGACCCGAAAAAAGACTGAAATCCGCTTTTAAATCCTAAGCATTTCTTGCAAGCACGAACGAATTTGCCTGATGGGTGGCCAAAATTAGCACCTCGGCGATTTGCACGTGGGCAGGGGCGTTGGCGGCATAAACAGCCACATCGGCCACATCGTCGGCTGTGAGCGGTTTGACACCCTCATAAACCTTGGCAGCCCGTTCGGTGTCGCCGTGGAAGCGCGTGTTGCTGAAATTTGTTTCGACGAGTCCGGGCTTGAGGTTCGTCACACGGACGGCTGTGTTCGTTACGTCGATGCGCAGACCGTCGCTGAGGGCTTTCACCGCTGCTTTTGTGGCACAATAGACGTTGCCGCCAGCGTAGGCTGCGTCGCCTGCCAGCGAGCCGACGTTGATGATGTGGCCTCGGTTGCGCTCGACCATGCCGGGTACGACGAATCGCGTCATCGTCAGCAAACCCTTGATGTTGGTGTCGATCATCGTCTCCCAATCGTCGAAACTACCCTGATATTCGGCTTCCAGACCGAGTGCCAGCCCCGCATTGTTCACCAAAACATCGATTTCGCGCCAATCGTCGGGCAGTCCGCTCATGAATTTCTTGGCTTTTTCGCGGTCTCTCACGTCGAAAGCCAGCGTGAGCACTTCACATCCCTTTTCCGTCAGTTTTTTTCTGATTTCGGCGAGTCGATGCTCGTTTCTTCCCGTCAGAATCAATTTGTCGCCGTTGGCAGCGAATTTCTCTGCGCAAGCGAGTCCGATGCCGCTTGTCGCACCTGTAATCAACACAATTTTCTTCATATTTTTTCGATTCTTGTTTATACTTTCTGCAAAATTAGTGATTTTTTTCGAAATATGCCCTCGCTTCATCGAATTTTTCGTACCTTTGCAGGCAAATTTTAACGAAAAACCATGGCTTTTGGAAAGAAAAAACGGTGGCGTTGCCGTTCGGGAGAGCAACCGACGGAGTTCGACCGCAAAATCATGTACCTTGAAAACAAGGGAAAACTCGTGCCGACGCGCGAACTGATTAAGACACCCGAGCAAATCGAGGGCATTCGTCGTGCAGGTGTAGTGAACACGGGCGTTCTCGACGAAGTGGCGAAGCATATCCGTGCCGGAATGAGCACGCTCGAAATCGACGAAATCTGTATGGATTATTGCAAGCGGCACAATGCCACGCCCGCCTGTTTGGGCTACGAGGGCTTCCCGAAGAGCGTCTGTACGAGCATCAACGAGGTAGTTTGTCACGGTATTCCGAAGGAGACCGATATTCTCGAGGAGGGCGACATCATCAACGTCGATTTCACGACGATTGTCGATGGTTATTTCGCCGATGCTGCGCGAATGTTTATCATCGGAAAGACGACGCCCGAAAAGGAACAACTGGTGCGCGTGGCGCGTGAATGTCTGGATTTGGGCATCGAGGCTGCCAAGCCTTGGGGCTATGTCGGCGACATCGGCAACGCCATTGAAAACCACTGCAAACGCCACCACTACGGCGTTGTGCGCGATTTGTGCGGTCACGGCGTGGGAAATGCCTTCCACGAGGAACCCGACGTGGCGCACTACGGCAAAAAAGGCACGGGAATGTTGCTCGTGCCGGGTATGGTTTTCACGATTGAACCGATGATTAATATGGGTACGTGGAAAGTCTTTATTGACGGCGACGACCCCTATGGCTGGGAAGTGATTTCGGAAGATGAACTGCCCTCGGCGCAGTGGGAACACACGCTGCTGATGACCGAAGACGGGCCAGAGATTATTTCATATTGAACATTGAAGATTGAAGATTGAAAAATTGTACATTGTACATTCGTAAATTGTAAATGGATAACATTTATATATTAGGTATAGAGTCGAGTTGCGACGACACGTCGGCGGCAGTCTTGCGAAACGACGAACTGCTGTCGAATGTCACGGCATCGCAGGCGGTGCACGAGGCTTATGGTGGGGTGGTGCCGGAATTGGCTTCACGCGCCCATCAGCAGAACATCGTGCCGGTTGTCAGCGAGGCCATCCGACAGGCTGGTATCACGAAGGAACAACTTTCGGCGGTTGCTTTCACGCGCGGTCCGGGACTGATGGGCTCGTTGCTCGTCGGTGTGAGTTTCGCGAAAGGTTTTGCGCGGTCGTTGGGTATCCCGCTTATTGATGTGAACCATTTGCAAGGGCACGTTTTGGCACATTTTATTAAAAACACCATCCAACCGACACCCGAAGGTGAGGCCATTCCGCCCTTCCCATTCCTCTGCTTGCTTGTCAGCGGCGGCAATTCGCAGATTGTCAAGGTGAACGCCTACAACGATATGGAAATTCTCGGTCAGACCATCGACGACGCCGCAGGCGAGGCCATCGACAAATGCTCGAAAGTGATGGGACTCGGCTATCCGGGCGGTCCGATTATCGACCGACTCGCCCGACAAGGCAATCCGCACGCTTTCAAGTTCGCTGAGCCGCACATCGCTGGCTTCGACTATAGTTTTTCGGGTCTGAAAACTTCGTTTCTCTACAATTTGCGCGACTGGATCAAGGACGAACCCGACTTCATCGAGAATCACAAGGAAGATTTGGCGGCCTCGCTCGAATTCACCATCGTCGATATTCTGATGAAAAAACTGCTGAAAGCCGTGAAGCACACGGGTATCAAGCACATCGCCGTGGCTGGTGGTGTTTCGGCGAATACGGGTCTGCGCAATGCCTTCTACGACTACGCCCGTCGCTATGGTTGGACGGTGTATATTCCGCCGTTCAGTTACACGACCGATAATGCCGCGATGATCGCCATCACAGGCCATTTCAAGTATCAAGACGGCGATTTTTGTCCGATTGATGCGCCGGCATTCTCAAAAACTGGCCTCTCCCCTAACCCCTCTCCAAAAAGAGAGGGGGAACAAAATGAAATAAATTGAAAAATAAATAGTACATTGTAGATTGTCAAATAGTTAAATTGAAAATCAATTGTAAATTGTAAATAGTCAAATTGTAAATTAAAATAATGAGCTTAGAAAACAAAATCATCAGCAAAGAGATACAGCAGTACCTCTACGACAACGGAAAAACGCTGGCAACGGCTGAAAGTTGCACGGGCGGACGCATTGCCGAAGCCATCATTGCCGTGCCGGGTGCGTCGAACTATTTCAAGGGTGGAATCATCTGCTACACCAATGAAATCAAGGAAAAACTGCTGCACGTGAGCCACGAAACGCTCGAAGCGAAGACCGCCGTCAGCGAGGAAGTCGCCATTCAGATGGTGCAAGGTGCGTGTGAGGCGTTGAACGTCGATTACGCCATTGCCGCCACTGGTATCGCAGGTCCGGGCGGTGGTACACCCGAGATTCCCGTAGGCACGATTTGGCTTGCCTACGGCGGCGGCAACGACATCCGCACCTGCAAACTCACCGAGGACGAAGGTCGTGACATCAACCTCGCCATCGCCACGCGCAAAGCCCTGAAACTCTTCCTCGAGTACCTCATCGACCACGATTTGACGGAATTCGAGGCAGAAAAATAAGAAAAATATTTTTGTCGGGATGATGCGAGATTTTGCAGCAATCGATTTTGAAACGGCCAACTACGAGCGCAGTAGTGTATGCAGCGTGGGAGTTGTCATTGTTCGCGATGGTGAAATTGTCGATTCGTTCTATTCGTTGATTCAGCCAGAGCCGAACTATTATAATTATTGGTGCTCGCAGGTGCACGGACTCTGCCGTGCCGACACCGACGATGCCCCCGTCTTTCCGAAGGTGTGGGCGCAAATAGAACCTTTGATAGAAGGTCTGCCCCTCGTGGCACACAACCGTCCTTTCGACGAAAGTTGTTTGAAAGCCGTTTTTCGCGTCTATCAGATGGACTATCCCGACTACGAATTTCACGATACGCTCTGCGTTTCGCGCCGGAAGCTCCCCGATTTGGAGAACCACCAACTCCACACCGTTGCCGCCGCCTGTGGCTACCAGTTAGAAAACCATCATCACGCTCTTGCCGATGCCGAAGCCTGTGCGTGGATTGCGAGGGAAATCTTGTAATTTCGACAGAATACAAAAAGGCAAAGTAGGTATTTTTTTGGAGAAAAATAATTGTAATTAAAAAAAAATGTGTATATTTGCACCGTGTTTTGAAAAAGACACGCTGATTTTTTGGTAAAAACGAAGCGTTATGCTCGACTTGCAAGTAGAAATGTGAGAAACTTCTAAGATGTGCAGGACTTGTGTAATGGTTCGCGCGTATAGCGTGGACTGTTTACTACATCTACACATCAAGGTAATTCTCACAACCTCTACTTGAAGACGTGGCTAATCAGCTCCACGCTTCCTAACAATTAAAAGCTCTTGTGGCGGCTGGAGAGCATCAAAAAGTGTTATGAGAAAGAGTGTATTGATGATTGTTGCCATTGTCTGTGCAACAGGTTTGATGGGTTTCAGCAAAAAGGACTATCAGAAACTATCCTATTGTTCGCAACCACAAAAGACACAATACTTTTATTGTGAAAATTGTGGCGCAAAATTCACTTCCGTTCGTGAATTAACGAATAACAAGTGTAATAGATCTAAAGGGAATCATAAATTATATGAAGGAACCGAGAAAAAATCTTACACCTGTAAGCATTGCGGAAGGAAATTTCCGAGCATCAAGGAGTTAACAGCGAATCGTTGTCTCAAAAATCCCTCTGGAGAAAGACATTCTCCTGCGTTGTAAAAAACTATATTTTTAAACTTTAAAATTTTATGATTATGATTTACAATCAAACCAGAATGAACGGCGTTTCGATGCCGTTGCTGATGGGCTGCACGAAGCCTTCGGCAATTGAAACAGTAGAGAAAGAAACGAAAATTTTGTACGACCCTATTGCTCAAATAGCAATAGTAGATTGTCGAATTGTTGGAACAAAGAGTCTTAAAGTACATACAACGGCAGGTGGGCATCAAGACAAAAAGAATGAGATTGATGACAAAAAAAATGTGAAATGATTCTTGTCATTACCAACAAGGAGGATGTGCACCCTACTTCTGTTATTGAAATTCTGCGTAGGCGGAATGTCTCGGTGTTCCGCCTAAACACAGAAGCTTTGCTGACAGACTATGATTTCTGTTGGTGGAACGATGCTGCTGCGTCGCAATTCTTTATCATCAATAGACAGACAGGTTTACGACTGGAAAGCAAAGAACTGACTACGGTGTGGGACAGGAGGCCAGAACTACCCAGTGAATTGCCAATAAAAGGAACTGCTGCCATTGACAAGCACAACCTTGAAGAAGCTGCTGGATTTCTGCGCTTTCTCCGTTCCTACATTGCAGACAAACCATCAGTAGGAAGTATTAAATATGATAGTCTTGCGAGTTCAAAGATGGAACAGATGCGCATTGCCTTATTGGTTGGGTTGAATGTTCCAAGTACTTGTTTTTCTAATCGTCAAGAGGATGTTGTTGCAATGGCGAAACGGTTTGACGAACTGGTCTTGAAACCAATCGACAGCAACAGCATTTGGAATGAAGCGGAGAATCAAGAATATGTGTTTTATACACAAAAAGTTTCTTCGGATTCTGTGATGAATGCACCCAAAGAAGCGTTCTCGCAAACAGTGACTTTTGTGCAGAATTATATTCCCAAAGCCTTTGAACTTCGGGTAACGATAGTTGCAGGAAAAGTGTTCTGTTGCAAAATCGAGTCGCAGCATTTGGCAGAAGATTCTGGCAAAACAGATTGGCGTCAAGGAGACGGAAAAGGGTTGAAGTATTCTCCCTACAATCTTCCAGATGAAATCTCTCAAAAGTGCTTACAATTCCTTCGTCTGATGAAACTCAACTTTGGCGCTTTTGATTTCGTCGTAACTCCGTCAGGAGAGTATGTGTTCTTGGAATGTAATCCAAATGGTCAATGGCTTTGGATTGAATTAGAAACAGGCTTGAAAATATCTGAAGCGATAGCCGAAGTCTTGGAAACAGGAGAGGGCTTGGACAATGAGTAAATATTTGAACGTTTAATTTAATTCAACCAACGACTGTGATATAATTCTTCGTAAAGTGGATGATTTTAAGTTTGATAAGCTGGACTAAAATATTGTAAAATATGACTATGACATTTTCTGAATTAAAAAATAATATTTCTGATTTATATCGCGATTTCTTTTTAGATATGAAGATTGATTCAAAAACAGGAATTGTTGATGAAAAAAATCTGCGATTTACAAGGTATCCATTTATTGGAGCTAAGTATGTAGAAGCACCTATTAAAGTGCTGTTTATACCGTTAGATACCGGTAAAGATGAATGTTTAGAAACGAATTCTTATCATTCTTTCGAAGATAGAGAAGAAATTTTTCCAACAGGTATGTTAGATTTTAATGCTCATATCGCTGGTATGTACGCAACGGCACTTTACATATTAAAAGAAAAAATGGGATATGAATCTGCTTGGGATACATTATGGGGTTATAGGGATTCGTATAAAATAGCAAAAGCTATAAGAATGTGTAAAAGTTGTTTGCCTCAAGACCTAATGTCTTATATCGCTTATGAAAACAGATTTCGTTTCGTTACTATAGGAAGGGGAAGTAATAAAAAGGAAAGAACTGGTGGTAAAGATCGTATATGGATAAATGCCGAAAGAGAAGCACAGCTTCTTGAGGATGAAATCAATATTTTTGCTCCTGACATTATCGTTTTTCAAGGTAAAGATGGATTGTGGAATTGTAATATAAATGAGTTGAAAAAGAAATACAAGGTTGTTATTGCATATCATCCGTCTTGTTGGCAAAGAAAAGCAGATAAACTTCAATATATTGAAGAACACATTGGCACTCAACTATAATTATTGCGAAAAGTGTCCACGTTATATTATGCTCATCTTCATCACCAACTTCGCCCACTACATCGCCCCATCGCATAAAAATTTTTTCAAAAAATCGCATTTTTCCCAAACCTCTGCCACCAACCGGCAGAGGTTACTACTGATTTTGCCCAAGAACCAAATAAACCAATGTTTTATGGCTTTCGACAAATAGAATATGGACTTGCTCACGGCTGTATTGGATTTTAGATGATGAAAAAGAAACCTTTCAACCAGTTTTTGAGGGTGAAAAACAAAAAAAAACTTAATTTTACACGATTCTTTTAAGAATAATTTTGTCGGTTCGGAAAAATATAGTAATTTTGCACGCTGTTTGGAATAAGCACGATAGAAACATAACAAAAACAGAAAGATAACTATGTCGAAAGTTTGTCAAATCACAGGAAAGAAGGCACAGGTTGGTAACAACGTGTCTCACTCGAAGCACCGCACGAAAAGGCGCTTCGATGTCAATCTTTTCAGCAAGAAATTCTACTATGTGGAAGAGGAATGCTGGATTAGTCTTAAGATCAGTGCCGCTGGTCTTCGTCTCATCAATAAAGTCGGACTCGACGCCGCTCTGAAGCAGGCTGTTGCCAAGGGCCATGTCGATTGGAAAGACATTAAAGTTATAGGAGATTAAGAAATATGGCTAAGAAAGTTAAAGGCAACAGAGTGCAGGTGATTCTCGAATGCACCGAAATGAAAGAAAGCGGACTGCCCGGCACGAGCCGTTATGTCACCACGAAAAACCGCGAGAACACGCCCGAGCGCATGGAGATTAAGAAATATAATCCCATCTTGAAGCGTATGACGGTTCACAAGGAAATCAAGTAAGAATTATTTAAGCATTAAAAATCAAGAACTATGGCAAAGAAAACCGTGGCAACCCTCCAGGAAGGTAACAAGGACGGTCGCGCATACACAAAGGTTATCAAGATGGTGAAGAGCCCGAAGACGGGTGCTTACATCTTTGACGAGCAGATGGTTCCCAACGAAGCCGTGAAGGACTTCTTCAAGAACTAAATTGACGATTTCTTAATCATCATAAAGTAGTCATTTGGTCAGGCTGCAACAAGCGAAAAATTGTTGTAGTCTGACACTTTTGTATCCTTTCGATTCGTTTCGAAGTGTCGTGAAACGTTATCAATCGTTTTCTATTTTAAAAAAAACATAATCGATTTTGTTGTCTGCGAAGAATTGCTTAATTTTGTGCATCAATTCATTAAAAATGACAAAATCGTGAAACACAGAATTATTATATCAATGATGGCGCTGATGCCTGTCTTCGGCATGGCGCAGAAAATTTCCCTCGGTTCGTGCTCGGTGACGGAAGACGACCTTCGGGGCGAATACAAGGGCGAAATGCTCAACGGAAAACCGCATGGAAAGGGTGCGACGGTCTATCAGAACGGCAACCGATACGAAGGCTATTACGTGCGCGGCAAACGCGAGGGCGAAGGCATCTACATCTTTGCCGATGGCGAGAAGTACGACGGACAGTGGATTCGCGGTCATCAGCATGGGCGTGGAACGTATTATTTCTTGAACGACAACAAATACGTCGGCCTGTGGGACCGCGACTATCAGCAGGGTCACGGCGTGATGTATTATTACAATGGCGACGTTTACGACGGAAACTGGTTCCACGACAAGCGTCAGGGCAAGGGAAAATACACGTTTTCCGACGGTTCGTACTACGAAGGCGACTGGCGCAACGACGAGAAGAACGGAAAAGGCTATTTCTACTGGGGCGACGGCAGTTCCTACGACGGCATGTGGGAGAGCAATATGCGCTCGGGCAAGGGCTTTTATCGGTATGCTCACGGCGATACCTATCAGGGTGACTGGAAGGAAGACAGCCAGCACGGTCGCGGAATCTACAAATTCCAGAATGGCGATGTCTATGAAGGTGGCTATGTCGATGGAAACCGCACGGGCGATGGCGTTTTCCGCTTTGCCAACGGCGACAAATACACGGGTCATTTCCTCAATGGCGACAAAAACGGTCAGGGAACGCTCGTCTGGAACAATGGCGACTCGTATGTAGGCCAGTGGAAGAACGATTTGCAGCACGGCCAGGGTAAACTACGGAAGAAAAACGGCGACCTCTACGAAGGTTCGTTCAAAAATGGCAAACTCGACGGCGATGTGCGCATCTCGTTTGCCGATGGCAGCAAATTTCGCGGCATTTATCAGAACGGAATGCGCAATGGCAACGCCGTGGAAATCAATAAAGACCGCACACGATTCGAAGGTTCGTATGCCAACGACCGCCGCGACGGAACTTTTGTCGAAAAAGACTCCAACGGCAAGGTCACGGCGAAAGGTCGCTATGTGAATGGTCGAAGGATTACGGATTGAACATTGAACATTGTAAATAGATATTATGGTTATCGACAAATTAGAAAATCTTGAAAAGTACTACGTTTTGAATCCGCTTTTCAAAGAAGTGGCGGCCTTTCTCGCCGAAAACGACATGAACGCGCTGCCGACAGGGATCCACAAAATCAAGGGTGACGACCTTTTCGTGAATATCCAAGAAGCAAAAGGAAAAACACGCGATGAAGCCGTCGTCGAATACCATCGGAAACTGATTGACATTCAGATTCCTTTCAGTGGCACCGAGACCTACGGCTACATTCCCGTTTCCGAACTGCCTGAAGCTGAATTCCACGAGGATGGCGACTATGCACTTGTGCCCGAGGCTGCTCCGCAGAGTTATGTCACCTGCAAGCCCGGCATGTTTGCCATTTTCTTTCCACAAGACGGCCATGCGCCGCTCATCACCGATGAGGCTGTGTTGCGAAAGGCAATTTTTAAGGTAAAAAATTAGAATAATGAAGAAAAAACATATTGGAATCGTCCAAAACGACCCTTATTTAGAGCCGTTCGAGCAAGCCATCGTAGGTCGCCACGACCACGCTCAGTGGAAAATCGACCAACTGACGCGCAACGGCAAGACCACACTCAGCGAATTTGCGTCGGGTCATCTGTATTTCGGCCTGCACAAAACGGCGAAAGGCTGGGTCTTTCGCGAGTGGGCACCGAATGCGACGGATATTTTCCTCATCGGCGACTTCAACGACTGGCAGGAACGCCCCGAATACAAGGCGAAACGCATTGCCGGTACGGGAAACTGGGAACTGAAACTGCCCGAAAACGCCCTGAAACACGGTCAGCACTACAAGATGAAAGTGCGGTGGAATGGGGGAGAGGGCGAGCGCATTCCAGCGTGGGTGCGTCGCGTCGTGCAAGACGATTACACAAAGATTTTCTCGGCACAGGTTTGGAATCCCGAACAGCCCTATCAGTGGAAAAAACGCGCATTCCGACCTACGAAATCGCCCCTGCTCATCTATGAATGTCACATTGGAATGGGTCAGGATGCCGAAAAGGTCGGTACCTACGTTGAATTTCGCGAAAAAGTGTTGCCACGCGTCATTGCCGACGGCTACAACTGCATCCAAATCATGGCGATTCAGGAGCATCCCTACTATGGTTCTTTCGGCTATCACGTCAGTTCGTTTTTTGCCGCTTCGAGTCGTTTCGGAACGCCCGAGGAACTCAAGGAACTCATCGACGAGGCCCATCGCAACGGCATCGCTGTCATTATGGACATCGTCCACTCGCACGCCGTGAAAAATGAACTTGAAGGACTTGGCAACCTCGCCGGCGACCCGAATCAATTTTTCTATGCCGGTGACCGCCACGAGCATCCCGCGTGGGACTCGCTCTGCTTCGACTACGGCAAGGACGAGGTGCTGCATTTCCTGCTGTCGAACTGCCGCTACTGGCTCGAGGAATTCCATTTCGACGGCTTCCGCTTCGACGGTGTGACTTCGATGCTCTATTATTCGCACGGGCTCGGCGAAGCGTTCACGAACTACGGCGACTACTTCAATGGCCATCAGGACGACAACGCGATTTGCTACCTGACGCTTGCCAACTGCCTCATCCACGAGGTGAAACCCAACGCCATCACCATCGCCGAAGAAGTCAGCGGAATGCCCGGACTCGCTGCGAAATTCAAGGACGGCGGCTATGGCTTCGACTATCGGATGGCGATGAACATTCCCGACTATTGGATCAAGACCATCAAGGAACTTCGCGACGAAGATTGGAAACCGAGTTCGATTTTCTGGGAGGTGAAAAATCGCCGTTCTGACGAGAAAACCATCAGCTACTGCGAGTCGCACGACCAAGCGCTCGTGGGCGATAAAACCATCATTTTCCGCCTCATCGACGCCGATATGTACTGGCATTTTGCCAAGAAAGACCTCAACGGAGTGGCCGAGCGCGGCATCGCTCTGCACAAGATGATTCGTCTCGTGACGGCCTCGACCATCAACGGCGGCTACCTGAATTTCATGGGCAACGAGTTCGGCCATCCCGAATGGATTGATTTCCCACGCGATGGCAACGGCTGGAGCCACAAATACGCCCGTCGGCAGTGGAATCTCGTTGATAATCAGGAACTTTGCTACCATTGGCTTGGCGATTTCGACCGCGAAATGTTGCGCGTCATCAAGAGTCAGCCGCGATTCAACAGCACGAAAGTCGTGGAAATCTGGCACGACGACGGCGACCAAATCCTCGCTTTTATGCGGGGAAACCTCGTTTTCGTGTTCAACTTCTCGCCCACGCGCAGTTTCGCCGACTACGGTTTCCTCGTTCCGAAAGGTTCGTACAGCGTCGTGCTCAACACCGATGCCCGCGAGTTCGGCGGCAACGGTCTCGCCGACGATTCCGTCGTTCATTTCACCAACTTCGACCCGCTCTATGCCGCCGACGGAAAAGAATGGCTCAAACTCTATGTTCCGGCACGCTCGGCGGTGGTACTTGTCAGAAATCAATCGTAAAAAACTAACGATACAATGAAAAAATCCAGTCTCTTTCTCATCATTTTGGCAATGGCGATGCTGCTGCCGAGTTCGGTTTTCGCTTCAGACGACCCAACCTCTTTTGTGCTCAAAAGTCCCGACGGACAGTTGGAAATGAGGTTCACCGTGGCCGACGGCGTACCCACGTATTCGCTCAGTCGCAACGGTCAGGCGGTCATTCTGCCCTCGAAACTCGGTTTTGAACTGCGAGGCGGCACGAGACTCGATCGAGATTTCCATTTGACTGCCTTTAAAACAGACGATTTCGACGAAACTTGGCAGCCCGTTTGGGGCGAGGAGGCCAGCATTCGCAACCATTACAAAGAATTGCTGGTTAAACTGAAACAACCCACTACTGAGAAGGAGAAAAAAGCCGTAGCCATGGATATTCGCTTCCGCCTTTACGACGACGGACTGGGTTTCCGCTATGAATTTCCGCTCGAAAACGCGCTGGTTTACTTCCAAATCAAGGAGGAACTGACGCAATTCGCGATGACGGGCGACCATACCGCGTGGTGGATTCCGGGCGACTATTCCACTCAGGAATTCAATCCCACGCAGTCGCGCCTCTCGGAAATTCGTCATCTTTCTGACGACGTTCACAAGCGTGGTGGATGGCCGTGGACAGGCTTTTCGCAGACTGGCGTACAGACCGCTCTGCAAATGAAAACCGACGACGGAATTTACATCAACATCCACGAGGCCGCTGTGCTCGACTATCCCACGACGAATCTCGACCTCGACGACAAGAATTTCGTATTCACAACCCATCTCACACCCGATGCCGAGGGCGTGAAAGGTCGTTTGCAAGCCCCTTGCAAAACACCGTGGCGCAGCATCATGGTCTGCAAAAGTGCCACCGACGTGCTCGCCTCGCGCCTCGTGCTCAACCTCAACGAGCCGTGCGCCATCGAAGACACCTCGTGGATTCACCCCGTGAAGTACATGGGCGTGTGGTGGGAGATGATTTCGGGCGTGAGCCAGTGGTCATATACCAACGACTATCCGTCTGTGCAACTCGGAGTGACCGACTACGCCAAATCGAAACCGCACGGTAATCACGGTGCCAACAACGCGAATGTGCGCCGATACATCGACTTCGCCTCTGAAAACGGCTTCGACGGCCTGCTCATCGAGGGTTGGAACGAAGGTTGGGAAGACTGGTATGGCAAGCAAAAAGACTTCGTTTTCGACTTCCTTACGCCTTATCCCGACTTCGACCTGCCGGCACTCAACAAATATGCCCACGAGAAAGGCATCCGCCTCATCATGCACCACGAAACTTCCTCATCTACAGTCAATTACGAGCGATGGATGGAAAAAGCCTATCAATTGATGAATGAATACGGCTACAACGCAGTGAAAAGCGGCTATGTCGGAAAAATCATTCCCTACGGCGAATATCACTACAGCCAACCGCTCATCAACCACTACCACTACGCCATCACCGAGGCCGCACGCCACAAAATCATGGTCAATGCCCACGAGGCCGTGCGACCGACGGGACTGTGCCGCACGTGGCCGAACATGATTGGCAACGAGAGCGCGATGGGAACCGAGTTCCGCGACGCCATCAAGCCCGGTCACACGACGATCTTCCCATTCACCCGACTGCAAGGCGGTCCGATGGACTACACGCCCGGCATTTTCGAGATGGATCTCAGAAAAACCTCGGGTTGGGATAATCAGATGAACCACACGATTTGCAACCAATTGGGTCTTTACGTGACGTTCTATTCGCCGCTCCAGATGGCTGCCGACCTGCCGCAGAGCTACGAAAAGTTCATGGATGCCTTCCAATTCATCAAAGACGTGGCGGTCGATTGGGACAAGACCATCTACATCGATGCCGAGCCTGGCGACTACATCATCACCGCACGCCATCCGAAACTTTCCACGCTCAACAAGGCTGCCGAAGGTGTTTCAGCGCTGAAAGACGGTAAGAAAAACGCCATCAACAGCGTCACGCGATTCGTTTATGGATTGCCCGACGATGCCACTGCCGCCGACCTCGTCGGTGCCACGCCACGCGATGTTTGGTACGTTGGAGGCATCACCGACGAACAGTCGCGCAAGGTCAATCTCAAACTCGACTTCCTCAAGCCCGGTACGAATTACGAGGCCATCATCTACGCCGATGCGCCCGACGCCGACTATCAGACCAATCCGCAGGCCTACACCATCACGCGCAAAACGGTCAATCACAAGACGGTGCTCAAATTGAAAATGGCACGCGCCGGCGGTTTCGCCATTTCGTTGCGCGAGAAAAAATAAAAATGAGAGTGAAAAATGGCATCGAGAAACCTTTCTAACAACAACACCAAGCTTATAAACGTGGTTTGTGCAGTGCTTTTCGTGCTGTTCACGTTTTGCTATCTCTATTTCTACCAAGCCGACGTGATTGCCGCGGCTCAGCACGTATTTTCAGGCGGTCAGACTCGCTACGACCGCCTGATTGGTGCCGTGCTCATCACCGTCGGGCTCTTCTGCCTTCACCTCGTTTTTTTGGGCATCACCCGCCTCACCTACCGCGCCCACGCCCTCACTTTCTACCCGTCGCTGCTGGCGTTGCTCGTCCTAACATCCGTCAGAATCAGCGGCAGCAATCAAGGGTCGTTTGGACCGTGGCTGTGGCTTGCGCCCCTGCTGTTGGCGGTGGTTTGTTTTGTGGCCTATCTCGTGAGGAAATACGAGGTTTTCGAGAAGGTTCGCAAGCCCGTTGGCATTTTTTCAAAGGTGTTTTGGAGCAATGTTTTGCTGTTGTGTTTCGGATTTTTCTTCGTCGGTTTTTTCGCCAACAACGACGATGTTTTCCATTATCGGATGCGTGCCGAATCGCTGTTGTTGAAGCGCGACTACGAGGGTGCTTTGCGAGTAGGGCAGAAGTCACTCGCCACCGATTCGAGCCTGACCCTGCTTCGCATCCACGCTCTTGCCAAAAGTCACCAGATGGGCGAACGACTCTTTGAATATCCGCTTGTCGGTGGTTCGCAGGTGCTCATTCCAAATGGAAAAACAGCATTGACGGTGATGTATCCGAATGATAAGTTCGTTCCAGTGCCGCAGGGCGATTTCGTGTTGTGCAGTTATCTTTTGGATCGGAAAATCGATGCCTTTGCCATCAAGGTCAAGCGCTATTACGACCTCGATTCGTCGCTGCCGAAGCACTACCGCGAAGCCCTCGTGCTCTACAACCACCTGCGCTCGAACCCCGTCGTCGCCTACAAACACGAGGTGGCCGAAACCGACTTTGCCGATTTCCAGAAACTGATGCGCGAATGTGGTCGCAACAAGGCCCGACTGCGCGACGTCTATGGCAACACCTATTGGTATTATTACTACGAAAAATAGCTGAAAACGAAAGAAGTCCGACGAATCGGACTTCTGAAGTTGCGGAGGCAGGACTCGAACATGCGACCTCCAGGTTATGAGCCTGGCGAGCTACCAACTGCTCCACTCCGCGATGTTATTTTCGTCAAAATGACGGCATTTTCGTGAAATGCGACTGCAAAGGTACACATTTTTTTTGTAACAGCAAAAAAATATCGCGAAAAAAAATAAAAAAGTAGATTTTTAAGATTTTTGTGGACAATTATTTGCGAGAATCATCGAAAAATACTAATTTTGCACAGTATGTTGTCAGTGTGTAAAAAATAGCAAAAATACTCGAACAAACGCCTATGTCGATATCGAAGACAAGACAGAAATTAGTGGAAGTGGCGCGACAATTATTCGCCAAGAACGGCATCGCCAACACGACGATGAACGACATTGCCGTGGCCTCGGGAAAAGGTCGCCGCACGCTCTACACCTATTTTAAAAGCAAGGAAGATGTCTATACCGCCGTCATCGAGTCGGAATTGGAGCGACTGAGCGATAAACTCGACGAAGTGGCCGCGAAAAAAATACGTCCGCAAGACAAAATCATCGAACTCATCTACACGCACTTGAGTTCGATCAAGGAAACTGTCGTGCGAAACGGTAACCTCCGCGCTGAGTTTTTCCGCAACATCTGGACGGTGGAAAAAGTGCGCAAGAACTTCGACGACGAGGAGATTAAGCTCTTCCGAAAAGTCTATACCGAGGGCAAGGAGGACGGTGAGTTCGACATCGAGAATATCGACCTCGTCGCCGACATCACCCACTATTGTATCAAGGGTCTTGAGGTGCCGTATATCTACGGTCGCATCGCCCACGGAATGACCGAAGAGGCCACGAAACCGCAGGTGGCGAAAGTGGTCTATGGTGCACTCGGAAAGATTAACAAGTCATTTTAATAAAATCGTATAATTCATTGATAGTCAAATAATTAAAAAATAAGATTTATGAAATTATTAGAAGGAAAAACAGCACTCGTCACAGGTGCTGCACGCGGCATCGGAAAGGCCATCGCGCTGAAATTTGCCGCCGAAGGAGCCAATGTCGCTTTCACCGACTTGGAAGTCAATCAGGAAACGGAAAATGAAATCGCTGCGCTGGGCGTGAAGGCGAAGAGTTATGCCTCGAATGCCGCTGATTTTGCGCAGACGGAAGAGGTTGTCAAGCAGGTCAAGGAGGAATTTGGCTCGATTGACATCCTCGTCAACAACGCCGGAATCACGAAAGACGGTCTGATGCTTCGCATGACCGAACAGCAGTGGGACGCGGTGATTGCCGTGAACCTGAAGTCGGCTTTCAACTTCATCCACGCCTGTCTGCCCATCATGATGCGGCAGCGCGAAGGCTCGATTATCAATATGGCGAGCGTCGTGGGCGTGCATGGCAATGCCGGTCAGGCCAACTACGCTGCGTCGAAGGCTGGAATGATTGCCTTGGCGAAGTCGGTGGCGCAGGAAATGGGTATGAAGGGCATTCGTGCCAATGCCATTGCGCCGGGCTTCATCGAAACTGCCATGACGGCGCAACTTCCCGACGAAATTCGTGAACAGTGGAAGCTGAAAATTCCACTTCGTCGCGGTGGAACGGTCGAAGACATTGCCAACACGGCGGTTTATCTCGCCAGCGACCTTTCGTCGTATGTCAGCGGTCAGGTGATTCAGGTCGATGGTGGAATGAATATGTAACATATTGAAAAACAGAAAGTTATGATTCAATTAGAAAAGCATATTGAAATCCTTTTGTTGGAGAACGATTGCGTCATTGTGCCTGATTTCGGCGGTTTTATGGCGCATCACTTGAGTTCCCGCTATGAGGAGTCGGAAAGTATTTTCCTGCCGCCTCTGCGCACGCTCGGTTTCAATCCCCAACTTCGGCTGAACGACTCGCTGTTGGCGCAGTCGTATGTCGAAACCTACGACATCAGTTATCCCGAGGCTTTGCGCCGAATTGCCGCCGAAGTCGAGGAACTGAAGCAGATTTTGGCCGAAAAAGGCCAGTTTGAGTTCAACGATTTGGGCACCATCAGCCTCACTGCCGACGGTCGCTATGAATATACGCCCAACGAAGCAGGTATTCTGACGCCTTCGCTCTATGGACTGAACTCTTTTGAAATGGGCAAACTCGGACAATCGACGGCTCAGGAAAACGAGGGTGAATCTCTTGCGAAAACCGTTCCGATGCATCGGAAAGACGGCATTTTCATCAAATATTCCACGATTCGCAACGTCGCTGCGGCTTGCATCGCCGCGTTGGTCATCGCACTGTTCCCGAAGCAGTCGGGCGATTCGCAGTTCTCGGTGGCCAATTCCCAATTCAACACGGAATTGCTGAAACGAATTATGCCGAAAGACATCACGACGGGTACGCCAGAGCAAATCGTGACGGCTGCCGAGGCGCAGACGACTGAAAAACAAGCCGAAAAAGAAACGATGAAAGTTGGTCCGTCTTATACCATCGTGCTGGCTTGTCAGGTCGGTAAGAAGAATGCCGCTGATTTCGTGGAACGCCTGCATCAAAAGGGATTCAACGAGGCTCGTGTCATGGAAAACGGTAAGGATATTCGTGTCGTTTATGGCAGTTATCCCAACGAAAACGAAACTTACAACGCGTTGCGTCCGTTGCGCCAGAAAAGCAGCGATTTTGCCGAGGGTTGGGTGATGAAAACGGCTGAATAAATCGCCAAAAAGCGAAATTTTTACAAAAAAAATGAAACGATGAAGCGAGTGCGATGCCCCAAGTGCGATCAGTTCACGTTTTTCGATGAATCTCGTTACCAAGACGGGCAGTCGCTCGTGTTTCAATGCAACCATTGTGGCCGTCAGTTTGGCGTGCGCATGGGCGTTTCTAAGCTTCGGAAGTTGCAGCGCGACGAGACCGAACCAGACGTCGATGAGAACGAATTTGGCTGTGGAGCCATCGTCGTCATCGAAAATGTCTTCCATTTCAAGCAAGTGATTCCATTGCGAATGGGCGACAATATCATCGGCAGGTATCAAAAGGATTCTCGCGTCAATTGTCCGATTGAAACGGTCGATCCGAGTGTCGATATTACCCACTGCGTCATCAATGTCAGTCGTGATAAACAGGGCGATTTGCGCTATGTTCTTCGCGATGGCCCAAGCAACACCGGCACCTTTGTCGATAACCAGATTTTGGGCGACCGCGAGCGTCGTGTTATCACCGATGGGACGCTTTTCACCATCGGAGCCACGAGTATTCTGCTGCGTTTGAACAAGGATGAATAAAACCGACCTATTTACATAAACCTAACAATCCTATGGTACAAAAGCAAATCATCACCCATTTCACCGACGACGACCTCTATAAATTGTCGATGTGTTGCGCCGTCATTGATAATTTCCCGCGCGCGCAAGTAAAATATGAGTTTGTCGATCGCAACAAGACCGTCTATCCGAAGGGATTTGCCGACGAAGTGCGAAACCAAATTGAACTGCTTGAAAATGTCGTCATCACCGACGAGGAAATCGCTTTTATGCGCCGTCGCTGCTACTTCATGCCCGAGTGGTTCTACCGCTATCTGAAAGGCTTCCGCTACAGTCGCGAGTGGGTGAAAGTTTCGCAAGACGAAGAGGGTCATCTGCATATCTCTTTCGAGGGTAACTGGTGCGACACGATCTTGTTGGAAGTCAAGGTGTTAGCCATTATTTCGGAGCTGTTTTACATCATCACAAACCAGACCGACAAACTCGATTACGAGGAATGTTACAAAAAATCATATGCGAAGGCCGAGAAACTACTTGTTGCAGGCTGTGTCTATAGTGATTTCGGTACGCGCCGCAGGGCTTCTTTAGAGGCTGAAGACACGGTGGTCAGGGCGATGCGCGACTGTCAGAACAGCCGCGAGTGGCCTGGGCGTTTCGTCGGTACGAGCAACGTCTATTTGGCGATGAAATACGACCTGACGCCCGTCGGCACGATGGCGCACGAGTTCGTTTGTGCCATCGGTGGTATGTACGGCCCGCAAATGGCCAATCACATGGCGATGGAGGCGTGGCGCCACACGTTCCGCGGTGCACTCGGAACTTTCCTTTACGACAGTTTCGGGTGGGATATTTTCGCGTTGAATTTCTCGGAAGATTTCGCCAATCAGTTCAAGGGGCTTCGCGTCGATAGCGGCGACAACCGCGAACAACTTCAAAAAATCGCGGAAAAATACGTGCAACTCGGCATCGACCCACGCACGAAACAGGTGATTTTCTCGAATGCGCTCGATACCGACCGTGCCATCGACATTCAAAACTATGCGAAAGAATTGTGTCAGCCATCGTTCGGCATCGGCACCCATTTCACCAACGATTTCGAGGGCATCAAGCCGATGAACATCGTCATCAAACTCGTGGCAGTGAAGATTACGGAGTCGTGGACTTTCTACAACGACACGTGCAAACTCAGCGAGGACAAAGGCAAGCACACAGGCCTTCCCGAGGTCATCCAACGCTTCAAACGAGCTGTGAATTTCAAGGATTAAAAATTTTTCTGTCATTTTTTTCGCATCTTTGCAACTTTTTGAGCAGCCGTTACGTCTAACAGACAAATCAAGCACTTAAAAAGAATGAATATGAAACAGAAATTGATGATTTTTGCGCTGATGATCGCTCTGGGAACCACAGCCGTTGCCCAGCCGAAACATCGCCATCACGCTGTGGCCGACACCGCTGCCGTAGTGAACAACGACGCTGCAACCGCAGCCGACAAAGCGAATGCCGACGAGGCCATCGAAGCATTTTCCGACACGACAAGTGTCGCCGAAGAAAATTCAACTGTTCCCCGCGTTTACGTGGACGACGATTTCGACTTCGTTTCCGACGACTTCGAGGACATGCCCGACTGGTTGGTCAACTTTCTGGGCGGCTCCGTAGGCGTTGTCGGTGGAATTTTTCTCATTCTAATGCTCATTATTGCCGTTTTCCTTGCCCTCGCACCATTTATCGCTATCGTTTTGATTATGCGCTACCTTATCCGTCGTCACAACGACCGCGTGGCATTGGCATCGAAGGCGATGGAAACAGGACAGCCGCTTCCCGAGGAACTGATGCCTGTCGATAAACAGAGCGACGACTACCTGCGCCGTCGGGGCATCCGCAACATTTGGATAGGTATCGGAATGATGGTGATGTTCGGCATTTGGGACGCAGATATGCTCACGGGCGTTGGCGCACTCGTGCTCTGCTACGGCATCGGACAGATTTTCATCGCCCGCTCGTCGCAGAAGAAGAAGGAAAACAACGAGAACATCAATCCGTAAAATCGGACAGCGATGGATGCCGGCGAACTCACTCTCTTGACACAGGTGACGGTGTTTCACAACAAGCGGGCCTTCGGGCGGCTTGTTGAGAAATACCAGTCGCCCATTCGTCGGTTTTTCCTGAACCAGACGGGTGGCGACAGTCAGTTGAGCGACGATTTGGCACAAGACACATTCGTGAAGGCGTATGTGAACATCGGGCAGTTTCGCGGCGGGTCGAGCTTTTCCACTTGGCTCTATCGCATCGCCTACAACGTGTTCTACGACTATACGCGCACCCACAAGCTGACGGAGCAAATCGACCAGGCCGTGGCACTTCGACAGGCGAATTCAGCCGACACCGCGCTCCGACTCGACCTGCAACAAGCGTTGAGCATTCTATCGCCAGCCGAGCGCAGCTGCATCACGCTGCAACTCATGGAAGGTCAGCCCATCGACCAAATCAGCGCCATCACGGAAATGGCTGAGGGTACGGTGAAGAGCCACCTTTCGCGAGGGAAACAGAAACTCGCGATGTTTTTGAGAAAAAATGGATATAGTTAATTGACAATTTGACTATTTACAATTTTATATAAGGAGAAAAAAATATGGAGAAGAAAAATATCATCAACAATCAGCCATTGAGCGACGACGAACTCGTAGCGATGTTTTTCGAAGAGAATCGACAGGAAATCGAAGACAACGGTTTTTCGCATCACGTGATGAAACAACTGCCGTCGCAGTCGATATGGCTTCGCCGTGCTTGGACACTGGTGTGCTGGGTTGTGGGCATTGCGTTTTTCTTCTTCGCCGACGGCATCGGACTGCTGAAGCGCGTACTGTTCAACGCAACAGGCAATTTCATTGGATTCCTCTCGTCGATAGATTTTCAAAGTATTTCGCCTTTGATGATTCTCGTTGCGATTGGTCTGCTGATGCTGATTGTCGCGTGGAACATTGCCGAGAATTTCGAGCAGCGCGACAGGCTTTTCTATTCTAAAAAGTAGTCGAAACCGTCGTCGTCGAGCGACTCTTTTTCTTGTTTTTTCGGCTTCGGAAGTTCTTTCAACTGTCCTTTTTCGTCGAACATTCCGTAAGTCGTGCGCAAAACGGTGAACTCCGTGCGGCGGTTCAACTGATTGCACTCTTCCTGCTCTTTTTCGCTGAGATTCTGGATAAATTCCTCGGTCAAAACGTCGCCTTCTTTCAAGAATTTATGCTTCGAAGCCACTTTTTTGTTGATTCGTTTCGGTTTTTCCTTGCCGTAGCCCACGGGTGTGAGTCGGTCGGCGGCAATGCCGTGTTCGATGAGGTAGTTCACGACACTTTCCGCACGTTTTTGCGACAATCGCTTGTTGTAAGCGGCTGAGCCCTTGAAATCGCAATGCGCCGAGAGTTCGATGGTGACATTGGGATTCTCCTCAAGCAATTTGACGAGTTCGTCGAGCGCCGTAGTCGATTCGGGACGCAGCGTTGCCTTGTCGAAATCGTAGAAAATGTTGTCAATCAAGACGGGGGCGGTAATCGATGCCAACGGGAACTGAAGCGTGTATTCTTCAGATTCCTCGGCCTGTTCGACACGCAGTTCTTCCTTGTGGTTGAGGTAGCCCTTACAGGTGGCGAGCATCACATAACTCACGCCCGGCGTGACGACATAATGAAAAGAGCCGTCGCTGCGCACAGAGAGTTTCTCGTTGGTGCCGTCGTCGCCCACGAGATGCACTTCCGAGGCGGTCAGTTCATAGCCGTCCATTTCATAGACCCAACCTTTGATGGCCTGTACGATTTCGGGATTTTCGAAGCTGTAGATGTGGTCCCAGCCGCGTCCGTCGCCACGATTTGAACAGAAATATCCTCGGTTGTACGGTCCTTCAAAGGTCATTCCGAAATCGTCGGCTTGCGAGTTGAGCGGATAGCCGGGATGTTCGAGAATGTAGGTGTTAGATGAGTTCTCGTTCCTCGTTTCTCGTCCCTCGTTTCTCGTCCCTCGTTCTTCGCTCCTCGCAGGTTTCGCAATGAAAATATCGAGTCCGCCCATTCCGGCGTGGCCGTTGCTCGAAAAATAGAAGTCGCCGTTGGGTCGGAAGGCAGGAAACATCTCGTCGCCTGGCGTGTTGATGGGGTCGCCGAGGTTCTCGACACCGCCCATTCCGCTCGTTGTCAGCCGCACGCGCCAAATGTCGAGACCGCCCTTTCCGCCCGGCATATCGGAACAGAAATAGAGCCATTGTCCGTCGGGCGAAATCGCTGGGTGGGCATAGCTCGAGAGCGTGTCGTTTGAAATTTTGACCTCAGTCGGCTTGCTCCACGACGCGTCCGATCGGCTCGACTTCACAATCTGAGCCAATCGCGGACTGCTCGGGTCGGTTTGGCAGATGGTGAGGTACATTTCGCGACCGTCAGCCGAGAACGAGCAAGCACCCTCGTCGTAGTCGGTGTTCAGACCGCCTTGCACCACCTCGGGACGGCTCCATTTGCCCTTGTCGTCTTTCTCTGAGAAGAAAATGTCACCCGCCTTCGTGCCCGTGATGCCACTGAGTTCGTCGCCGTTGGCCTCGTTGCGCGTCGAAGTGAAGTAGAGTCGGTCGAAATCGTCGCCGAAAAGCATCGGCGAATAGTCGGCGCGTCGCGAATTGAAAATTTCCATTTTTTTTATGGTGTAGCGCGACCCTTGTTCCTTCCATTTCGGCGCATTTTGAGCCGATTCAAGGCCGTTTTGTGTCAGCAAAGCCTTGTCCGTCAGTTTTCTTTCTTTGTTTTTCTCGTCCGACGAGCGGAACCATTCGCCACGAGCCGTCAGCGAGTCTTTCACGGCTTGAAATTCCGTCGCCGCCGCCTTGTATTCGCCATTTTTCAGCAGCAGTCGGGCGTATGCCAGATGGTCGTCGAGTTCAGTTTGTTTGTAGCGGATGGCGTTACGATAGCCTGCCAAAGCCGCCTGTGTCTGGTTGATTTTCGCGTAACATTTCGCCATTTTCAGTGCCCTTTGACCGCGTTTGTCGCGTTCTTTCGGCGGCGTGGTTTGGTACGCCTTCTTAAACTCCGTCGCCGCATCGAAATATTCGCCCAAAGCCAAGTATTTCTCGGCTTTTCTCAAATGTTTGTCGCTGCCACATGCCGAAAATGCCGTGACCGCAACAGCCACGACGACAATACTGCGAAATATCGTCGAAAATCGTTTCATCATCTACAATAACGTAATAAATTCCGATTTATTGCATACCCCAAGAATCATTGAGTCAACTTTGACTTAAGATTTTTTGTGTTTTGACTTGAATTTGGTAAAAAAAACTTTTTTTCAACATTTTTCTCATTTTTTTTCTTGAAAAAATTTTGTTGTTATTGAAAATAGTCGTACCTTTGCACCCGCTTCGCTGAAATTTTCCGTTTCACCTTATATAATATATATATAGTGTTCCGTGAGGATTTTGCTTAGTGAAAAGAATAGAG
>JAFPYO010000020.1:0-83295 GCA_017412145.1 Prevotella sp.
TAGTAGAAATTTAAAATGTCTGTTAGACAAGAGACAAATTGCAGCGTGACGCTGAATCTACAATAGTAGAAATTTAAAATGTCTGTTAGACCTGCATAGAAATTGCCGTCTCTCTTACTATCTACAATAGTAGAAATTTAAAATGTCTGTTAGACTACGGTATCAGACTTGAAAAACTATGCGAATCTACAATAGTAGAAATTTAAAATGTCTGTTAGACTTATCGGAGGAGGCCGTTACGGCCGCCGTCATCTACAATAGTAGAAATTTAAAATGTCTGTTAGACAACAAAAAATGCATTAACTTTGCACCATAATCTACAATAGTAGAAATTTAAAATGTCTGTTAGACTTATTCGCGTGCAAAGGTAATAAAATCTTTTTGATTACCAAATATTTATGTAAATAAGTCAAAGAACTATTATATCCCCCTTATTATTTCTAAATGCATTAATCTGTTGAGAACCAATGCCTTATGGGGGATGCAATGGTTTGTACAGGCCGAGGTTTGCAAGCTCACAGGTATGCGACATCAACATCGCGGTGGATGGCGTTGCCGTACTTCTGAACCTTGGCGTTGGGCGCATCGAATATCAACACACTGTCGGCTCCGCCGAAGAGCTTGGCGAACTTGCCCTCAATGTTGAGCTTGATGTTGTCGATAACGCGCTGGGTGTTATTTACCTCATAAACAGAGAATTGCAGCCGTATGGCTCCCTGCTTGCGCAGCATCTTGGCAAAGCGCGTGCGCAGCTTGTCGTCCTTGATGTCGTAGCTGATGATGATCATATCTCGAAGCGCGGGTATTGGTCGGGACTCTTGCCGCCCATAAAGCAGCGGTAGTAGGCCTGAACGTACTTGAAAACATCTGATTTATAGGCCACTAAGGCATCGAAGAACACCTTGCTGTACTCCTTGTTCATCTCGCGTTTGAGACGGTGCTCGCCCTTGTGCACCTCGAAGTGCTTGGGGGTGAACTGCTGGCGGTTGAGCGCCGTGCGCACCGTGCGGTCGACGATGCAGCGGAAGGGCTCCATCAGGTCGCAGATGAGCGACTTGCGCTTGAACCAAAGGCGGTGATAGACGCCCACATAGATGTCGAAGCCGAACATACGGGCAAAGCACTCCACGAAGTTGAACAGGTAGGTGTAGCCGATGTCGAGCGTGGCGTTGATGTGGTCGGTTTTGGCGCGGGGCAGCCTGCCGCGCCAGCCGTTGCCCTGAAAATAGGCGGCGAAGAAGGCCTTGGCCGCGCTGCCCTCTATGCCCATCAGCGTGTTGTAGTCGGCGGCTGCAGCGGCGGCTTGCTGGTAGGCCTCGCACTGGCGGATGGCAGCGGTTGTGGCCTCGTCCCTCATTCGGGTGCGCTGTAGCAGCCTGCGGTGGTTGGCTATCTTGTTGGCCACCAGCACGCGGGCAATGCTGATGTCGTCTTTGCTGAACTCGAACTGCTTCTTACGCACCAAGAAGTTGGCCTCGGCGGCGTTGGCCCAGTAGAACACGGGGCGCAGGCTTTGCTTCATCACCACCAAAGCCACGTTGTGCTGCCGGCACTTGTCGATGAGCGGCGTGGTTACGTGGATGTGGCCAACCACAAACAGCGCCAGTATCTTCTGGAACGGCAGCTTAGTGAGCGTTTTCTTCTCTTCCATGTCCTCCAAGAGCAGTTCGCCGCTGCTCACGCGCAACTCCTTGTCTGTAATGCAGTTGATTACATAGATGCTTCTGAATTCTACGTCTTTATTGGTAAACATTTTCCTCGTCTGTTTTATCGCAAATGTTACAGTATATACAATGCCTACATTTGTTGGGATTGGTGGCAATGGGCTCCAAAGGGTCGTAGCTCCTGAAACGGTGCAGCATCGCCTCAAACTCGGCTATCTGCGCCGCATCGGGCAGTGGAACGGGGATTGTCTTGTTGGTGCTGATCTCGTAGAACGCTATGGACTGCACGCTGTAGCCCATCTCCTGCATACACAGGTATTGCGCCCAGAGCTGGTAGAGCTGCCCCTGATAGATGTTTTTTAGCTGGTACTTGCGCTCGATGAGCTTCTTTTCGCGCCCACGGTAGATGTCGATTTTGCCCATCAGCCCGTACTTTTCCGACACCACGGGCAACGACTGCAGGTCGTCGGCACGGTTGCTGGCCTTTTTGGTGTCGGTGGCCTCGTGCGAAATGCGCCCGCGTGTCTGCGGCGTGGCATGGTACAACCCCTCGTCCGCATCCATATACACGTTGTGCAGGTATATGGAGTACGGACAGAAGACGAAGTCGTTGAGGTTTGAGATGGGGATGTAGTCGTCCATCAATTATTTTTTTGGGCAAATCGCATCCATTCCTTGTTGCTGATTGCCAGTTTGATGTTCGACAGGTCGTCAGTTTGCTTCATCTGCTCAATCACCCACAAACCTTTGCGGGCAATGTTGTAGGCACCGTTGGCATCGGCGTTCTCGGGCAGGTTCGCGTCGCATACACGGCTGTCGAAGAACTCGCCTTTGGCGTTCTGGACTGGCGAAATCAGGTAGTCGGTTTCCGTGCCCGTGATGCTGTTGCGCATTTGCAGGGTCAAGCGCAGCAGGTTCAGCAGCGACTTGAAGAATGAAGCATCCGTTTGGCTGCAAATCTGCTCTTTCAAGTTGCCGTTTGGTCCGATTTGCTTTTCGGCAAACAGAGCCTTGAATTTCTGCGTTAAATCAACTTCGGTGCTGACAAAATTGTTGTTCTGTTCGGCATCGCGCTTTGTTTCAATGCGCGTTCCGTAGGTGCAGAGCGTCCATTGCGTCTGCGTGCCTTCGGCCTTGTTGTGGAACTTGTTGTAGTCGAAGGCGAACTCGAACCAATCTTTTTGGGCATTGTAGCGGATGCTGTCGAACTTGCCGAAAAACGCCTTTGCCTTCTCCATATTTTCGTAGCGCGTGTCGAGTAGGTTCACAAAACCTGTGGTGGGGTCCATTTTGCTGGTGTTCCACGCAGGAATGTAGAACAGGAAACCGCTCTGCTTGCCGAGTTTTTGGAAACTCTCGAACTTGTTGGTCAGCTGTAGCGCGTTGAGCACACCACCCAATTCGTTGGCATCGCGTTTCTTGTCTACCAGATAGTTCAGCTTGTCAATCAGCATTTTCTCGAATTTCTGATAGACCTGCTTTTCTACTTTTTGCCGTCCACGCATGAACCCGAAATTCAGGTCTTCAAGCACTACAATGGCGTTATATTTCAGCATCAGTTGGGCTATTTTGTGGATGACTTGGCTCATATAACCCTCTTTCAGCTCCTTGATGTTCTCGATGGCCTGCCAACTGCGGCGGGCTTCGTCGCGCTGCCGTTCTTTTGCATCGAGCAGGTCGTGGTAGTTGGTGCGATAGGTGTTACCGTTGTATTCGTTTACGATTTCATTCAAAGAATATTGTTCAACAATATTTCCTTTCAAATCAATCAGCGAAAGATAGAGCAGATGCCTTTCACCACGGTCGATGCCAATGATATGGGTGGTGTTCGACATTTTCAGATATTCATTTACCAAAGGATTGATGTTGTTCAGTCCTGCCGCCTTGAAATTCATCGTTATAGGCACGTGGAACTGGAACTTATCGACGGTATAGCGGCGGTCTTTAATTAGGTCGTAGGCAAAGGTGCTCTCCTTTTTGTTGTTTTGCGCATTCTTATTTGCAATGGGCTGGTTGGCAGGGTGCGTTGGCCGCTCAACCTTAACGCTTTTTTTGCGGAAGAAAACCTCGGCTTCGCCGTTCAATTTATAAACCACATCGGCCAAATTCCTTTCGTCGAACAGCATTTTCCAATAAAGCGTGTGCATGTTGGGTGTCCCCTTACTGTAAGGCGAAAAATCTTTGTTGTAGATTTGGAAAAGAAAGATTTTGCCTTCATCAACGAGCTTGTTGATGTAATCGACGGACACATTTCGGAATCTTATCAAATAACCTTGTGGTTCAACTTCTTTAAAGAATTCACTTAGTTTTTCATATTTGTCACTCTCTAAAAAACTAAAATTGAAATCCTTGTATTTAAAACCGTCTTTCTCGTATTTGTCAAAGAAATCTTTGTAGCAGTCTATAATACATCTAAGATTTGGCTGTGCTTCATCATCTTTGATTATGATTTTCCCTTCGTCGTTTAAGCAGTTTTTAGGACAGCTCCAACCATAACTTTGAGCCGTGCCATAACATTTGCGCACAAAAGCACCAACGCCCATAGGCAATGCTATTTGTTTATACTCCATTTTCTCGTAGCAATCGCCGTCGGAAATAAAATTTTCAGCCTTCAGCACTCTGCTGTTGCTCTTATCCATAATGACAAGATAGTACAAACCATCCTTTCGCAGCAATGTGCAGGTGTTGTCGGCTTCTTTGTTCAAATCCCAACCAGCCAACAATGTGGAATTGTCGAAATTGATTTTGATTTTCTCGACAGAATACGGCTTCTGCGTCATTCGGTTTCGCACCATATTATAAAGCGGTGTGATTTGGTCGAGTTGTTCCCAAAGCGGCGTGAAGTCGCCGTAGAAAAGGCTGTCCTTGTTGCTTTCTGTGCCGTAGCCGAGCAACGGCTTTACAAATCGCTGCAAGTCCTTGATGGCATCGAGCAGGTTCTTGATTTTCTCCACGTTGTTCTTATCCTGCGAAAGTTTTTTGTCGTCGGGATATTCTGCCGTCAGCAGGGATTTTGCTTCGGTGTAGGCGTTTTCGATTCGGGCAAAATGGTTCAGTTTCTGCTGTTTACCATCGTCTTCAGCACCAATGTTGGAAAAGTACACTTCGAGCGGTTTAAATTTTTCCATTCTACTTTTCAGCAGACTGTTGATGTAGCCGATGGAATAGCTGTCATTTGCTTTTAGCAATTTGGCAATCCGCTCTTCGTATTTTTCTCCGCTTTCTCTTTTCTTTTGAGGATTTACCGTTTTCAAATCCTCCTCAATGGCTTTGTTGATTACCGCCCAACTTCCATAATGCTTTTGAGAAATGTCGGTCAGTTGCAAGTCGTTGGGGAGGTAAATATTATCAAGGTCGAAGTCATTGAGGGTTGCGAGCAGGGTTTTCAATTTCCCGAAAACCTGAGTGTTCAAGTCCTGATAGCACTTTTCGATGCTTTGGAGCATTTCATTGTCGCTCTCAAACTCTTCGGGCAGCCACGAAATGGCGTTGCGCTCGCTCAAAATCTGCTTGAATAGCGGTTTGAGCTTGGGCAGCCTATCTTCTTTTTTCTTCTGTTGCTGGTTATAGAGGTTCACATACTCGTTCAAACCCTGAATCTTCGTGCCGTCGGCAAGCGTTTTTCCGCCAATGATGGCGTTGTAAACATCAATCTGCTTTTGGGTCAGCACCATTGAGAAATAATCCAACTGGAACATTTCGCGAATGTCGTTGACATTCAGATAGCTTTCCATTTCCGAGTATATGTCAGCGAAATGCTCGGCCACATCGCTTTCGGCAATTTCAGCAAAAGTCTTCATATTGTCGATGAACTTTGGCAGGTTTTCGTCAATCATCCTGTGGGCGATGGATGTAGCCTTGTCGTCGGCAACATACATATTCTGGCGGTTTTGATGGAAACCGCTGAAATAAGTCGTGAAGTCTTTGAATTGGTCGATGTCTTCCAATGTGCGCTCTTGAATTTGGCGCACTTGCTCATCGGATAAATCGTTGCCTTTTTGTGTACGGATATAGTGCTCAAATTGTGATGTATTTACAAATTCGGACAAATCTTCCTTAATCAATTCTTTACCGAAAAGCCTTTTGTATTGTTCGCTTTTGGTAAACTTATCCGAAATCTGTTTGCGTAGGTTCTCTTGGATTTTCTGCAATTTCTCTTTCTTTTTCGGTTCTTCGGAATTTGAAATATGATAGAGGTGAAAGTATTCTTCCAACTGCTCATATTGCAATTCAAAATCATTCAACATTATTTCGATGAATGCCTTATGGTACTCGTCAATCACCTTTTTAACGGCTTTATAGGCAATGTCGCGTTGGTTGTCACGTTCGAGAATGCCGCTTTTCTCGATATTCTCCTTGGTTTTTCCAATGGGTTTCAGTTCAAACCGCAAGGTTTTTGAAAGCTGGTAAAGGTTAGTAAATTGCTTCATAATTATTCTCTTTTTTGATGATTGAATAAAAAACAATTGCAAAGATACTAATTATTAGCAAAAATCCAATCGTTTTCACCGACAAATTTTCTTGTACGGACAGTTTTTGCAGCGGTCGAGGTCGTCGGTGGGTGGGAAGGTTTGCGACGGATCGAAAATTTCTTCGAGCAGTTGCTGGAGCCGTTGTTTGAATTCGTCCTTATACTGGCGGATGTCGCTGATGGGCTCTTTGCCAAAGCAAAGCGTGGGGTCGTAGTTGTCGCCGCTGGTGTGTTGGATGAAAATGAGGGCGGGGGAGATGGGGGAGCCCCCCTCAGTCCCCCCTGAAAGGGGGAAGTTTATGAGGTTCGGTTTTTCTTCGAGAATGGTGGCGTAGAGCAGGGTTTGGAGGTAGTAGTCGCTGTGTTTTTTGGTAATGTTGGCTGGGTCGAAAATTTCTTCGACGGAGTCAATCGTTTTCGCGGTCTTGCCACCGGTTTTGTAGTCGATGACGCGGATTTGGGAAGCGTCTGATGGGTGTTGGGTGTTGATGCAGTCGAGGCGGTCGATGATGCCTTTGATGGTGATGGGCTGGCCGTGAACCGTAAATTCGTGGCGGATGGGGGTTTCCACGTCGATGACGGTGAAGGGCGTGAGTTTTTGGTCGATTTCCAAAAGTCGCTTCAGGTAGTCGATGATGACTTTCCGATTGATGATTTGGAGGCCGGTTTGTGTCAGGTGTTGGGTGTTTGGTGTTGGGTGTTGAGAGTTGTTTTTCGATGATATATTTTTTTTAAATTCCTCTTCAAACGCCTGATCGACGGCCATTTCAATCTGTTGGGGTTCTTTGATATAGGGTTCGAGGTCGGATTTTTGCAAGAGACGATTCGTGCCGATTTTTTTGTAAATGAGTTCGGCGGCACGGTGGAAAATGTTTCCGAAAACGCGGTTGTCAATGTCGTCGGCGTCGGTGTTGTCGGACTCGTGGATACCTGCGATGTTGCGATAGAAAAAGAGTTTCGGACAGCGCAGGTAGCGGTTGATGTCGGTGGGGGAAATCGTAAATGTTGAATGTTGAATGTTGGATGTTGAATTGTTTTCGGTGTTGGGTGTTGGTTGTTGGTTGTTGGGTGTTGAATTGTTGGGGGAGAGGTGGTATTTTTGGATGTTTTGATGGGGCGACTCGACCATGAATTGGAGCATGAATCGGGTCATTTCGCCGCGATTTCCGTCCTCGGTGGCGTTGTTGTAGAGCAGGGCGATGTCGGTGGCGCGTTGCAGCAGGGCGTGGAAATAATAGGCGTAGATGGCGACTTTGTGGTCGATGGTGGTGAGGTCGTGGGCCTTGCGGATGGAGTAGGGGATGAACGACGAGTCGCTGACGTTTTTCGGCATATTTCCTTCGTTGGCCGACAGCACGAGAACGTGCTTGAAATCGAGGTTTCGCGTTTCGAGCACACCCATGATTTGCAGTCCTTCGGCGGGTTCGCCGTGGAAGGGAATCGTGGTCGATTGGATGAGTTGGTTGAGCAGTCGGCGTAAGGTGGTCAGGTCGCAGTCGAGGTCTCCGTTTTCGACAAGCGTTTTCAGCCGATTCACCAGTGTATAGGTGCGAAACAGCGACTCTTGGAAGAAGGGGTCGTCGTTGTCGCGGGCTTCGGTGCCGATGTGCTGCAGGATGTCCGTAATCGTTGAGAGTTGAGAGTTGAGAGTTGACAGTTCTTTTGTCGATGAATTGAAAATTGTATCAAAGTCGAAATAGATGGCGTAGGGATGGAGTTGCACGCGGTCGAGATAGCGTTGGCGGAAGCGTTTGCGCTTGGTGTCGTAGCCGTCGGTTTGCAGGGCGATGAGTTGATTGACGAGCGTGGCAAAGGGTGACTGTGCGAGTGGATAGCCCGTCGTGATATTGACCTTTTTGACCTCTTTGGGCAGCGCGTGGACAACGCTTTGCAGCAGGTTTTCGTCGCAGAGCACAATGGCTGTGTCGCGACCGTCTGCGATGCGGTTTTTCCCCTCTTCGAGCAACCACTGGCTGACGAATCGAGCCTGTGCGGTGTCGGTTTTTGCCGAGATATAGGCGATGTCTTTCGATTGTGCGAGGTTGTTGTAGATTTTCTCGTTTTTGTTGTCGAGTTCGTTGGGGAATTTGTCGAGATATTGACGAATGAAATGGCCACTTTCGTGGTGGTTTTTCATATAATAATCGTCGAAATTCCAGTAGAAACGGGCGCGACCCTGTCGTTGGAGGCGTTCGAAGAGTTTTTGTTCGACTTTTTGCAGCATATTGAAGCCCACGAAAACGTAGGTATCGTATTGGAAATCAATCTCGTCGAGTTCCGCCACCTGCCGATACAAACGACCTTCGTAAGCCAGACCTTGCTCTTCGAGTCGGGCGTTGAATGTGGTGTAAATCTCGTAGAGTTTATTCCAAATTGTCAGGAATTTTTGCTTGAGTTGGCTTTCGGCCTTTTCGGGCTGGAAATTGGCGAAAAACTTGGCGAGAAGTTGCTTTTGCTCGTCGGAAAGATAGGACGTGTCGTCGAGTTCGTGGATGTCGCGAAGGTTGGCGAAGACGCGGCGCGGGTCGGCGAGGTTTTTGTCGATGTCGTCGAAGTCGGAAAGCAGCAGTAGTCCCCACGAGAAGAATTGGTCGAGCGTCTCGTCCTTGCCCGTGACGGCGGTGAAAACGCGGTGGAGGTCGCAGACGAGTTTCACCGAATCGGCCACTTCGAGCGTGCTGTGGTGGCGAAACAGGTCGCTGATGGTGATGTACGACGGGCTCCAGACGGGCTGGTCGGCGAGTCGGGCGAGGTGGTCGTTGAGGAAGAGCGACGCACGCTTGTTGGGGAACACGACAGCGACTTTCGAAAGTTGGGTGCCGAACTTGCTGATGAGGTCTTCGGCGACGTATCTGAGAAAACTATTTTCCATTGACTTCGACGATTTGATTGTTATAGACGTACCACAAATAACCCTTTATGTTTGGCAGCCCCATTCGGGTCAAAAGTTCCATATATTCGGCGACCTGTTTTTGATGGTTTTCGGTCGGCGTGGCGAACTTAAAATCGACCACGATGGTCTCGTTTCCGTCGGTCATCACGCGGTCGGGTCGCCTCGATTTCACTTGGTTTGTTTCTGGGTCGATGAACAAAATCGAACATTCGTTAAAGATATTCCAACGATTTGAAAACCAATCTTTTATCTGATTGTTGTTAAATCGTTTCTTTAACATTGCCGACAACTTTTCGCGAGTGATTTCCTCGTTGTAGAGAATGCCCTCCGACTCGAATTTTCGGAGTGCTTCGGGAATGTCGTCAGCGGTGCGAATGGTCGAAAGAAGTTCGTGAAGAATATTGCCGAGTTGGATGTAGTTTGGCTGGTCGTTTTCTTGTTCGACAAACTGCCGACTTTGGTTGCTTTGGCGAAATTCGGCACGACTTTCCGAGTGGGTCATCTGCATTGCAATTGGGGTCGATTTCTGCTTGAAAACATTGTCCGACGACTTTTTGCTGGACGAATATTGCGTCAGTTCGCCATACTCGAAAACGGTTTCATCGTCTTCAATTTTCAGCGTTCCACCGAGCGTTTCCGCTGTTTTTTCAATCGAATCGGCGATGATTTGCGACCGCGTGCCTTTCAGTCCTTTGCGCCCGATTATAAAGAGGTTATTGCGCGCACGCGTAAAAGCCACGTAGAGCAGGTTCATATTATCGACCGTGTTTTGCAGGTGCTCGTCGAGGTAGTCGTCGGCATAGACCGTACCGCGCATTTTGTTGGCATTGTAATCGATGGGAATCAGCGGCAGTTCGTTGAAGGGCGCGTCGTCGGCCTGGCACCAGATGAGCGACGATTGCTCGAGTTTCCAGTCGCAGAAGGGCAGCAGCACGTTGTCGAACTCGAGGCCCTTGCTCTTGTGGATGGTGAGTAGGCGGATTCCGTCGATTCCGTCACTTTGAATCGTCTTTTTATGCAGATTTTCGTCCCAAACCTTTAAAAATCCTTCGAGGTCGGCCATATTGTCGGTCAGAAACTTGCTCAGTTGGTCGTAAAAAGCGCATAGATAGGCCGATTCGCCACTGATTTTGTCCAATTCGAAAATGCCGTGAAGCCGCTCCGCCAATTTGTAAATCGGCAGCGAGCGAAGGCGTTCTTGTTCGTTGATGAGCGACGTCGGCAATTTTTCGGTTTTCAGTTCGAGTTCGCTGATGCCATTGCCGAGAATCGTGTTTTGATAGACCTTCGCCAAGTATGCCGTGACGATTTCGTTGTCGGGTTCGACGAGCCACCGCATCGCCTCCACCAGCACGTTCACCGCCATCGACGCATCGAGTCGGAACGCTTCGTCAGAGAGGATTTTCACCTGCGGCATTTCCGCCATCAGGTAGTCGGCGATGAGTTGTATGGTGCTGTTCGAGCGCACGAGAATGGCGATTTCCTTTTCGGGAATCTGCGCGTCGAGCAGTTGTTCGATAGACGTTTTCAGACGGCTGAGCGTTCGTTCTTGATACTCCTCAGCCGACAGCAGTTCCACGCGCACGAAACCTTTGTTTTTCCGTTGCGTCTTCTCCGGTTGCTCCTGTGCCACATCCTCGTAGGCACGTTTCATTTTCTCGCTTCCCTCAACGTTTTCCTCAGCGATGGCCGCAATTTCGATGCCTTTCGCCACGTCAAAAAAAGCGTTGTTGAAGTCGATGACGTTTTTCGACGAGCGGTAATTGGCCTTCATTGCCACCGCCTCGATTTGTCCTATCGGAAATTCGCTTTCGATGTCGTTCAGCAGTCGCCAGTCGCCCGATCGCCAGCGGTAGATGCTCTGTTTCACGTCGCCGACGATGAGGTTCGACGCGCCCGCGCGGCTCATACATTCTTTCAGCAGCACCTTGAAATTCTTCCATTGCACGGTGCTTGTGTCCTGAAATTCGTCGATCATAATATGGTCTAGTTGCGTGCCGATTTTCTCGTAGATGAAGGGCGAGTCGTCGTCGCCGATGAGTGCGTTGAGAATGCCCTGCGTGTCGCTCAACAGGAAGCGGTTGCTCTGTTTGTTGAGTTCGCGCACGTGTTTGTCGATGCTGTTGAGCAGGCGCAGTTGGCTCAGGTGGCGCAGCGTGAGGTCGGCCGACTTGTAGAGTCGCAGGTTTTGTGGGCGTTTCTTCTCCGATTCGAGCAGCAGCGGCTGAAAAACATTCATCACGGCAGAGTAGAGTGGCGTTCCGGGCGTTTGGTCGGCCTTTTTCAGCCACGCCATCGGGTCGTCGAGGGCTTTTACCAAGGTCGCGTTCACCAAATCCTTGTCGTTGTATTTGCGGTTGGCGAGTTTCTTGAAATAGCCTGCCACGCCGCGCTCTCCATTGGAAAATTCGCTGACGTCGATGCCTTGCTGTTGCAGTTTTTCGTAAAAATCCGTGGCGAATTGCTGCATATCGGCCTCGGCCTCTCGGCGAATCGAGCGCAGGCGCTTCGTGTATGACTTGAAAAAGTCCTTTTCGTGCAGTTTCTCGTTGATTTCCTGGCTGTTTTGCTTGTAAATGTCCTTGAAAATATTCTCGCCGAACTTTTCGATTTTCCAAATGATGTTCCACGACTTGTCCTCTTCGATGTTTTCGTTGATATAGTCGAGAATCCACGTCAGTTCTTGGCTATTCGTGTCAAGGCTTTCGATGAGGTTGCCGACGGCCTGCTGCTCGATTTGCGTGTCGTTGAGTTCGATGCGCAGGTTGGCTGTGAGGTCGAGTTCGCGGGCGAGGTTTCGCAGCACGCTCTGGAAAAACGAGTCGATGGTTTCCACGCGGAAGTAGCTGTAGTTGTGCAGCAGGTTGTCGAGGGCGATGGCGGCTCGTTGGCGCACAAATTCGGCATTGTGTCCCGTCTCTTGCGTGATGATGTCGATGTAGTCTTGCGTTTCGCCGTCGTTGCAGTGGTGGCTGATGCCGTAGAGTTGCGTCAGGATGCGCATTTTCATCTCTTCGGTCGCCTTGTTGGTGAACGTCACGGCGAGGATGCGGCGGTAGGCCGTCGGGTCTTCCACCAGCAATTTGATGTAATCGACAGCCAGCCGGAACGTTTTTCCCGAACCGGCGCTGGCTTTATAGACAGTCAAGGGGATTTTCATTTTATCCCAGATATTTCATCAGGATGCGGGCGTTGCCCGAGTCGCGCAGCTTGGCGATGCTTTTTTCGCGGATTTGGCGCACACGCTCGCGGGTCAGACCGAGGCGGTCGCCGATTTCCTCAAGGCCCTTTTCGGGGCATCCAATGCCGAAACACTCGCGGATAATCGTGATTTCGCGCTCTTTGAGCACCTTGTTCAGCACGGAATTGAGTTCGAGCGCCATCGACTCGTGGTCCACCTGCTTGTCGGTGCGGCTGTCCTCGCCCGAGGGCATCACGTCGAGCATACAGTTGTCTTCACCGTCTTGGAACGGCGCGTCGATCGACACGTGGTGACCGTCGGCCATCATCGACTGCCCGATTTTATCTTCGTCGAGTTTCGTGGCCTCGGCCAGTTCCGCCACCGACGGCTGACGGTGGTGTTCCTGCTCGAAACGGTTGATTTCGTGGTTGATTTTGTTGAGCGAACCCACCTGATTCAGCGGCAGGCGCACGATGCGGCTCTGCTCGGCGATGGCCTGCAGAATCGACTGGCGAATCCACCAGACGGCGTAGGAGATGAACTTGAAACCGCGCGTTTCGTCGAACTTCTGGGCTGCCTTGATCAGGCCGATGTTGCCCTCGTCGATGAGGTCGGTCAGCGTCAGACCCTGATGCTGATACTGCTTCGCCACCGACACGACAAAACGCAGGTTGGCCGTCACGAGTTTGTCTTTGGCTTTCTCGCCTTCTGGACCGCCTTTCTTGATTTTCTGGGCCAGTTCAATCTCCTCGTCGATGGAAATCAACGGGGCACGGCCAATTTCAACAAGATACTTGTCCAGAGCTTCGCTCGAACGGTTGGTAATGCTTTTCTGAATCTTTAGTTGTCTCATTTCAAACTCCTCTTTTCTTGATTACTGACTTACAGCAAATATGCGAATAATCGACATAACTGCTTGAAAATCAATAAAATAATAAATATTTTTCGAAAAACGATGCAAAATTAATAAAAAAATAGATAAGTCGTACAAAAAAATCAATTTTTCTGCAGTTAAATTTTGTTAAACAAAGATTCGGTGCCTTGAAATGAAAAATTTTGATGATGATGATGATTTTTTTTGATTTTTGTTTAAATATTCCAATTTATTGCATTAACTTTGCACGCTGAATGGTGAAGTGGGGGAGTGAGGAGTGAGGAGTGTGAAGTGACAATTTGATAACTAAAAGCTATAAAAATGAAATTGAAAATGATTTGCTGTGCCTTGGCCGTTTGTGCGACGATGCAGGCGCAGGAGTCCAGAAAGGTGAACTTGCGTTTGGAGGCGCGTGGCGACTATCAGCGTGAGTATGTCGATGGCGAGGTGGTCGATGGAGAGACGGGTTTCAAAGGGAAATTCCTGAATGTCGTCGTGTCGGGAAACCTGACGGATAGGCTTTCCTACAACTTCCGCCACAGACTGAACAAATTTAGCAAAAACAGCAGTTTTTTCGACGCGACGGACTTTCTGACGCTCGACTGGCAGGCGAACGACTGGCTGACGCTGTCGGGCGGTAAGCAGGTGGTTTGGATTGGCGGCTACGAGTACGACCGCGCCCCGATCGACCTGTATTTCTGTTCGGAGTTTTGGCAGCAGATACCCTGTTACGAGTGGGGTGCAAGTGCCACCATCGGCTTGAACAAGGGGCGCGATAACCTGACTTTCCAGATTTGCGAAAGTCCGTTCCGAAACTATTCGGGCGGCAAGGATATTTATGCCTTCAACCTGCTTTGGTCGGGTCGTCACGGATTCCTTTCGACACTCTGGTCGGTGAATATGCTTGCGTATGGTAAGGGAAAGTATATCAATTACATAGCACTCGGCAATGAAGTAAAACTTTCACGTCAAGTAAAGGCAGAAATCGACTTCACAAACCGTGCTGTGAGCGGTCATACGTTCTTGTTGAAAGACTGTTCGGTGGCTGCGGAATTGTCGTATATGCCGACCGAGAAGGTGAACCTTTTTGCGAAGGTGAGCTACGACGTGAACAACACCGACAACGCGGCTGACATCACGGTGATGCCGGGCACGGAACTGACGCGATTTGGCGGTGGCGTGGAGTACTATCCGCTGAGCGACAACCGTCTGCGCCTCCACGCGAACTACAGCTATGTGACGGGCAAAAACACGAATCCCGACGGCGTTTTGCAAGACAAGCAGTCGCTCGTCAATGTCGGATTGACGTGGAGAATACACAATTGAATTTGACGATTTGACAATTTACCATTTTACGATTTATTTGACAAATTTTTCACTCTTCACTAATCACTAAAAAATGAAATACAATCTGAAATATCGTTTTCCAAAGAATTTTGCGAGTAGTTTGAAGTATCGCTCAGGTATCGTTTGTCTGGCCATCGTGGTCGGTCTGTTTTCGCTTTTGGGCTGGAGAATGGGCGCGGCACCGATGCTCAACACCGTGATGCACACGGCTCACGACCTGCTGCTCAACACCTGTTTTTATCTGATGGCGATTTGCGTCCTGACGGGTGCCATCGGAAAAATTTTCGTCGAATTTGGCGTGGTCGATTTGCTCGAAAAACTGCTTCGTCCGCTGATGCGACCGCTTTTCAACCTGCCGGGCGTGGCGTCGCTGGGTGCCGTGCTGACGTTTTTGTCGGACAACCCCGCCATCATCACCCTGTCGAAAGACAAGCATTTTTCGGCCTACTTCAAAAAATACCAACTGATTTCGCTGACGAATTTCGGAACAGCCTTCGGAATGGGCCTCATCGTCATTATTTTCATGGTTGGACAAGGCTTTTTCAAGGAACCGCTCATCGGATTGTTCGGTGCATTCGTCGGTTGTATCGTTTCGACGCGATTTATGCAATATTTCGTGCTGAAAGCCTATCCGAACTACGCGAACGAGGCCGCAACGGAGCATCCGCACCACGGACAAGACACGCTCGTGGCGAAAAACGAGGACGAAGAACAGCCGAAATCGCTGTTCGTGCGCATCCTAAACTCGCTGCTCGATGGTGGTCGGTCGGGTGTCGATATTGGTCTGGCCATCATCCCCGGCGTGCTGATTATTTCGACGCTCGTGATGGTGCTGACCTTTGGTCCGTCGGCCGACGGAACCTACACCGGCGCGGCCTACGAAGGCACGGAATTGCTGCCGTGGCTCGCCTCGAAAATCAATGTTGTGTTCGAATGGTTGTTCGGCTTTACCGACCCCCATCAAATCGCGTTCCCGATTACCGCGCTCGGTGCTGTGGGAGCCGCTTTGGGCTTGATTCCGAGTTTTATGTCGAACGGTTGGATCGACGGCAATGCCATCGCCGTTTTCACCGCCATTGGCATGTGCTGGAGTGGCTTCCTGAGCACCCACACCGCCATGCTCGACTCGCTCGGCTATCGCGAGCTCACCTCGAAGGCCGTCCTTTCCCACACTTTCGGCGGACTCGTCGCCGCTTTCGTCGCCCACTGGCTCTATGTGCTGATTATGCTGTTCTGATTCATGGAGAACAACCGCGAAAGGCTTCAGAAATCCTTTAGCGAAGGCGGTGCGCAGGAGATTTATCGTGACATTAAGTCCGATGGCGATTTCCTCGGATTCGCCCGTCGTTACGCTTTCGACGACGATTTCCGCGTGGCTCGAAGTGCCCTTTGGGGGCTGACGAAGGCCAACGACACCGAATTGTCGGCTCTTCAAGTCATTCTCAACGATTTCATCGACCAAACCATGCAGACGGAAAATCCTTCCGTTCGCCGTTTGACGTTGAACATCATCGAGCGTCTGAAAATGGGCGAAGACAACCTGCGAACCGACTTTCTCGACTTCTGTTTCGAGCACATGACGCGCCTCGACGAGTTTTCCGGCATTCAGTCGCTTTGCATGAAACTCGCTTTCCGAATGAGCCAGTTCTATCCCGAACTGTCCGACGAGTTCATGCGCACACTCGAAGCAATGGAAATCGACTATTACAAGCCTGCCGTGAAAGGGTTGCGACGAAAAATTCTCAGTGGAAAGAGTTAGTTTTTGCACCGGAAATCGAAAAAAGTTGCCGTTTGGGGTTTAGTAAATGGTTTTTCGTGTGTATTAAGAATGTATGGCAGAGCAAAAACTTGAGAAATTGTTCAAGCAGCATTACCGTCGGATGTATCGGTTGGCCACCGTGTATCTGCATGACGATGCGGAGAGCAAGGATGTTGTGCACGACATCTTCGCCCGACTCCTTGACGGCCATAGCGACCTCAAGGAAGAAACCATCGAGTCGTATCTGCTTACAAGCGTGCGAAACCGATGCCTGAACGTGATTCGGAGCCGACGGATTCAAGAACGGGTCGAAAAACGCTATCTGCTCGACCTCGAAACGACGATTACGCCGACGAACCACCTCGAAGAAGAACTGAAGACCCTGCATCGGGGCATCGAGCAGTTGCAGCCGCCCGTCTGCCGCGACATCATCGTGCAGCACTTCCGCGACGGCATCACCTTCAAGGAGATTGCCAGTCGGCTCGAAGTCAGCGAAACGACGGTTTACAAGCATCTGCGCCGTGCGCTCAGTCAATTACGTCAAACCCTGAATTGTGAACGATGAACCACGAACTGAACAAACCCGATTTGCTGTTCCGAATGATGGAGCAGCCGCAGCGATACACGGCCGACGAATGGCAGGCGATTCTTGCCGACGACGAGTGCCGTGAGCTCTACACGCTGATGTCGAAGACGCAGAGTGCCTTCGATGCCGTCCGTGCCGACGAAATGGTCACCGACGAAGTGATGGATGCCGAATGGAAACGGTTGGAGAATAAAAAAATCACTCCACACTCCACACTCCACACTTCACACTTCACACTCCACCCTCCACACTCCACACTCCACAAAATCGCCGCCACATTCATCGGCATTTTGCTTGTTTCGGGCATTTCCCTCGCTGCCATTCAGCTATGGAAATCCGCTCCCGACGCATCGGAAGAGAAGGAGAAAATCGTCCAAACCACCGACACAACGGTTGTAGCCAAGCAAACGCCCATTCTTGAAGAGTCGGTCGATGCATCCGTCACTTACGACAATGTTCCCCTCGAAAAAATGCTGTCGGAAATCGCCGCCCACTACGGTGTCGAGGCTGTTTTCCAGAGCGATTCGGTGCGCCAACTCCGTTTTCACTTCGTTTGGAATCGCGAGCAGCCCATCGACAAAGTGATAGAAAACCTTAATCGTTTCGAGCGACTGCACGTCACGCTGAAACATCAACAACTAATCGTGGAGTAAACGGCTATGAAACGACTTGTTTTATTGTTCATCATCGGCCATTTGTCGATGAGCGTGGCTGTTGCGCAAAAGCGCATCACCAGAGAATATCAGAATCAGTCCATTTCCGACGCCCTGCGCCAGTTGGCCGACGAGCAATCGGACTACACCATCTACTTCCTCTATAACGAGTTGGAGGACTTCCGCATCACCACTTCGGTTCACCGCAAGACCGTGCCCGATGCCATCCGCCAGATGATAGGATTTTACCCTATCCGCGTCAGCACAACCGACGACGATGACGGTCGGAAAATCTTCGTGGAGTGCATTCAGAAGGCTGACACGCGCTACAAAGGCACGATTATCGACGAAACGGGGCAGCCCATCGCCTATGCCAACGTAGCCCTGCTCAATCCCGTCGATTCGACCCTGCTCAACGGCGGTGTGTCGAACGAGAGCGGCTATTTCGCCGTTCCTGCGCCCTCCAACCCCTCGCCAAACGGAGCCGCAGAGCCTCTTCTCCTCAAAATTTCCTTTATCGGCTACAAAACCGTCTATAAACGCTGTGAAAATCCCGAAATTGGGACGATTCAGATGCAGCCTGCTCAATATACCATCAAAGGTGTAACCGTCGATGGAACGCGCATTATGAATTATGTCGATAAATCGGTTCATACTTTCTCAGCCGAGCAAATCAAAAAGGCTCGCCACGTTTGCGACCTGTTGGAGCTTGTCGAAGGCTTGAAAATCGACCCTGTGAGCAACAAAATCAAGCAAATAAACGGTGGCGACGTGAAAATTCTGCTGAATGGTGTAACTGCCTCGGATATTGATTTGAAAGGGATTCCTGCCAACAAGATTCTGAAAGTGGAATACTACAACATTCCCCCTGCCCGTTATGCCGATGCAGGAGTTGTCGTCAATGTTATCACCAAAGAGGCAGAAACTGGCTATAGCGTGGGTGTTGAAGGACGAACCGCCTTTACAACAGGCTTTACAGACGATGAAGTATATTATAACTTCACTTCTGGCAACCATCAACTTGGGCTTTCTTACACGTTCAGCTTGCGTGAATATACGAAACGTTTCAGCGAACGCACCTACGACTATTTGCTCAACGGTCGGCAGACGCATTACAAGAATAAACAACTCGATAAATTCGGCTATACGTGGAGCGACCCCGTTGTGAAATACACTTACAACAACCCCGACGACATCACCGTGCAAGTGGTGGCAACACCTCATTTCGATACCTATCACGCCGATGGTGAGAGCGACATCAGCATCCATTCTGCTGTCGATGATATCAAGGGTGAGGGAAAATTTGACACCCGAGACAGAACTTTCGGTCCTGATGCCAATGTTTACATTCAGAAAACCCTGCCGAAAAATCAGGAATTGGCGATTGACCTTGTGGGCACCTATTACCACGCATCGAAAGAGTACGCGAACCTGCAAACCGACTTGAACAACCACGAAAAATTGCTGTCGGATACTGTGAAACAAAAAAACGACAAATATTCTTTCATCGGCGAGTTGGCATACACGAAAAAATGGGAGAAAAGTAGCCTGAGCCTCGGCTATCGCGGTACTTTCGGGCGTTCTACTGCCACCATTAGCAACGTTCTTTCCAATTATCAAGACTACGATTATTCGTCGGCAAGTTACAAGAATTATATGTACGTAGAGTATAGTGGAATGTTGAAAAGATGGATGTATCGCATCGGTGTCGGAGCAACGCAGGTGACGCAGAAAAACGATGACACGAGTGATTCGCGTTGGCTTTTCACACCGAAACTCATCCTCAGCACCAACCTTTCAAAAACAATGAATTTGCAATGGGTGACTTCATCGTGGGCTACTACGCCGGCGATTTCCCAACTCAGCAACAACGCCAGCCTTGTCATTCCAGGTGTGATGTCGGTGGGAAATCCATATTTGAAAAGCTACAATTCGTACAAAACGGAGTTTATCTACAAATGGAATCTCAGTTGGTTGAACACCCAATTCTCCGTGAATTACACTTACAGAGACTCGCCTGTCAGCCGATATTACACCGAGCAGGTGATTAACGGCCAACCCTATATCGTTGGAATGAGCGAAAATGCTCATTTCTCGTCAGATTTCGGCGGCAATATTCGCTTGACCGTAAAACCGTTCAAGAACAACGTGCTGACGCTTTATTTCATCAGTCAAATCTTGTATCAGACCGTCAGCAGTCCCATCATTGGAAAATATCATCACACGTGGGCACCGATTTATTACGGCGTTCAGTTCCAAAAAGGGAATTGGTCGGCTTCTTATCAAGGTCGCGTTGTGTCGAAACAACTCAGCGGCTCTTATCTTGATGCAGGCGAAAACCAGTCGCATTTGCAAGTTTATTGGCAGAAGAAAAACTGGCGACTCTACACTGCCTGCTACTGGCTTCTCACTCGTTCTCGCTATTCGAGCAACACACTTCCGACAAGCATTCTGCAAAGTTCGTCAAAGACTTGGATTGATGACAATAAATCAATGTTTATCATCGGTTTCAGCTACAATTTCTTCTCTGGAAAGGATTTAGACATCAACCGCAAATTGCAGAACAAGGATTCAGACAAAGGAACTTTCTAATTCTCTCTCAATCGCGTGCAGCAGCGGCATCGGTGGGTGTCGCTGCTGTTTTGATTTTTTTGTTTTTTGAAAAAAATGCAACTTTTTTGTAACAAATTGCGTCTAACGGTCGTATTGCTTAGTGTAATAATTTGGCAAAATGGCAGTCTTAATGGTGAATTTCTAACAAAAAATGGCATAAAATGAAAACAAAAATTTGGATGATGGCAATGATGTGCCTCGTGGCGATGGCTGCGAAGGCACAAAGTATCAGCGGGCGGATTCTCGACGAGCAGTCGCAGCCGATGACGTTTACGAATGTGGTGCTGCTCAACCGCGCCGACTCTGCTTTCATTGCGGGAAGCGTGACGGGCGACGACGGCACTTTCACCATCGCCACCGACTGCACCGACTGTCTGCTGAAGGTGTCGAGCGTGGGCTATGTGACGAAGTTTGTCGATGCACGGCAGGGTAGTGTGGGCGACATTCAGATGCAGGCCGAGACGCATACCGTGGGCGAGGTCGTGGTGAAGGGCGAGCGTCCGCAATACAAGATGATGACGGGCGGAATGACCGTGGAAATCCAAAATTCGCTGCTGAAAGACGTGGGAACGGCCGACGATGTGCTCTCAATGCTGCCCAACGTGGAGGGCGAGGACGGCAAATTCACGGTTTTCGCCAAGGGAACGCCCGAAATCTACATCAATAACAAAAAGGTGCAGAACGCACGCGAGTTGAAGCAACTGAAATCGACCGACATCAAGAGCATCGACGTCATCACTTCGCCCGGCGCGAAATACAACGCCGAGGTTGGTGCCGTCATTCGCATCAAGACGGTTCGGCGGCAGGGCGAGGGCATCAGCGCGGAGTTGTATAGCCAAGTGAAATACAACCACAAATGGACGAACTACGACGATGCGACGGTGAAATATCGCACGGGCGGATTGGAGGTGTTCGGAAACGCGGCGTTCAGCCACTCGAACTACTCGGAGGACAATACGCTGACAACGGAAACCCGCGCCAACGGCAACCACGTTTATATTGAACACTCGGCTCCCACCAATTTCTGGAACACGTTGATGAGTGGTAAAATCGGTGCCAGTTATGATTTCAACGACGACAATTCCGTGGGTTTTTCCTATGAGTTGTCCGGTTCGCCCCGCCAAAGCTTCGGCGACGCCGACTGCATTCAGACCATCACACGAAACGGTCGTATCGAAGGCATTATCAACCAATATTTGCGCCACACATCGGGTTATGAACCGACGCACGAATCCAACCTCTATTACGTCGGAAAATGGGGGAAAATGGGCATCGACTTCAACGCTTCGTATGTCTGGAACAAAAGTTCGTTGGAAATCTTGTCGGAAGAGCGCAGCGAAGAGTTGCCCGACCAAGACATTCACAGCTACAACGTGAACCACAACCGTATGCTGGCCGGAAAACTCGTGTTGAGCTATCCGATTTGGAAGGGCGAGTTGAGCGTCGGCTCGGAAATGATTCGCTCGAATGGTCACGGCGAATATTTCAATTTGGAGCAGGTTGTGCCGCCCTCTGACGATGAAATCAAGGAGAGCAATATCGCCGCTTTTGCCGAATACAAGATGCAGTTGGGTGCATGGAGTGTTGGCGGTGGACTGCGCTACGAGTCCGTCACATCCGACTACTATTCCTTCGGCGAGCATCAGGCCGAGCCGAGCCGCAAATATCGCGACCTTTTCCCCAACTTGGCCGTCGCTTGGCAGAAGGAAAAATGGGGCGTTCAGTTGAGTTACAACAAGCGAATCAGCCGTCCGAGTTATCATTCGCTCAATTCCAATGTGCAATACGACAATCGCTACCAGTACGAGGGTGGAAATCCGCTCCTTCGACCAGCTGTCAGGCAGCATATCGACCTTAACGTAACTTATTCGTGGCTTAATCTCACGGCTGGTTATTTTCACAACAAAGACTTCCAACTATGGTTCGGCAGTCTGTACAAGGAAGGAACGGAAATCACCATCTGGAGAAACTTGAATTTCGACAAATTCCAGACTTACAACGTCTCGCTGACCGCTTCGCCCAAGTTCGGTTTCTACAGTCCGACGCTGACGCTCAGTTATTTTCAGCAGAATTTCGACACACAGGATTATGGTCTTGAATCGAAACTCAACAAGCCTCAGTTTGAAATCAACTTCCGCAACTGGTTCACCATCGACAAAACCACGAAGGCAATGGTCTATCTGCGCTATTCCACGAGTTACAACTACGGTTTCAACTACAACCATCACGCTTTCAACGTGAATGGCCGCGTGCAGAAAACCTTCCTCAGCGGTTCGCTGACCGCCATCCTCTTCGCCAACGACATTTTCCGCACCCTTAAAAACCGGTGGAAAGGCATCTTTCCCGTGACATCGATGGAAAAAGACGCCTATTCCTACACGCAGTGCGTCGGTCTGTCGCTTTCCTACAACTTCAACGCCACTCGCTCGAAATACAGGGGCACGGGCGCGGGAAACGACGAAAAGAACCGTTTGAAATAAATTCTCTCTCAATCGCGTGCAGCAGCGGCATCGGTGGGTGTCGCTGCTGCCATTTTTTTAATCCGTTTTGCGGTTTTTAATATTATTTAGGTACGAAGATTGCGCCACTCTCTGAAAATTGTTGTAATTTTGCACGAAATTTGAACAAAAATCAATTAGAAGATAGAAAATTATGGCAGAATCAATCGATATCCGCGAACTGAACCTGCGGATTGAACAAGAGAGTGGTTTCGTGACGAACTTAGTGACGGGTATGAACCGTGTCATCGTCGGACAGCGGCATCTGGTGGATTCGCTGCTCATCGGCTTGCTGAGCGACGGACACATTCTGCTCGAAGGTGTGCCGGGACTGGCTAAGACGCTGGCCATCAAGACGTTGGCACAACTCATCGACGCTGACTACAGCCGTATTCAGTTCACGCCCGACCTGCTTCCAGCCGACGTCATCGGAACGATGATTTACTCGCAGAAAGAGGAGAATTTCCTCGTGAAGCGCGGTCCGGTGTTTGCCAACTTCGTGTTGGCCGACGAAATCAACCGTGCACCAGCGAAGGTGCAGAGTGCGCTGCTCGAAGCGATGCAGGAGCATCAGGTGACGATTGGCGAAAAGACGTTTGTGCTGCCCAATCCGTTCCTCGTGATGGCGACGCAGAACCCCATCGAGCAGGAAGGCACGTATCAGTTGCCCGAGGCGCAGGTCGATCGTTTTATGCTGAAAGTCATCATCGACTATCCGTCGTTGGAAGAGGAAAAACTCATCATTCGCGAGAATTTGGCGGGTGCGCTGCCCGAAGTGAAGCCCGTGACGACCGCCGAGGAGATTCTTCGTGCGCGTCGCATCGTTGGCGAGGTCTATATCGACGAGAAAATCGAGCAATACATCGCCGACATCGTCTTTGCCACGCGCTATCCCGAGCGTTACGGACTGCCCGAAGTGAAGGATATGATTACGTTCGGCGGTTCGCCCCGTGCGTCGATCAACTTGGCGAAGGCGGCTCGTGCGTATGCGTTCATCAAGCGTCGCGGCTACGTGGTGCCAGAGGACGTGCGTGCCGTGGCCCACGACGTTTTGCGCCATCGCATCGGACTGAGCTACGAGGCAGAGGCTGCAAACATCACGAGCGAGGAGATTGTCTCGAAGGTTATCAATAAGGTGGAGGTGCCTTGAGGCCCCCCTTTCGCCCCCCGAGGGGGCACTATAGAGTGAAATATCAATGTACAGTAGAGCAAATGAAGCCCCCTCGGGGGCAGTAGGGGGGGCTACTTCTGAGTTAATTCGGAAGGTCCGAAAAATCGAGATTAAGACACGCGGATTAAGCTCGAACATCTTTGCAGGCCAGTATCACACGGCTTTCAAAGGGCGCGGTATGGCCTTCAGCGAGGTGCGCGAATACCAGTTCGGCGACGACGTGCGCGACATCGACTGGAACGTGACGGCGCGGTTTCATCGGCCCTACGTGAAGGTGTTTGAGGAAGAGCGCGAACTTACGGTGATGTTGTTGGTCGATGTCAGCGGTTCGCTCGACTTCGGCACCGTCAACCAGATGAAGCGCGATATGGTGACCGAAATTGCCGCCACGCTGGCATTCTCGGCCATTCAAAACAACGACAAAATCGGCGTCGTCTTCTTTTCCGACCGCATCGAGAAGTATATTCCCCCGAAAAAAGGCCGCAAACACATCCTTTACATCATTCGCGAAATGCTCGACTTCAAGCCCGAAAGCAAGCGCACCGATGTGGCGATGGCCGTCGAATTTCTCTCGCAAGTGATGAAACGGCGATGCACGGCCTTCCTGTTGAGCGACTTCTACGACAAGGAGATTCGGCGGCAGAAGCCTGGCAGTCAGAATGTCGCGGAAAGCCATCTGGAGCGCGTTCTGACGATGGGCAACCGCAAGCACGACATCGTGGCGATTCAGGTCTATGACCGTCGGGCGAAAACGCTGCCCGACATCGGTCTGATGAAGGTTCGCGACGCGGAAACGGGCCACGAAATGGTTATCGACACGAGTTCGGCGAAGTTCCGCCACGCCCACACGCGCTTTTTTATGGACTGTCAGGAGAAACTGCGGCAGATTTTCGCGAAAAGCAGTGTCGATTGGATGTCGGTGGGGACGGACGAGGACTATGTGAAGGCGCTGATGCTATTGTTCAAGAGAAGAGGATGAAGTCAATTTACAATTAACAATTAACAATTTACAATTGATTTGAGGAAGTTATTATTCATATTCGGAATGTTGGCGCTCACGCTGTTGCAGACGCAGGCACAGGGTGTTTTCGTCGAGCAGAAAATCGACTCGATAGGCATTTTCATCGGTCAGCAGGCGCACGTCACGGTGACGGTGACGGCTGGCGAAGGGGCGCAGGTGGTGTTTCCCGATTGGAAACCGCAGACGTATTTGGTGCCAGGTGTGGAATTGCTGGCTATCGAAAGCGATTCCGCCGATGCCGACAACGGTCAGAAAAGCCGTTCGCGCCGCCTGACCATCACGAGTTTCGACGAAAACATCTATTCGCTGCCGCCCGTCGAGGTGAAAGTCGATGGAAAACCCTACCAAGGCGAACAACTCGCGCTGAAAGTCGTCACGATGGACGTCGATACGCTGCATCCCAACGAATTTTTCCCGCCGAAAGACGTGCAAGACAATCCGTTTTCGTGGAGCGAGTGGAGTCCGCTGCTCTGGTTGAGCCTACTCATCGTTGCATTGCTGTTGCTCGGCCTTTGGCTGCGAAAGCGCTTGAAAGCCAACAAACCCATCATCACGAGCATCAGAATCATCAAGAAAATACTGCCGCATCAGCGTGCGATGAAAGCCATCGACCAAATCAAGGCCGAGCATATGACGACCTCGGAAGACCCGAAGGAATACTACACGCGACTGACCGATACGCTGCGCCAATACATCAACGAGCGCTTCGGATTCAACGCGATGGAGATGACGACACCGGAAATCATCTACAACCTGCAACAAAGCGGCGACCAGACGATGATTGGCGAGTTGAAAGAGCTTTTCGAGACCGCCGACCTCGTGAAATTCGCAAAATATTCGACGCTCATCGGCGAAAACGACCTCAACCTCGTCAATGCCATCAACTTCATCGACCAGACGAAACTCGAAGGTCAGCCGACGGAGGAGAGAATCGTGCCGCAACTGAGCGACGACGATAAGAAAACGCAACAAAACCGACTGATTATCAAAACCTTGCTGTGGACCATCGCGGTTGTTGAGGTCGTTCTCTTGGTCTATGTCATCTATCGAATCGTGCAACTGTTGTAAAGGTTAAAAGGTGAAAAGGTGAAAAAGTAAAAAGGTAAAAAAGTAAAAAGGTGAAAAAGTAAAAAAGTAAAACTGTCAACTCTCAACTGTCAACTCTCAACTAAGAAAGATGGAATTTGCAAACAAAGAATATTTCCTGCTACTGCTGTTGTTGATACCTTATTTATTTTGGTATTTCAAATACAGGAAGAAAAGCGAGCCGACGCTGCGAATGAGCGACACCAACGCCTACCGCTATGCGCCGAAAAGTTGGCGGATGCGACTGCTCAACCTGCCGATGTTGCTGCGACTCGCCGCCTTCATGCTGGTTGTCTTCGCCTTGGCGCGTCCGCAAACGCGAAATTCGTGGAAAGAGCGCACAACCGAAGGCATCGATATTATGCTGGCGATGGACGTTTCGACTTCGATGCTCGCCGAAGACCTGAAACCGAACCGAATGGAGGCCGCGAAGAGCGTCGCCTCGGAATTCATTGCCGACCGTCCGAACGACAACATCGGACTGACGATTTTCGCCGGCGAAGCCTTCACGCAGTGCCCGATGACGACCGACCACGCCTCGCTGTTGAACCTGCTGCAAGGCGTTCGCACCGACATCACCGCCAGCGGACTGATGAGCGACGGTACAGCCGTGGGAATGGGTTTGGCCAATGCCGTTTCGCGCCTGAAAAACTCGAAGGCGAAGTCGAAAGTGGTCATTCTGCTGACCGACGGCTCGAACAATATGGGCGACCTCTCGCCGATGACGAGTGCGCAAATCGCGAAAAGCCTCGGCATCCGCGTCTATACCATCGGCGTGGGCACGAACAAGGCCGCGCCCTATCCGATGCCGGTGGCGGGCGGTGTGCAATACGTGAACATCCCCGTGGAAATCGACACGAAAACGCTGTCTGACATCGCCGCCGCGACCGAGGGCAACTTCTATCGTGCCACGAACAACCGCGAGTTGAAGCAGATTTACAAGGACATCGACGTGCTGGAGAAGAGCAAGATGGACGTGAAAAAGTTCTCGAAACGCCACGAGGCTTTCCTGCCCTTCGCGCTTGCCGCCTTCATCGCATTGTTGCTCGAAATTCTGCTGAGAACGACGGTTTTGAGGAGGATTCCTTGAGGAGTGTAGAGTGAAAAGTTTAGAATGTAGAGTGAAAAATCGTCAAATAGTGAAATTGTCAAATAGTAAATTAATAAATTGTGTTTAGATTTGAAAATCCGATATTCCTCTGGCTGTTGCTGCTGATTCCCATTCTTGCGCTCGTGCGATTTTGGGGCTGGCGACAGCGTATCAAGAAACTGCGGAAGTTCGGCGACCCGACACTGCTGAAGGAACTGATGCCCGACATCTCGAAAGTTCGTCCGTCGCTGAAATTCTGGCTGTTGCAGGCGGCGTTGGCACTGTTGATCGTGATGCTTGCCCGACCGCAGATGGGCACGAAAATCTCGCGTGAGAAGCGCCACGGCATCGAAACCATCATCTGCCTCGACATCAGCAACTCGATGTTGTGCGAGGACGTAGCGCCGTCGCGTCTGCTGAAGAGTAAAATGCTTGTCGAAAACCTCGTCGATCACTTCACGAACGACAAAATCGGCCTCATCGTCTTCGCAGGCGACGCCTTCGTGCAACTGCCGATTACGAGCGACTATATTTCCGCCAAAATGTTCCTGCAAAACATCGAACCCTCGCTCATCGATATGCAGGGAACCGACATCGCGCGCGCTATTTCGCTCGCTACGAACAGCTTTACGCAGCAGGAGAAAATCGGTCGCGCCATCATCGTCATCACCGATGGCGAAGACCACGAGGGCGGAGCACAGGAAGCCGCCGAGACAGCCCGAAAAAACGGCATCAACGTGTTTATTCTCGGTGTTGGCGAGACGAATGGCAGTCCGATTCCCGACGGCGAGGGCGGCTATATGCGCGACGAGCGCGGCGAGGTGGTGATGACGGCTCTGAACGAGGCGATGTGTCAGGAAGTGGCGCAGGCCGGACAGGGCAAATACATCCACGTCGATAACACGAGCGACGCGCAGGAAACGCTCAACGACGCGCTCACGAAGTTGCAGAAAGGCGAAACCGACAGCGTCATCTACAGCGAATACGACGAGCAGTTCCAAGCGTTTGGCATCCTCGTCTTGCTGTTGCTCATCGTCGAGGCTTGCATCCTCGAAAGTCAGAATCCGCTGACGCGAAAATGGTCGTTGTTCAAGCGGAATACAAGGGTTAAAAACTAAAAAAACAGGAATTATGAGACGATTGTTTTTCATTTTTTCGATGTTGCAACTATTCATCGCGACGGCCAATGCGCAGGCCGACCGACAGCATATCCGACAGGGCAACAAACTCTATCGGCAAGAGAAATACGACAAGGCCGAAGTGGAGTATCAGAAGGCGTTGGCGGCCAATCAGCGCAATCCACAGGCGATTTACAACCTCGGTTGCGCGATGATGATGCAGCAGAAAGACTCGGCGGCCATCGTGCAATTCGAAAACGCTGGAAAACTCGAAACCGACAAGCGTCGCAAGTCGATGGCGTTCCACAATATGGGTTGGGTCTGCCAGAAACATCAGATGTATGCCGAGGCCATCGAAGCCTATAAAGAGAGCCTTCGCAACAATCCCGACGACAACGAGACACGCTACAATCTGGCCCTGTGTCAGCGTCAGCAGAAGAAAAATCAGCAGAATCAGGGCGGTGGCGGAAAAGATGACAAAAAACAAGACGACGAACAAGACAAAAAGGATAAAAAAGACCAGAATCAGCAGCAAGATCAGCAAAAACAGCAACAACAGCCGCCGAAAGACCAAATGAGCAAGGAAAATGCCGAGCAACTGCTCAACGCGGCGATGCAAGAGGAAAAGGCGACGCAGCAGCGAATGAAAAAGTCGATGCAACACCCGAATCGTCGTCGGTTGCAGAAAAATTGGTGATTTTAAAAGTAAATAGGTAAAAGAGTAAAAAGGTAAAAAAACACTTGGGTGAAACGAAAAAAGTTAACAAGAAAGATGACGAATCGAATTTTAAATAATAGGGTAGAGGTTTCGGTAAAAAATATTTTACTTTTTTACCTTTTTACCTATCTACCTCTCGCAATCGAGGCTCAAACCCTGACCGTCTCGGCACCTGCGCAAGTGTCGGCGGGCGAGAATTTCCGCATTTCCTATACCGTCAGCACGCAGGATGTCGATGATTTCCGCTCGGGCATCCATTCGAACGATGTCGCTGAGATTATCGCAGGTCCCTACACCTCGACACAGTCGAGTTTTCAGATGACCAACGGCCACACCACTTCGTCGTCGTCCATCACCTACACCTACACGCTCTACGCCCATAAAAACGGCACTTTCAACGTGCCAGCGGCGACGGCGACGGTCGATGGCAGGCAGATTCAGTCGAAAGCGACGAAAGTCACTGTCACGGGAACAGCTCGACAGCAAAACGGTGCACCCAATATGCATCAGGACAACGAACCGCAGATGCGTGCGGCAGGCTCGAAAATCTCTGGAAACGACCTATTTATCAAGGTGAGCGCGAACAAACGCCGTGTCCACGAGCAAGAACCCGTTTTGCTGACTTACAAGGTTTATACTTTGGTCGATTTGACGCAGTTGAACGGCAAAATGCCCGACCTGACGGGCTTCCACACGCAGGAAATTCCGCTGCCGCAACAAAAAAGTTTCCACGTGGAGCAGGTGAACGGAAGACCCTATCGCTGTGTGACGTGGAGCCAGTATGTGATGTATCCGCAGATGACGGGCAAACTCGAAATTCCAAGCATCACGTTCAAGGGCATCGTCGTGCAGCAAAACCGCTCGGTCGATCCCTTCGAAGCCTTTTTCAACGGCGGTTCGGGCTATGTCGAGGTGAAGCAAGACATCATCGCCCCGAGCCTGACGATTCAGGTCGATCCGCTGCCTGCGAAACCGGCGAATTTCTCGGGTGGAGTGGGGCAGTTGAACATTTCCGCCCAAATCGACAAGACCGATGTGAAGGCGGGCGACCCGATTTCGCTGCGCGTAGTCGTCGGTGGAACGGGCAACCTGAAACTCATCAAACAACCGACGGTCGATTTTCCGAAAGATTTTGACAAATACGACGCGAAAGTGACCGACAAAACGAAACTGACGGCCAACGGTGTCGAGGGAAATATGATTTTCGACTTCCTCGCCGTGCCGCGCAACCCAGGAAAATTCACGATTCCGCCCGTCGAACTTGTCTATTACGACACGTCGGCCAACGCCTATCGCACGGTGAAGTCGCAGGTTTTCGACATCAACGTAGAAAAAGGTTCGGGCAAAAACTCGACCGTCGCCGACTACGCGCAGGAAAAGGAGAAAGACATTCGCGGCATCAAGACCAGCGGAGCCCACAGCCGTTCGCTCAGCAGTGGTTTCTTCGGCAGTACGGCCTATTGGGTGAGCCTGCTGTTGCCCTTGCTCGCATTCATCGTTTTGCTGATTGTCTTCCGCAAACGTGCCATCGACAATGCCGACCTCGGAAAAATGCGTGGAAAGAAGGCCAACAAGGTCGCCACGCGCCGTCTGCGCAAGGCCAATCAGTTGATGAAAGACGGAAAACAGGGCGATTTCTACGACGAAGTGCTGCGGGCGCTTTGGGGCTATGTCGGCGACAAACTGAATATGCCCGTCGAGGCGCTTTCTCGCGAGAACATTTCCGAGAAACTTCACGCCCACGAAGTCGATGAAAGCACGGAAAAACTCTTCCTCGGTGCACTCGACGAATGTGAGTTCGAGCGTTATGCGCCGGGCGATTCCGCAGGCAATATGAACAAGACTTTCGAGGCTGCGATGAAGGCCATCGAGCAAATCGAAACGACAATGAAGAAAAGTAAAAAAGGTAAAAAGGTAATAAGGTAAAAAGGTAAAAAAATGAGCATTATGAGAAAAAATATATTCAGACAGGCAAAAAATATCGGTAAGAAAACTTTACTTTTTTACCTTTTTATCCTTCTACCTTTCACCGCATTGGCCACGCCGACGAAAGACGCTGCCGACGAAGCCTACAAACGCGGCAATTATCAGCAGGCCATCGCCGACTACGACAGTCTTATCAAAGTGCAGCCCACCGCCGAACTCTACTACAACCTCGGCAACGCCCATTTCCGCACCGACAACATCACACAGGCCATTCTCGCCTACGAGCGTGCCCTGCTGCTGAAGCCTGGCGACAACGACATCCGTTTCAATCTGGAGTTTGCACGCGGTAAAACCATCGACAAAATCACGCCCGAATCCGAGATGTTTTTCTTCACGTGGTATCGTTCGCTCATCCGCCTGACGAGCGTCGATGGTTGGGCGCGTTTCGCCGTCGTTTCGATCGCCCTCGCCCTGCTGTTGCTCTTGCTCTACCTCTTCGCCACCCGCGTCTGGCTGCGTCAAGTCGGCTTCTTCGGAGCCATCCTTTTTCTTGCGCTTTTCCTCGTCAGCAACCTTTTCGCCTATCAGCAAAAACAGCAGAACCTCGCCCAAAGCGGAGCCGTTATCGTTGCGCCGTCGGTGAGCGTGAAGAAAACGCCCGACACCGCCGGCACTGAGTCCTTCCTGTTGCACGAAGGCACCCGCGTCACTATCACCGACCGCAGCATCGCCAACTGGATTGCCGTCCGCCTCGACGATGGCCGCGAGGGCTGGATGCTGACGAATAGCGTTGAAGAAATTTAAAAATTGAAGAAAATGAATATCGATTGGCTATTGGAACTTGACCGTCAGGTGCTGGCGTTTTTCAACGGGAGCGACTCGCTGTTTCTCGATGCCTTCGCTATGACGTTTACATCGGGACTGACGTGGATTCCGCTCTATTTGGCACTCTTTTACATCGTCATCAAGAACAATGAGAATATGACTCAGATTTTCCTCATTGTGTTGAGTTGTTTGGTTTGTCTTTTCTTTACATACGGACTGGCCGATTTCATCGCGAAACCCTACGTGGCGCGGTGGCGACCGACCAACGACCCCATCATCAAATACACGATTGACGTGGTGAATCATTACCGCGAGACGCCCTACGGATTTTTCTCGGCACACGCCGCCAATACCTTCTCGATAGCCTTGTTTTTCGTGCTTCTCGTCAGAAGTCGCCTGCTCACGACGGTGTTGGTTGCGTGGTCGCTGCTGAATTGTTGGACGCGGATGTATCTCGGTGTTCACTACCCGGGCGACATCCTCGTTGGTCTCGCGTGGGGTGCTATTGTGGGTACTTCGGTCTATCTGCTTTATCGGAAAATTTATTACAAACTCACGCCGAAACTGAACTATGTTTCGTCGCAATATACATCGACGGGCTACAGCCACAGCGACATTGACGTTTTGGTGACGGTGGTGGTTTTCGTGTGTTGCTACATCGTTATCAGAGCCGCCATCACGGCTATTTAATCTATGGAAAAAGACATCAGAATCAGCGATTTTAGTTACGAATTGCCCGACGAGCGCATTGCGAAATTCCCCGTGGAACAGCGCGACCAGTCGAAGTTGCTCGTCTATGAGCACGGCCATATTTCCGAAACCCGATTCAGCCATTTGCCCGAATTCTTGCCTAAAAATGCGCTGATGGTGTTCAACAACACGCGTGTGATTCAGGCGCGACTGCATTTCCGCAAGGAAACGGGCGCGCTCATCGAGATCTTCCTGCTCGAACCTGCCGAACCTGCTGATTATGAACAGGTTTTCCAGACTTCGGTGGCTTGTTCGTGGCTTTGTTTGGTGGGAAATCAGAAAAAATGGAAGGAAGGAACGCTCTCACGCATGTTAGAGATAAAAGGTGAAAAAGTTGAACTTCGCGCAACGCGAAAGGGTAGTGTGGGGACGAGCCAACTCATTGAATTTCAATGGAATTCATCACCCATCACCCACCATCCCAAGATCAACTCCCCGACCGTCGGGAGGGGCAGGGTATAAGTTTCGCTGAAATCCTCGATGCCATCGGCGAACTGCCCATTCCGCCGTACTTGAACCGCGACACCGAGGAAAGCGACAAAAGCACCTATCAAACCGTCTATTCGCGCATCAAAGGCAGTGTCGCCGCACCGACCGCCGGACTTCATTTCACGGAAGATGTCCTGAAAACGATTGAAAATCAAGGAATTACACGCGAAGAAGTGACGTTGCACGTGGGCGCAGGCACGTTCCGTCCCGTAAAGAGCGAGACCATCGAAGGCCACGAAATGCACAGCGAACATATCAGCGTGCGGCGGCAGACCATCGAGAACCTGATTCGCCACGGCGGTCGCGCCATTGCCGTCGGAACCACCAGTGTTCGCACGCTCGAAAGCCTTTATTACATGGGTAGGAAGATTCTTCTAAATCCGCAAATCGGCGAGGAGGAATTGGCGGTGAAACAATGGGAGCCTTATGAAAATCGAGATTCGAGATTCGATGAACGAGGAAGGAAGAACGAGGAAGGAGGAACGAGGAGCGAGGAGCGTGATACTGTCAACTCTCAACTCTCAACTCTCAACTCGCTTCGCGCGATTCTCGACTGGCTCGACCGCCATCAACTCGACACGCTCACCTCTGCCACGCAAATCATCATCGTGCCGGGCTACGAGTACAAAATCGTCAGTCACCTCGTCACCAATTTCCATCAGCCACAATCGACATTGTTGTTGCTGGTCAGTGCCTTCGTCGGCGGCGATTGGCGACGCATCTACAACTACGCCCTCGACCACGATTTTCGTTTCCTGAGCTATGGCGATTCCTCGCTGCTGATTCCTTGAGGTTTGAGGAGTGTGGTTTGTGGTTTGTGGAGTGTGGGTATTGGAAAATTCAAAAAAATAAAGTTAAAACGCCGAATTTTGCGTAAAAATTTAACTTTTTTAGCAAAAAACTTGCAGAAATCAATTAAAATTTGTAATTTTGCACCGAAAATCAGAATAACGACTTAAAAAAGTAAAAATCGGTGCGAAAACTCTGCCTATATCTCATTTCGATGGTCATTTTCAGCGCATCGTGCCAGTTCAAACTCGACACGGCTGAAGGTGACAAGCACGACCACGCAGTGACGATCGAGCGTTTCGACCGACTGCAAAGCCGTTACCTGACGACGGGCGACTATGCCGCGCTGCAACAGATGAGCACGCAATATCCCATCGAGACGCGCACGCTCATCGAAGATATTTTGCAACTCGGCGAGGTGAGCGACCCGCACATCAACAGCCAGTTTCTCAGTTTTTATCAAGACACCACGCTGCAGGGCATTCTCAATGAAGTTCAGATTCAGTATTCCGACTTGTCCGACATCGACCATGCCCTCGAAAATGCGTTTCAAAGGCTTCGGCGGACGATTCCCGACCTTTCCATTCCGCGCATCTACACGCAGGTTGGAGCGCTCAACCAGAGCATCGTCATTAGCGATTCGCTCATCGGTATTTCGCTCGACAAATATCTCGGTGCCGATTTTCAGCCCTACAAGCGTTTTTACGACGAGAGCCAGCGTGCGTCGATGACCCGAGCCAATATCGTGCCCGACTGCATCCTGTTCTACCTGTTGAGCCGCTATCCGTTGAAAGATTTTGAGACACGCACCCAAGCCGAGCGCGACGAGCACATGGGCAAGGTGATGTGGGCGACGAATCAAATTCTTGGAAAGACGCATTTCAGCACGCCCCATGTCAAAAAAATGGGCACTTACGCCCATGCCCATCCGCAGAAAACCATTCCCCAACTGCTGAGTGAAAACTAATCGTCTTGTCTTTTAAATACGAGGGTTTTCGGTAATTTCACCCACTTCTTATTGACCGCAATCTTGATGGTGCTGCCATCGAGTTGCTTGAGTGTGAAAGTACCGTCGCGGTTCAGTGTGAGCGAGGCAGTGAGGTCTTCGCTGCCGTAGTCGTTGGTGATTTCGAGTCGGGCAGTTGTTGCGTTTTTCATTTCGACGCTCGTCACAATCCATTTCCGAGGGTCGCGTTTCGCACCGAGATAGCCCGCCACTTCGCCGAAAATCTCCTGTTCAGGCACGATGACGGCCTGTTTGTCGAAATTCATTTCAATCCAAATCTGGTATTCGTCGTTCACGATTTTCCCTTTGAACGCCGTCGATTCCTGTGCGAAAAGTGTTGCACAGAAAAACCAAGCCATCGCGATGAAAAAAGTCCGTTTCATGTCATTTTTTTTGAAGTTGTCGGCAAAGGTAGTTAATCTAAATCAAGAAATCGGAGTTTATACCATAATTTTATGACTTTTGCCCCCGATTTTATATTTTTTTAGTACCTTTGCGGTCGATTACATGGTTGATAGACAGGTATTAAGATTTTGATAGATGGATAATAAACAGTTGGTTCCCGACTACGTTTTTGAGTCGAGTTGGGAGGTCTGCAATAAAGTTGGAGGAATTTACACAGTGCTCTCGACGAGGGCCAAAACCTTGCAGAAAGCGATGACGGATAGGATCGTTTTCATCGGTCCCGACTTCGCCGACAACAAGGAGAATCCTTATTTTTCAGAAGAAACGACGCCGCTCGACGATTGGAAACGGGCTGCGGAGCGCGATGGACTGCGTGTGAGAGTGGGGCGGTGGACGATTCCAGGCCGTCCGGTGGCCGTTTTGGTCGATTTCACGCCGTTCTACGAGCAGAAAAACGAGGTTTACGGTTGGCTCTGGGAGCATTACGGTGTCGATTCGCTGCACGCTTACGGCGATTATGACGAGGCTTCGATGTTCTCGTTGGCCGCCGCGAAGGTAGTGGAAAGCGTTTATTCGTGGAATCATTCAAAATTCAAAATTCAAAATTCAAAAATCGTTTATCACGCCAACGAATGGATGACGGGCCTCGGACTGCTGTATATCAACCATCATCTGCCGCAAATCGCCACGATTTTCACCACCCACGCCACGAGCATCGGGCGGAGCATCGCTGGCAACAACAAACCGCTCTACGACTATCTTTTTGCCTACAATGGCGACCAGATGGCCGAGGAGTTGAATATGCAGTCGAAGCACTCGATTGAGAAGCAGACCGCCCACCACGCCGACTGTTTTACGACGGTGAGCGAAATCACGGCACGCGAGTGCGTGGAACTGCTCGACAAGCCCGTCGATGTGGTGCTGCCAAACGGTTTTGAGAACGATTTTGTGCCGAAGGGAGCCGCTTTCGAGCGCAAACGAAAGACTGCAAGAAAGCGTTTAATAGAAATTGCTAATTCGCTCTTGCACACGAATTTAACCGATGATACCATCATCGTTTCGACCAGTGGACGCTATGAATTCCGAAACAAGGGAATCGACGTGTTTATCGAGGCGATGAACCGCCTGCGCTTCCACGAAGATTTGCAGAAAAATGTGCTCGCTTTCATCGAAGTGCCTGGCAGTCTGAGCGACGACCGCGTGAGTGGAATGATGAACTGGCTGGGGCTGAACAGTTCGCCCAACGACAAGGTTCACGTCGTGGTTGTGCCGAACTATCTGACGGGCAACGACGGCCTCATCAACTTGAGTTACTACGACACGATTCTGGGTAACGACCTCTGCATCTATCCGTCGTACTACGAGCCGTGGGGCTACACGCCGCTCGAGGCTGTGGCGTTCAAAGTGCCCTGCATCACGACCGATTTGGCAGGTTTCGGCCTTTGGGCGAACTCGGTTTTCGGTCGATATGGCGAAATTGAAGACGGCGTGAAGGTGATTCATCGCACCGATTACAATTATTCCGAAGTGGCCGATGCCGTGGCCGACACGGTGGCTTCGTTCTCGAAAAAAAGCGAAAAAGAAGTGGCCGAGGCTCGGAAAAATGCCGCTGAATTGTCGAAAAAAGCCCTTTGGAAACTGTTTATCAAACATTATTTTGAGGCTTACGATGTGGCGTTGAGGAAGGCGGAAGAAAGGGAAGTGAAAGGGACGTGAAAAGGATTAAAATTTTAATGACAAAATATTTTACAAAATGAACAAGATCAAAGCTGACTACACAAACGTTCCCCAATGGCGGGAACTGACGGTAAAATCGAGTCTTCCAGAGCAGTTGAAATGCTTGGATGAAATTGCCCACAATCTTTGGTGGGTGTGGAACTTCGAGGCCCGCGACCTGTTTCGCGACCTCGACCCCGACCTCTATCACGATGTGAAGCACAACCCCGTGCAGTTGCTCGAGCGTCTCAGCTTCGACCGCATGGAGGAAATCGTCAAGGACAAGGCACTGATGAAGCGCATCAATGGCGTTTACAAGCTGTTTCGCGCCTATATGGACGTGAAACCCGACAGCAAACGCCCGTCGGTGGCCTATTTCTGTATGGAATACGGTATGCACTCGGCCCTGAAAATCTATTCGGGCGGTCTGGGAATGTTGGCTGGCGACTACGTGAAAGAGGCCAGCGACTCGAACGTCGATATGTGTGCCGTCGGTTTTATGTATCGTTTCGGCTACTTCAAACAGAGCCTGTCAATGGATGGTGAACAAATCGCCAACTACGAGTCGCAGGACTTCCACTCGATGCCCATCGAGCGCCAACTCGATGAAAACGGCAATCCGCTCGTCATCGATGTGCCTTACACGAACTACCTCGTCCACGCCTACGTTTGGCGCGTGAATGTCGGTCGCGTGACGCTCTATCTGCTCGACACCGACAACGAACTCAACTCGGAATTCGACCGTCCCATCACGCACTCGCTCTACGGCGGCGACTGGGAAAATCGTCTGAAACAGGAGATTTTGCTCGGCATCGGCGGAATGCTGCTGCTCAAGCGACTCGGCATCAAGAAGGATGTCTATCACTGCAACGAAGGCCACGCCGCACTCTGCAACCTGCAGCGTCTGTGCGACTACATCGAGGAAGGTCTGACGTTCAATCAGGCGCTCGAACTGGTGCGCGCCAGTGGTCTTTACACGGTTCACACGCCCGTTCCCGCCGGTCACGACTATTTTGAAGAGGGTCTTTTCGGCAAATACATGGGTGGCTACCCCGAGAAACTCGGCATTACGTGGGACGAATTCATCGGCATGGGTCGCACGAATCCCGACGACAAAAGCGAGAAATTCTGCATGTCCACCTTCGCCTGCAACACGTGTCAGGAGGTCAACGGCGTGTCGAAACTTCACGGTTGGGTGTCGCAAAAAATGTTCTCGCCGATTTGGAAGGGCTATTTCCCCGAGGAAAACCACGTGGACTATGTCACCAACGGCGTTCACTTCCCGACTTGGGCGGCTGCCGAGTGGCGCAAGGTCTATGCCAAATATTTCGACGAGAAATTCATGTCCGACCAGTCGAATCCGAAGATTTGGGAGGCCATCTACAACGTGCCCGACGATGAAATTTGGGCTACGCGCATGACGCTGAAGCATAAATTGTTCGATTATATCAAGGAACAGTTCCGCGAGACTTGGCTGAAGAATCAGGGCGACCCGTCGCGAGTGGTGAAACTCGTCGAACAGTTCAACCCCAACGCTCTCGTCATCGGTTTCTGCCGCCGTTTCGCAACCTACAAACGTGCCCATCTGCTCTTCACCGACGAGGCTCGTCTGAGCAAAATCGTGAACGACCCCGAGCATCCCGTCATCTTCCTTTTTGCTGGTAAGGCTCACCCCGCCGACGGCGCTGGACAAGGACTGATTAAGAAGATTTTCGAGATTTCGCAGCGCGAGGAGTTCCAAGGAAAAATCATCTTCCTTGAGGACTACGACTACCTGTTGGCTCGCCGTCTGGTCAGTGGTGTCGATATTTGGATGAATACGCCGACACGACCGCTCGAAGCCTCTGGAACCAGTGGCGAAAAGGCCGAAATGAACGGTGTCGTCAACCTTTCCGTGCTCGACGGATGGTGGTACGAAGGCTATCGCGAGGGTGCCGGCTGGGCACTGACCGAGAAGCGCACCTATCAGAATCAGGCGTTCCAAGACCAACTCGATGCCGCCACCATCTATCATCTGCTCGAAGCGGACATCATTCCGCTCTACTACAAGATGAACAAGAAAGGCTACAGCGAGGGCTGGCTCAAGGTCATCAAAAACTCGATTGCCCAGATTGCGCCGCACTACACGATGAAGCGCCAACTCGACGATTATTATTCGAAGTTCTACGAGAAAGAGGCGAAGCGTTTCAAGGAAATTTCTGCCGACGGCTACCGCCTTGCCAAGGATATTGCACAGTGGAAAGAGGCTGTCGCCGAGCGTTGGGACGCTGTCAGCGTGGTGTCGTCGGAGTGGGAAGTGCCTGCTTCGGGAGCCGAGACGGGCAAGTGCTACAAACTGCGCTACGTCATCGACGAAAAGGGTCTCGACGACGCTGTCGGACTCGAATTGGTCAATGTCAGCACCGACCAAAACGGCGAAGAGCACGTTTTCTCGAAAGTGCCTCTGGAAGTGGTCGGTCGCGAAGGCAACAACTACGTTTTCGAGGGTGTCATCGAACCCAACAATGCCGGAATTTTCAAGAGTGCTGTGCGCATGTATCCGAAGAACGACAAACTGCCTCACCGTCAGGATTTTTGCTATGTGAAGTGGATTGAATTGCCGGCGTAAAAAATCATCATTAAAATAAAAAATATGGAAAAGAAAAACATTGCCTTGATAACGGGCATCACAGGTCAGGATGGCAGCTTTCTTGCCGAGTTTTTGATTGAAAAGGGCTATGAGGTGCATGGAATCCTTCGTAGAAGTTCTTCTTTTAACACAGGGCGCATCGAGCATTTGTATCTCGATGAATGGGTGCGCGATATGAAGCAGCGACGCCTGATTAACCTGCACTGGGGCGACATGACGGACTCGAGTTCGCTGATTCGCATCATTAGCGAGGTAAAGCCGACTGAAATCTATAATCTTGCCGCACAGAGCCATGTGAAAGTTTCGTTCGATGTGCCTGAATTTACTGCCGATGCCGATGCAATGGGCGTACTTCGACTATTGGAAGCCGTAAGGATTTCTGGCTTGGCCAATACTTGTCGTATATATCAGGCATCAACTTCTGAGTTGTACGGTCTGGTTCAGGAAGTTCCGCAAAAAGAAACGACACCGTTTTACCCGCGCAGTCCGTATGGTGTGGCGAAACTCTATGGTTTTTGGATTATGAAGAATTATCGTGAGAGTTATGGAATGTTTTGTTGCAACGGCATTTTGTTCAATCATGAGAGCGAGCGTCGCGGTGAAACTTTCGTGACACGCAAAATCACCTTGGCGGCAGCTCGCATCGCACAGGGTTATCAGGATAAGTTGTATCTTGGAAACCTTAACTCTTTGCGCGATTGGGGCTATGCAAAAGACTATGTGGAATGTATGTGGTTGATGCTGCAACAAGAAAAAGCGGAAGATTTCGTCATTGCGACGGGCGAATATCATACTGTTCGGGAATTCTGTACATTGGCTTTCAAGGAAACAGGTATTGAACTGCGTTGGGAAGGCGAAGGCGTTGAAGAAAAAGGCATTGACGTTAAAACAGGCAAGGTGCTCGTCGAGGTGGACCCCAAGTATTTCCGTCCGGCAGAGGTCGATCAACTTTTGGGCGACCCGACGAAAGCACGTACCCTTTTGAATTGGAATCCACAGAAGACGAGTTTCGCAGAATTGGTGCGAATTATGGTGCGACACGATATGGAAAAAGTGCATAAATTGTATGGAAAAGGACAGTAAGATATATGTGGCTGGGCATCGCGGTATGGTTGGATCGGCCATCGTAAGAGAACTGACGAGGCTGGGCTACACCAACATTGTGACGCGGACTCACAAGGAATTGGATCTGACGCGACAAGAGGCCGTGGAAGCGTTTTTTGAAGCAGAAAAGCCCGAATATGTGTTTCTTGCGGCTGCCAAAGTCGGTGGAATTGTCGCCAATCAATCGGCTTTGGCTGATTTTATGTACGAGAATATGATTCTCGAAATGAATGTCATTCATGCTGCTTGGAAAAACGGTTGCAAGAAATTGGAGTTTCTTGGTTCCTCGTGCATTTATCCACGTTTGGCACCACAGCCTATGAAGGAGTCTTATCTGCTGACGGGTGAATTGGAAAAGACGAATGAGGCATACGCCTTGGCAAAAATTTCCGGCTTGAAATATTGCGAATTTTTGAATCGTCAATATGGCACGGATTTCATTTCTGTGATGCCGACCAACCTTTACGGTCCCAACGACAACTACCACCCGGAAAACAGCCATGTGCTGCCAGCTTTGATACGCCGTTTCCACGAGGCAAAAGTCAATGGTTTGAAAGAAGTCACTTGTTGGGGTGACGGTTCGCCTTTGCGCGAGTTCCTTTATGTCGATGACCTCGCCAATCTGTGTGTTTTCCTGATGAACAACTATTCTGGGAACGAAACCGTGAATGCTGGGACTGGAAAAGAACTGACGATTAAGGCTTTGACTGAATTGGTCGCTAAAATTATCGACTACAAAGGAGAAATCAAGTGGGATGCCACGCGCCCGAATGGTACACCGCGAAAATTGCTTGACGTCTCAAAGGCTTCTGAACTTGGATGGACTTATAAAACAGAGTTGGAAGACGGAATCAAACTTGCCTACGAGGATTTTTTGTGTAAACAACTTTGTTAAAGTCATCGACATTGTCATTATCATTATGGCATATTTTTTGTAGTAAATCAATAAAAAGGAGGATATAAATTATGGCATTTATTGATTACTACAAGATTCTCGGCGTCGATAAGAACATTCCGCAGAAGGATGTGCGGGCGGCTTACAAGAAACGGGCGAAGCAGTTTCACCCCGATTTGCACCCGAACGACCCGAAGGCAAAGGCAAAGTTTCAGGCTCTGAACGAGGCTTTTGACGTCATTGGCGATCCCGAAAAACGAAAGAAATACGACCAATACGGTGCGCGATGGAAGGAGATGGATCAAGCGCAGTCGGCAGGTGGATTCGGCGGTTTTGGCGGTGGCGGTTCACCTTTCGATGGCTTCGATTTCAGTTCGTTCACAAGCGGTTCGGGCGGTTTCTCTTCGTTCTTCCAAGAGTTGTTTGGCGGCGGTCGCTCGCGTGCGCAGCGTCGGCAGACGTCGCCCGTCGATTTGAACACGAACGTGTCGGTCAATCTCGACCTTTACACGGCCTTGTTGGGCGGAGAAATCATCGTGCAGGTGGCTGGCGGCTCGAAATTGAAGCTGAAAGTGAAACCCGAAACGCAGTCTGGCACGAAAGTTCGTCTGCGTGGAAAAGGTCGTTCGCTGCCCGACGGTACGCAAGGCGACATGATCATTACTTACAACGTCGTGTTGCCGACCCATCTGACAGAACGGCAGAAGTCGCTGCTGATGCAGATGCGTAGTTCGTGAAGTGTGGAGTGTGAAGTGTGAATACGAAGAAAGCAACCGTTGAGGTTGCTTTCTTCGTACACTCTCAGGGGTTCGAACCCTGGACCCACTGATTAAGAGTCAGTTGCTCTACCAACTGAGCTAAGAGTGCTCCTGTTTGCATTTCAAAATCTGTCGATTTTTGATTTGCGGTTGCAAAGGTACTCCATTTTTTTGGAACCACCAAACATTTTCGACTTTTTTTTCAGAAAAAAGTTTTTTTCCTGTTTTTACTCCTTACTCCCCAACTCCTTACTCCTCAAAACACCTCATCCGGCCACGCGCAGGGTTTTCCAGTTGTCTTCACCGTCGGTCGCTGTGCATCCATTCTGCGGAGTTCGCGCCCCAATTCACGCGAAAGTCGGCGGACGATTTTCGGTTGCTCGGCGGCGAGATTATGGCTTTCGCCGATGTCGTTTTCGATGTCGTAAAGTTGTTTTTCGCCAGTTTTGTAGTCGTAGATGAGTTTCCACTGGTCGCGTCGGATGGCGCAGTTGAGGCTGATGGCTGGTCCTTCGTTGCCCCAGACGTTGGGGTAGTTCCAGACGAGCGACCGCCCCTTTGAAGATTTCCTTTTTTCGGTGAGCAACGACATGAAACTGCGCCCGTCGATAGTCTGCGGAACGCGGTATTTCTCCACACCACCCATTTCCAGAATCGTCGGGAAGAAATCCTCGATGACGAGGTAGTGGTTGCAGCGCGACTGCGGTCGGACGTGCCCCGGCCAGCGCACCATCATCGGTTCGCGGATGCCGCCTTCGAGCAGCGAGCCTTTGCCACATCGCAGTGGCGCATTCTGCGTGAAGAGTGGTTCGTCGCGCCAATAATTGCCAGTCGCATAGCCGCCGTTGTCGCTCATGAAAATGACAACGGTATTGGCGGCCTCGCCGTTGCGGTCGAGCCAGTCGAGCAGGTCGCCGAGGCTTTTGTCCATACCCTCGACGAGCGAGGCGTAGGCAGCTTCTTTCGCCGACAGTCCTTTGTCGAGGTATTTCTGGAAAAATCGTGGGTCGCGGTCGATGGGAACATGCACGGCGTAGTGCGACAGATAGAGGTAAAACGGCGATTTTTCGGAACTTTTCCAACGGTCGAGTGCGGCGAGCGTCTCTTGCGTGAGGGCTTCGGTGAGGAATGTGCCGCTGCCCCAATATTTTTCGAGATGGGGCGTAGCCATCGGCGTTGTGGGCTGACCGTCGGCATTGTAACCGAAATTTTTCTCGCTCAAGTAAGTGGCTGGACCTCCGGCGGCGTGTCCGGCGATGTTCACGTCGAAACCGAGGTTTTCAGGGCGTTCACCGGGCGTTCCGATGGCTCCCCAATGGGCTTTTCCGCTGTGAATCGTGTGGTAGCCGTTTTCCCGTAAAATTTCGACGAAGGTTCGACAGGGAAAGGCCCTCTCAACTCTTTGAGAATCGCCATTTCCGACGGAATAGATGCCGTTCACGTTCCAGTCGGGCGTTGCCAGTTCGGCATCGTCGAGGTCGGTCGATTCGTTCTTGCGCAGTGTCCAGTTGGTGACGCGATGCCGTGCCGCGTTTGCCCCCGTCATCAGCGAACAGCGACTGGGCGAACTGATGGCCGAGGCGTATGCCTGTGTGAAAACCATTCCCTCGCGAGCCAGCCGTTCCATGTTGGGCGTTTCGTAGCGGTCGTTCAGCGGTGTTCGTTCCGTCCAAAAGGGCACGGAAGTGTCTTGCCAACCCATGTCATCGACCATGAACAGGACGATGTTCGGGCGATTCGTCGCAACCGTTGGAATCGTTGCGAGCGAAGCCGAAAACAGCACGAGTTGCTTCTTCATTTCGTCGATTTTTTCGCCTTTTTGGGCTTTTCAGCCTCTTTTTCCTTCGGATTTTCAATCGTGATTCGGCGCGGTGAATTGTCGCGCAGCACGTCGTTGACGATTTCGGTGATTTGTGCTTTGAGTTCCTCGACAAACTGGCCTGCGTCGTATTTTTTGTGTTCGATGTCGCGCAGTTTTTTCTCCCAAATACCCGTCAATTCGCAACTTTTCAAAAGTTCTTCGCGAATGAGGTCGATGAGTTCGATGCCCGTCGGTGTGGCGACGAGACGTTTGCGTTCGCGACGGATGTAATTGCGTTTGAAAAGTGTCTCGATGATGCTGGCGCGGCTCGACGGACGACCGATTCCGTTCTCTTTCAAGGCGGCTCGCAGTTCCTCGTCGTCCACGAATTTACCGGCGGTTTCCATCGCGCGAAGTAGCGTCGCCTCGGTGTAATAGGGCGGTGGCGTTGTCCATTTTTCGGTCAAAATCGGCGTGTGAGGGCCGCTTTCGCCTTTTTTGAAAGTTGGTAGCGTGCGTTCTTCGTCGGAAGCACCATTTTCGTCACCCGATGGCGACACGTTTGCCTCGTCTTTTTCGTCTTGTTTCTGATAAACCACTCGCCAGCCAGCATCCAAAATTTCCTTGCCAGAAACCTTGAATTCGATTTCGTCCACTTCGCCGAGTACCGTCGTTGTCGAAAATTTGCAGTCGGGATAGAAAACGGCGATGAAACGGCGAGCGACCAAGTCGAAAACCTTCTGTTCCAAGTCGGTCAGACCCTTTGGAATCACGCCAGTCGGAATGATGGCGTGGTGGTCGGTGACTTTCGACGAATCGAAGACTTTTTTCGACTTTTTCAGCGGTTTGCCGCCCAACGGTCGAACCAGTTCGGCGTAGGGGGCGATGGCAGCGAATTTCGTTTGGAAAAGCCCGTTCATCGTCTGCGGACATTTCGCGTAAATATCGTCGGAAAGATAGCGCGTATCGACACGCGGATAGGTTGTGATTTTCTTTTCGTAGAGGCTTTGGATGACGTTGAGTGCGGTTTCTGCTGACAGCCCGAATTTCTTGTTGCAATCGACCTGAAGCGAAGTCAAATCGTAGAGTTGCTGCGGTGCTTCCGTGCCTTTTTTCTTCTCGACACTCGTTACTGTAAACGGCTTTCCTTCAATGAGTTGGAAGGCTTTTTCGCCCTCTTCCTTCGAGGTGAATTTGCCTTTCGTCGCCGTGAAAGTCGTGTCGCGATAGACTGTCGCCAACACCCAATAAGGTTCGGGCTTGAAATTGTCGATTTCCTTCTGCCGATTCACGATGAGCGCGAGCGTGGGCGTTTGCACTCGACCGACGCTCAGCACCTGCCGATTCTGGCCGTATTTCAGCGTGTAGAGGCGCGTGGCATTCATACCCAAAAGCCAATCGCCGATGGCGCGGCTCAGTCCGGCGAGGTAGAGCGGCTGGTAGTCGTTCTGGTCTTTCAGTTTAGCGAAACCCTCGCGGATGGCCTCGTCGGTCATCGACGAAATCCACAGCCGTTTCACGGGACATTTCGCTCCCGCCTTCTGCATAACCCAACGCTGAATCAGTTCACCTTCTTGTCCCGCGTCGCCGCAGTTCACGATGCTATCGGCCTCTTGCATCAGCCGTTCGATGACGGCAAATTGCTTCTTGATGCCGCCGTCGTCGATGAGTTTGATGCCGAAACGCGGCGGAATCATCGGCAACGAACCCAGCGACCAGCGTTTCCACTGTTCGCTGTAGTCGTGCGGCTCTTTCAGCGTACACAAGTGGCCGAAAGTCCACGTCACCTGATAGCCGTTGCCTTCCATGTAGCCGTCTTTCGACTGGGTGGCTCCGATGATTCGGGCGATGTCGCGGGCGACACTCGGTTTTTCTGCGATGCAAACAATCATTTTTTTCGATTTTCGGGTTATTTGCTGAGTTTATTCACGTATTTCACTGGCGGAATGTCGTCGTTTTTCAGAATGTCGGCAATCTGCTGAGGCGTGATGGTGACTGGACCGCGCATGAATTCGGGAATGTTATAGCTTTTCATGAACTGACGATGGAAATCGGGGTCGGCGCAGGGCAGTTCGAAGGGTTTCGAAGCCTTTCCGTCGGCATCGATGTGGGCGATGAAGGGTCGGGTGTAGTTGCCGTCGGCGCGACGCGAGGAGAAAACAACCCAGCGACCCGTGCTCGACCATGTGTGATAGCTCTCGACGTTGTCGGAATTGATTTCTTCGACAGGTCGGAAGATTTCCTCTGACGTCCCCGACTCGTTGAAAGCCTGCAAATCGAGCATCCAAAGGTCGGCATCGCGGTGCCAGATGTGGAAACAGCCCCATTCGCCGAGCGTCACCATCAGCCAACGGCCGTCGGGCGAAATGCGCGGCAGCGTAGCACTTTTTCCCATCGAAGCGGCGTCGATGACCATCTCGCGAGGTCCGAATTCGCGCGTTTCGGGGTCGAACGTCTTGCGGTAGATGCTGTATTTGATTTCTTTGTTTCGGGCGACGGTTTCACCTGTGTTCACCGTGTCGGCCTCGTATTCAAAATGGGCACTTCCGTAGTAGAGCATACGTCCGTCGGGAGCCCAGAATGGGAAAATTTCAAATTCGTGAGGGTCGTTTTCGATATTGATGACTTCGTCGCGCTCCAAATCATAGACGATGAGGTCGCTTTCGGAGTCGAGCACCTCGATTTTATTCAAATCGCGCGTGTGAAAACTCTGCATCGTCTTATTGGTCGAGTAGGAGATGAGTTTCAGCCACGGATGCCACGACGGATAGACGCCAGCCGAGAGAATCGAGTCGTTTTTCATGTTCACCTTCTTATATTCGCCGTCGTAGGCCACGAAGGTGCCGCCGTGCTTTTGGCGGGCATGGAACTGGAATCGCTCGGGATTCTGCTGCTGATAGTTGTGGCAATTCACGCACTGGCCGTCGATTTCGTCGCTGCAGAGCATATTGCTCACGATGACGCTTTCGTCGTAGTTTTCGAGGCACCGCTGGTTGAGCGTGAGTTCCTCATAGACCACATACGAGGGCGAAATCAGTCGATAGCTGATGTAGGAGTCGATGGAGTCGGGCGACACGAAGATTTGGAAGGGCTTGAACAGCGTCCATTTGCCGTCGTTTTCGGCGTAAACCTCGACTTGAATCGCCTTTCCCTTGGCCTTTTCAGCGATTTTTTTCCACTGGTCGATGTCGGGACAAGCCTTTAAGTCGTCGCCACCGCAAACGATTTCTTCATCCTCGAAACGATAGCGGGCCACCATCTGCGTGAAATCGGCCTTTTTCGCAGGCGATGGCAGCAATTCAAACGTCAGCGGCGCAATGTTCACCGGCACGGTCACGTCGATGTAATCGGGATAGATTTCGGGCAGTTGGTCGCTCTTGGCGTATTCTGTCGGCACACTCGCCTGCTTGCAGGCGGCGAGTAGCACGATGATGGTTAAAAGCAGATATTTTTTCATTTTTTCAATTTTTCTTTTTTTACTTAAAAACTATGTTGTCCTCGTGTGAAGAAATAGTCGTAGTAGAAGGTGCCGCCGAATCGGTCGAACATCAGTTTTTTCAGTTCGGGTTCGGGCATTCCCTTGAATTGTTTCGCCGTTGACATGAAGTTGTTGTAGGTATCGATTACCGACTGCTCGAAGGGCATTCGGCTGATATTCACCTTGTCTTCGAGGTGGCCGTAGAGGTAGGCGGCTTCCTGAATGTGGATGGGCACACGCTTCTTGCCGATGTTCTGGGCATAGACGTAAAACTGGCTCCAGAACGTCTTGATGTCCTTGGTTTGCAGGGCGAAAATGAGCGCTTGCTCCTGGAAAATCGGGTCGTCGCTGGTGCGATGGGCGAAGTAGTTGATGAGGAAGATTTCGATGAGCGACTGGTCGCTGGTCAATTCGTCTTGAGGCGGCATCAGATGCGAAATCACTGACAGTTCGGGGTCTTTCCCGATGAGTGTTGGGTTGTCGATGTAAGCCTCGTATTTTTCACCCAATTCGGCGTAATATTTCGTCTTTTTCAGCAAATCGACGTATTTTTTCGCGACCTCCATCTCGCCGTTGAGCAACGAACATTTCAGCATGAAAATCAGGTGTTCGACGCGCCAACCGAACTCCACGCCGTCCTCCATACACCAACGATAGCAATAGTTGACAAGGCCGTAGTTGAAGTAGAGGAATTTGCCGCTGGCCTGCGTCATTCGGGCGATGAATGGGGCATTCGGGGGCGTGTCGCCGTTGCGGTAGCGATACATTTCGTCGCCCTGTCTGCCGAGTCGCGCAAGGGCGAGGTTCTTCGTCATCCACATCGTTCGCGAGGGCGCAGCGTCGTGGTCGCGATAGGTCGTGAGAATGTCCTCCCACTGCTGGCCGACGGCATTTCGATACATCGAAAGTTCGGTGTGGAAATTTTCGTCCTTGTACCAAAAATGCCAGACGCTCGCGACGATTATCGCCAAAAACGCAACCTGCGAAAACATCCATTTCATGGGCTTTTCAACCTTTTCGTCACGATTTTTCCGATAGAAAATGGCCATGACGACAAGCGAAAGGAAGAGCAGGATGAACGGGAAGTAGAAAATGAAATAGAGTCGGTCTTTTTTGTACGACGGAAGCGCCGTGTTGTAGATATTGACAATGCTGGTTTGGTCGTAGATGGTCCAATAATAGACGAGCGGCACGATGGCGATGGCGAGAACGGCGATGGCTGTGTCGATGCCGCGGAAAAGCGGTTTGTAGTCGTCGAGTCGCCACGCGAAAATGGTCATGAGCAGAGCGGCAAAAAGGGCATAGATGCCGAAAACGGGATAGCCAGCAACGACGGTGACTGCGATGAGAAGCGTGCGCACGAAGAATTTCGGCGGCAAAAGCCGATAAATCCACGCGAGGCCGACGGCGACGGTGATTCCGATGGGCGCGATGAAGAAATGGCCGCGCAGTTTCAGGTAGTAAATCCAGTAGCCCAAATCGGCGTTGATGAGGATGACGAGTGCCAACGGAACAAGCAGCGCAACCGTCCATTTTGCAGGGATTCGGAACGTTTTTTTGATGACAAATACCATCAGCAGCCACCATGCGCAGAGCAATGCGGCACCTAACGCCGGATGGTGGAAAAACTGCGTGAAATAGGTGCCGACGTAGGTGAGGAAACCGCCCGAAACCACCATTTGCTGCTTGAAAAACAGCGGTGTGTAGAGGAACAGGTTGAGTTCCTGCACGCGATAGAGCAAGTCGTTTTCGTAGGCGACGAGCACGATGCCAACAATGGCTACCGCCACCACTGGCAACAGCCACGATAGCCGTCGCAACGACTTCTCCGTTAGCCATTGTCTTGGTTTCGACTGCTTTTTTTGAGTCATTTTCGGTTGTTTTTTGTCCTTATTTTTCATCTTATTCAAAAATTTTTTTCACTTCACACTCCTCACTTCACACTCCTCACTCCTCACTCCACGCTCCACACTTCTCACTTCACAAAACCCACTCGTAAGTATCGTAGCATACCGCCCGACCGCCAAAGCCCTCTTTTTGGTAGATGAGCGACTCGTGGAGTTCGTTGCCGTCGGGCAGGTTCGAGGTGCCAAAGTCGAAGAAATCGACCTTCGGAAAAACCTCGTGGAGCAGATGGTCGATGAGCACGTCCATGGCGCGGAGCCGTTTTCCTTCGACCGAAGCCGACATGTATTGCGTATGGGCGAAATGCTCGCCGACGTACATCACCGTCGCGCCCAACATCTCACCCGTCGGCGCGAAGGCCGCCCAAAGTTGGATGTTTTTCGGGAAACGACGATGGAGCAGGGCGATTTCTTCGAGCGTGTGAACGGGTTTCGCATCGTGTTTTTGGGCGAGATTGTCGGTCAGAATCGTCCAAAACGCCTTGAAATCGTCGGTCTGACGAACTTCGACGCCGTCGTTCCGTCCCTTGTTGGCGGCATATCGCCGATAACGCTTCCACTTCACTGGACGCTGCGGTACGACCGCCGACGACACTTTCCGACCCACCAACTTCGCCCGACAGCGCAGGAAAATCGCAAAAAGGTCTTCGTCGGAAGGCAGACTGTGGAAAACACGCGGAACGGGCTTATAGACGACGCGCTCGATGCCTTCGGCTCGCAAAAAATCGTTGATTTCGTCGAACAGCGTGCAGATTTTCGCCGTCGTGACCTCGTCGGTCATCACCAAACCGCCGTAGGTCAGCCCTTGGTGCGAAAAAAGCGTTTTTTCGCGTCGGTTGGCAGGCAGAATGGCGTAGAGCGAGCCGTCGAGATAGCACATCAGCGAATTGTCGTCGAAGCGGTCGGAATGGTAGTCCATATAGCCGCGGTCGAAGAGGAACGTTCCGTTCTTCGACTGTGCCACGAATTGGTTCCATTCGTCGGCTTGGTCAGCGCTGTATCGTCTGATTTCAAACATTATTTCACGAAGTCGATAAATTCGTCGTAGTCGTAGAGATATTCGGCCTCGTCGAAGAGTTCAGAGGCCAGCACGAGGCAGACAGAACCGCTCGAAAAATCTTCCAAGGTCCGCCACACGCCCGTGCCGACATACAGCCCTTTCCACGGATGGTTTAGATGGTGGACTTCCTTGTTGCCGTGTCCGTCGTCGAGCGTCACGTCGAACGAACCGCTCACGGCGATAATCACCTCTTCGCACGTCCTGTGGGCATGACCGCCGCGCCATTCGCCCGCGGGAATGTCGTAGGTCCAATAGACGCGTGCAATGTCGAACGGCACGTTTTTCAACTGCTCGGCCACGGTCAGGTTGCCGCGTGGGTCGTGGATTTTCGGGAAGTCTATGAGCCTGCCTATCATCTGTCTTTGTACATGTTATCGTAATATTTCTGATAGTCACCGCTCGTCACATTGTCGAGCCAGTCTTGGTTTTCGAGGTACCAGCGCACGGTTTTCTCGATGCCTTCCTCGAATTGGAGGCTCGGTTCCCAGCCGAGTTCCTTCTGGAGCTTCGTCGAGTCGATGGCGTAGCGCATATCGTGGCCGGCGCGGTCGGTGACGAAGGTGATGAGGTCGAGGTCTTCGCCCTCGTTGCGACCTAACAGGCGGTCGGTGGTGTTGATGAGCACCTTCACGATGTCGATGTTTTTCCACTCGTTGAAGCCGCCGATGTTGTAGGTTTCAGCCGTTTTTCCCTCGTGGAAAATCAGGTCGATGGCGCGTGCGTGGTCTTCGACGAAGAGCCAGTCGCGCACGTTCTCGCCCTTGCCATAGACGGGCAGCGGCTTGCGGTGGCGGATGTTGTTGATGAAGAGCGGAATCAGCTTTTCGGGGAACTGATAGGGGCCGTAGTTGTTCGAGCAGTTGGTCACGACGACGGGCATTCCGTAGGTGTCGTGGTAGGCGCGCACGAAGTGGTCGCTCGACGCCTTGGCTGCCGAATAGGGCGAATGCGGATTGTACTTCGTCGTCTCATAGAAAAAGTCCTGACCATAGGCCAAATGGTGCTCGCCCGACGATGCTTTCGTCGTGAACGGCGGTTCGATGCCCTCGGGATGGGTCAGTTCGAGTGCGCCATAGACCTCGTCAGTGGAAATGTGGTAGAAACGCTTGCCTTCGTACTTCTCGGGCAGCGATTCCCAGTAGAGTTTCGCGGCTTGCAGCAGCGAGAGCGTGCCCATCACGTTGGTCTTGGCAAACGTAAACGGGTCTTTGATGGAACGGTCCACGTGCGATTCGGCTGCGAGGTGGATGATGCCATCGACTTTCTTGTCCTGCATCAGCTGATAGAACGCCTCGAAGTCGCAGATGTCCATCTTTACAAACTCGTAATTGGGCTTCGACTCGATGTCTTTGAGGTTCGCCAAATTGCCTGCGTAGGTCAGTTTGTCGAGGTTGATGATGTGGTACTCGGGATACTTGTTCACAAAAAGGCGCACCACGTGGCTTCCAATGAAACCTGCGCCGCCGGTAATGACAATCGTTTTCATAATTCTTATTCTTTTTGTTTGTAATTATCTTCGAGATTGTTTTTTTTCACTAAATATCGTCTAATTGGTGGGTAACCTATTCCGAATAACAGGGAAAAAGCGACGATGCTTTTCCAAGTTTCTCCTGTATCAATGATTAGCTCGCCAATGCTTCTCAAAACAAAAATGATAATTGCCGTAAGCACCATTTCCGTCAGAATATGCTCTCTGATTTTGTTCTTATCCATATTTTTAACCCTTTAACATTTAACTCTTTAACTCTTTAACCCTTTATCACTTCAGAGTAATAACTTCACAATCAGTGAATTTATTGCCTTCGATGGTCAATCTTATCAAAGTTCTTTCCTTGTGCCACCCCTGCAAGCCTGCCGCACCCGGATTGATGTGGAGCAGATTCAGCGTTTTGTCGAACTTCACTTTGAGGATGTGCGAGTGGCCGGCGATGAAAAGTTGCGGCGGATTGGCGTAGATTTGCCCTCGGATTCGCGCATCGTAGTTGCCCGGATAGCCGCCGATGTGGGTCATCAGCACCTCGACTTCCTCGCATTTCCAACGCAGTTTTTCGGGATACATCTGGCGCAGGTCGCCGCCGTCGCAGTTGCCGCAGACCGCCCGCAGGGGACGGAATTCAGCCAATCGGTCGGCCACTTCGGTCGAGCCGATGTCGCCGGCGTGCCAAATCTCGTCGCAGGGCTCAAAATAATGCAGGTATTTGTCGTCCCAATACGAGTGCGTGTCGCTGAGGATGCCGATTTTCTTCATTGTTTCGTGGAGTGTGGAGTGTTAAGTGTGGAGTGAGAATTGTTAATTGTTAATTGAATAAACTCGGCAATGAATTGGGTGGTGGCATCGATGCCGAGCAGCGACGAATTGACGCAGAGGTCATACGACGCCGAATCGCCCCAACGCTTTCCCGTGTAATAATTATAGTACGAGGCGCGACGGCTCTCGCCCTTCTCGATGAGGCGGCGAGCACGGTCGTCGTCGCAGTCGCGACGCTCTTTCACGCGACGGATTCTATCGTCGAGGTTGGCCGTGACAAACACCTTTACCACGTCGTCGCGCTCGCGCAAAACGTAGTCGGCACAACGTCCCACGAACACGCACGACCCCTCGTCGGCGGCCTTCAGAATCGCATCGCTTTGAAACTGGAAAAGGCTGTCATCGGAAAATTCGCTTCGATAGATGTTTCCCATCGAAAACGTGCGGCCAGCACTGGGCAGCAGCGAGCGGAAAAAGCCTTTTTTCTCGTCGTTTTCTTCAAAGAAATGCTCCGAAAAACCACTCTCGCGGGCTGCAATCGACAGTAGTTCCTTGTCGTAGAGCGTACAGCCGAATTTCTCGGCCAATTTCTGTGCAATTTCGCGGCCTCCAGAGCCGATTTGTCGTCCAATCGTGATAATCATATTTTTTTAGTTGAGAGTTGACAGTTTTTACCTTTTTACCTTTTAACTTTTTAACCTTTTAACCTTTTAACTTTTTAACCTTCTAAGGTACCAAATCAGCATCGGAATTGTGACGGAAAACGACGCAAAATCGCTTGCCGGCATCGAATACCAAACACCGTCGAGACCCCAAAACATCGGGAAGGCGATGGCCATCGGCAACAGCATCAGCAGTTGGCGCGAGAGCGAGAGGAAAATCGAGATTTTCACCTTTCCGATGCACTGGAAGAAGTTCGTGATGACCGCCTGCGACCCCACGACGAAGAACACAATCATATCGATGCGAATGCCGCGTGCCGAAAGGCGAATCAGCGTTTCGTCGGTCGTGAAAATTCGGGCAATCTGAGTCGGAAACACCATCGAAAGCGCCCATCCAACCACGAGAATCGCCGTCGCCGCCGCAATTGCCAGCCAAAGACATTTCAACATTCGGTCGTAGCGTTGTGCGCCGTAGTTGTAGCCCACAATCGGCTGCATTCCCTGCGTGATGCCGATGACGAACATAAAGAACACCATCACCACTGAATTGGCTATCGAATAGGCTCCGACGGCCATATCGCCGCCGTATCTGACGAACTGGTTGTTCATAAAAATCACGATGACACACGAGGTCAGGTTCATCAAAAACGGCGAAATGCCGATGCTGATGATGTTGCGCACGAGGTTGCGCTTCAGTCGATAGATGCCGCGCTTCAGATGCAGCAGTTCGCGTTTGTCAGAAAAGAGCCAGAGTTGCCAACAAAGCGCCATCGACTGACTCGAAATCGTCGCCAGCGCCGCGCCTCGGATGCCCCAGCGAAGCCACCAAACAAAGGCGATGACGAGCACGATGTTCATTCCGACGGTGAACAGTGTGGCATACATCGCGTGGCGCGGCTTTCCAGCGGCTCTGAGCACGGCATTCATACCGAAATACATGTGTGTCACCATGTTTCCGAGCAAAATCACCTGCATAAATTCGCGGGCGTAGGGTAGTGTCATGTCCGACGCGCCGAAAAACCGCAGAATCGGGTCGAGAAACAGCAAACAAACCACCATAAACACGGCGCCCACGATGAGGTTCAGCGTCACCGTGTTGCCCAGTAGCCGTTCAGCCGTCGCGTAGTCGCGCTGTCCGAGTTTCACGCTGATGCACGTCGATGCTCCCACGCCCACCGCCGCGCCGAACGCCGCCGAGAGGTTCATAAACGGGAAGGTGATGCCCAAACCCGCAATCGCCTCAGCACCAACGACTTGCCCGATGAAGGCGCGGTCGATGATGTTGTAGAGGCTCGATGCCGTCATCGCTACGATGGCTGGTAGCGCGTATTGCCACAGCAACCGTCCCACGGGCTCTGTGCCCAGCGCGAGTGTTGCCTGATTATTTTGATTTTTATTGTTCATATAGTGCTGCAAAGGTACGAAAAAAGATTGAATCATTTTGATTTTGTATGATAAAATCAACTTTGTTCAAGAAAAAATCACTAACTTTGCACCCGAATTTCAGTCATTGAAGAATATGAACTTCCCACTTTTCATCGCACGACGAATCTACAGCAAGAGCGACGGACAGCGCATGGTATCGAAGCCGGCGATTCGCATCGCTACGGCAGGTGTGGCCATTGGTCTGGCGGTGATGATTGTGTCGGTGAGCGTGGTTTTTGGCTTCAAGCACACGATTCGCGACAAGGTGGTGGGCTTCGGCAGCCACATTCAAGTGGGCGAGTTCATGACGCTGCAAAATGCCGACCAGCGACCCGTCGCCATGACCGACTCGATGATGGCGGCACTGCGCTCGACCGACGGTGTGCGCCATGTGCAGAGATTTGCCATGCGGCAGGGAATTTTGAAGACCGACGAGGACTTCCTCGGTGTGTTGTTCAAGGGTGTCGGACCCGAATTTGACTCGACTTTCATCAATCAAAACATCGTCGAGGGCTCGATTCCGGCCTTTTCCGACTTGTCATCGACCAATAAGTTGCTGATTTCCAAGTCGATGGCCGACAAACTGCGGCTGAAAAGTGGCGACCGAATCTTCGCCTATTTCATCGACAACGGCGTGCGTGCGCGGCGATTTGACATTTGCGGCATCTACCAGACCAACCTTTCACAATACGACGACGCGATTTGCTACATCGACCTCTACACCGCCGTGAAACTCAACGGTTGGGAACCCGACCAAGTGAGTGGGGCAGAGGTGTCGGTCGAAAATTTCCTGAAAATCGACGAGGTGGAGGAGATTTTTATCAACAAGGTGAATCGACAAGTGGACAAATACGGCGAAACCTATTCGACAAAGACGATTCAAGAGCTGAATCCACAGTTGTTTTCGTGGCTCGAACTGCTCGATTTGAACGTCTGGATCATCCTCGCGCTGATGGTTGCCGTCGCCGCCGTGACCATGATCAGCGGACTGCTCATCATCATTCTTGAGCGAACGACGATGATTGGTGTTTTGAAGGCACTCGGCGCCCGAAACAAGACCATTCGGCACACGTTTCTGTGGTTTGCCGTCTTTATGATTGGGCGCGGACTGCTCATCGGCAACCTGCTCGGCATCGGGCTCGTGCTGCTGCAACGCTACACGGGGCTCATCAAACTCGACCCCGAAACGTATTATGTCAGCACCGTGCCCGTCGAAATCAACATTCCGCTCATTATTCTGCTCAACATCGCCACATTGCTCATCAGCCTATTCATCTTGATTGCTCCCAGTTACCTCATTTCGCACATCCAACCAGCCAAATCGATGCGCTACGAGTGAAAAAGTTCATTTTTCATAAAAAAATTGCACAAATTTTTTGGAAGTGAGCAAAAAAGTTCGTACCTTTGCACAAAATTTTTAAAACTGTGCAATGAAGACAATTCCAAGTTTCAATTCATATATTGAAAAAAGTATTATTGACAATTGGGATCAAGATGCCCTGACCGACTACAAAGGGGCAACTTTGCAGTATCACGACGTAGCACGAATCATCGAGAAACTGCACATCGTTTTTGAACATAGCGGAATCGAAAAAGGCGATAAAATCGCCCTCTGCGGCAGAAACAGTTCGAACTGGGGAGTCGTATTCCTTGCCACGCTCACCTACGGAGCCGTGGTCGTGCCGATTTTGCATGAATTCACGCCCGATCAGGTCTATAACATAGTGAACCACTCCGAAGCCCGACTGCTTTTTGTCGGCGACATGGTCGCTCCGACCATCGACCCAGCCGAAATGCCCGCTTTGGAAGCCATTGTGAACCTGCCCGATTTTTCGCTGTTCCTGTCGCGTAGCGAGCGCATCACATACGCGCGCGAACATTTGAATCAATTATTCGGCGAGAAATATCCGAAATTCTTCCGCAAGGAACACGTTCACTACCACCAAGACCAAAGCGAAGAACTCGCCCTCATCAACTACACGAGCGGAACGACGGGCTTCTCGAAGGGCGTGATGCTGCCGTATCGCGCACTCTGGGGAAACCTCGACTTCGCTCTTAGGGAATTGGGAACCACCGTGAAGCCTGGTTCGAACATGGTGTCGATTCTTCCGATGGCCCACATGTATGGTCTCGCATTCGAATTTATTTTCCCCTTCTGCCAAGGCGTTCACATCTATTTCCTAACCCGACTGCCGAGTCCGACCCTCATCGCGCAGGCATACGCAGAAATTCAGCCTTCGCTAGTCATCGCCGTGCCGATGATTGTCGAGAAAATCATCCGTAAAAAGGTGTTCCCGAAGATTCAGAACAATCGTATGCGACTGCTGTTGAACATGCCAGTGGTGAACAAGAAAGTGAAACAAAGGATTTGCGAGCAAGTCTATAACGCCTTCGGCGGAAAAGCCTACGAAATCATCATTGGCGGTGCTGGTCTCAATCAGGAAGTCGAAACCTTCCTCAAGAGCATCGAATTCCCCTTCACCGTCGGCTATGGCACCACCGAATGCGCCCCGCTCATCAGCTATCGCGACCACAAGGGATTTGTGTCGAAGTCGTGCGGATGCGCCATCAACGGTATGGAAGTGCAAATCCTCAGTTCTGACCCGCAAAATATTCCAGGTGAAATCGTTACGCGAGGCATCAACGTGATGCAAGGCTATTTCAAGAACGAAGAAGCCACAGCGAAAGCCCTCGATGCCGATGGATGGTACCACACGGGCGACCTCGGATTGATCGACGAAGACGGAAATATTTTCATCAAGGGACGCTCGAAAAACATGTTGCTCAGCGCCAACGGACAGAACATCTATCCCGAAGAAATCGAAGACAAACTCAATTCGATGGCGATGGTTTCCGAAAGTGTCATCGTCCAGCATGACGACCGACTCATCGCGCTCGTCTATCCCGATATGGAAGAAGCATCGAACCTCGGTTTCACCGACGAAGACCTCGCAAACATCATGGAGCAGAACCGCCAGAACCTCAACGCGCAACTGCCGCCGTTTAGCAAGATTTCTGCCATGAAAATTCGTCATGAAGAGTTCGAGAAAACTCCGAAAAAGAGCATTAAACGATACCTTTACATGAATTCAATTTAGAAATGATGATGGCAATACCGAGTTTCAACGAATTGATAGAGAAAAGCATTATCGAACATTGGAATCGTGATGCTCTGACCGACTACAAGGGCGCAACGCTGCAATATCACGATGTGGCGCGGAAAATCGAAAAACTCCACATCATGTTTGAAAACAGCGGCGTCGTCAAGGGCGATAAGATTGCCCTCTGCGGTCGAAATTGCGCAAACTGGGCCGCCGCCTATTTCGCAACGCTCACCTACGGAGCCGTCGCAGTGCCGATTCTCAACGAATTCACACCCGACCAAGTCCACAACATCGTGAACCATAGCGACGCCAAACTGCTGTTCGTAGGCGATGTCGTCGCAACCACCATCGATGCCACGAAAATGCCCAATCTTGAAGGCATCATCAATATTCCCGACTATTCGCTGTTCGTTTCGCGGACCGACAAACTCACCTACGCGCGCGAACATTTAAATGAAATATTCGGCAAGAAATATCCGAAATTCTTCCGCAAGGAGCACGTTCATTACTATCGCGAAGAAAGCCCCGACCAACTCGCCCTCATCAACTACACGAGCGGCACGACGGGCTTCTCGAAGGGTGTGATGATTCCTTTCCGTGCTCTGTGGAGCAATTTCGACTTCGCTTGCGAGGCCATGGGCAAGCAACTTGAAGGTCGCGGCGACAATTTCATCAGCATTCTGCCCCTCGCCCACATGTACGGCATGGCTTTCGAACTGATTTACGAATTTCTGACCGGTCGCCACGTATTTTTCCTCACCCGAGTGCCCAGTCCGAGCATCATCGCGCAGGCATTCGCCGAAATCAAGCCCGCGATTATCATCGCCGTGCCGCTGGTCATCGAGAAAATCATCAAGAAGCGTGTGTTGCCGAAGATCCAAAACAATCGTATGCGACTGATTCGGAGCGTGCCTTTCATCAATAAAAAAGTGGACGGGCGCATCTGCGACGAGGTGAAAAAGGCTTTCGGCGGCGAATTCTATGAAATCATCGTCGGTGGAGCTGCCTTCAATCAGGAGGTTGAGGCATTTTTGAAGCGCATCAATTTCCCTTACACCGTCGGCTATGGAGCCACCGAGTGCGCCCCGATTATCTGCTATGCGCCGTGGGATAACTTCGTGGCAGGTTCGTGCGGAAAGGCCGTCGTTCACATGGAAGTGAAAATCGACAGTCCCGACCCGCAGAATATTCCGGGTGAGATTCTGGCCCGTGGAATGAACGTGATGCTCGGCTACTACAAAAACGAGGAAGCGACACGGGAAACCATCGATTCAGAAGGTTGGTACCACACGGGCGACCTCGGTCTGATGGACTACGATGGAAACGTCTTCATCAAAGGACGCTCGAAGAATATGCTGCTCAGCAGCAACGGTCAGAACATCTATCCCGAGGAAATCGAAGACAAACTCAATTCGATGACGATGGTGGTCGAGAGCGTTGTGATTCAAGAAGAAGACAAACTCATCGGACTGGTCTATCCCGACTACGACGAAGCCAAAACGATGGGGCTCAACAAGGATGATTTGGAGAAAATCATGGAGCAGAATCGACAGCAACTGAACGAAATCCTGCCGCAATACTCCAAACTCGCCGCCATTCGACTCCACGAGGAAGAATTTGAGAAAACGCCGAAAAAGAGTATCAAACGATACCTTTACCAATAAAAAATGCAGCAATTTGCTGCATTTTTTGTTATTGATAATTGATAATTGTTAATTGTCAATTGAACTAAAACTCCTCATCATCGGCGACTTCGGCATCATCAAGGCTGAGATCTTCGGGATTCTCGTCAAAGGTTGTGCGATAACTTTCCTCCGTCAGTTTGTCCTCGTCGAAATCGTCCTCGTCATCATCGTCGTCATAGTTGTCGTTGTCGAGCAATTCGTCGTCCTCTTCGCCGTCGAGTTCCTCGTCTTCTTCCTCAAACTTCATACGTGGCTTCTCAATCAGCGGTTTTACTTTCGCAAAAATCGCCTCGACCCATAGTCCTTTCGGAATTTCGAGCACTTCAAATCCGTCGGCCACCTTCTTCTCGTAGAGTCCGCCCTTTTTGTGCAGACGGTCGGCGGGAAGAGTGGTCGTCGAGATGTCGAAACCACTCTCGATGATGTCGCGAATGCTCTGCGAAAGCGATTCCCAACCGCCACCGAAATTGCGGTCGATAACTTCGATGAGCTTCGCCGCCGAAATGTGGCGGATATTCTCGTAAGTCAGGTCGGTCACGCGCAGAATCGGGCGCTTTTTCATCGCGAATTTCTTCTTTGTGCTCTCGTCCACCTTCACGACACTGACCTTGTAGCCCCGAGCCTGGTATTTCTTGATGACTTCGGGCTTATCTACAACGACTTCCTCCATTTCGAAAGCCGTTTTGATGATGTCGATATAGCGGCGGATGCTGTCGCGGATTTCAACATCTTTGTAACCCGATTCGAGCATCCTGAAAATGTCGTTTTCTTGCAAATCCCAAACCGTGCTCTTCGTGAGCAACTTGATGGATAATGACTTTTTACCTTGTTTCTTCATGTTTTCCTGTTCTTTTCTGAATGTGCGTGCAAAAATAAAGACTTTACGCTGAATGAGCAAACTTTTTTCTGCTTTTTTTCTGAAAATCGCGAACTTTTTGTAACTTTGCCGTCACTTTCTAATATAAATAAGGTGAAAGATGAGTGAACCATTGGCTGAAAGACTGCGCCCGCGCTCGCTCGACGATTATGTCGGACAACAGCATTTGGTGGGCGAGGGAGCCGTTCTGCGGAAGATGATTGACGCAGGGCGCATTTCGTCGTTCATCCTTTGGGGACCGCCCGGAGTGGGCAAGACGACGCTCGCGCAAATCATCGCCCATCGGCTCGAAGTGCCGTTCTACACGCTGTCGGCAGTGACGAGTGGCGTGAAAGACGTGCGCGAGGTGATTGAAAAGGCGAAAAGTGGACGGTTTTTCTCGACGGCGTCGCCCATCCTCTTCATCGACGAAATCCATCGTTTCTCGAAATCGCAACAAGACTCGCTGCTCGGGGCGGTCGAACGTGGCGTGGTGACGCTCATCGGCGCGACGACGGAAAATCCCTCGTTCGAGGTCATCCGACCGCTGCTTTCGCGCTGCCAACTCTACGTGCTCAAGCCTTTGGAGAAAGACGATTTGATGTCGCTGCTGAATCGGGCGCTGACGGAAGACATCGAACTGAAAAATCGGAACATCGAACTGCAAGAAACCGAGGCTTTGCTGCGCTATAGCGGTGGCGACGCCCGAAAATTGCTCAACATTCTTGACTTGGTCGTGACTTCCGACGATGCCGACCCGCTCGTGATTACGAACGAATTGGTCGTAGCGCGGTTGCAAGAGAATCCGCTGGCCTACGACAAGGACGGCGAGATGCACTACGACATTATTTCGGCCTTCATCAAGTCGATTCGCGGCAGCGACCCCGACGCGGCTCTCTACTGGATGGCGCGGATGATCGAGGGCGGCGAAGACCCGAAATTCATTGCCCGAAGGCTTGTCATCAGTGCTGCCGAGGACGTTGGTTTGGCCAATCCGAATGCACTGCTGTTGGCCAATGCAGCCTTCGATGCCGTGATGAAACTCGGTTGGCCCGAGGGTCGCATCCCGTTGGCCGAGGCCGCCGTCTATCTGGCAACGTCGCCGAAGAGCAATTCGGCCTATCTCGGCATCGATTCCGCGCTCGAACTCGTCCGTCAGACGGGAAATCTGCCCGTTCCGCTGCATCTTCGCAATGCGCCGACGGGCCTGATGAAGGAACTCGGCTACAGCGACGGCTACAAATACAGCCACGACTTTCCGGGCAATTTCGTCGTGCAGCAATATCTTCCCGACGACCTCGCGACGAGGCGCATTTGGCACGCGCAACACTCGCCGGCGGAGGAAAAACTTTATCAGCAGATGATTCGGAATTGGGGAGAAAGGTTTAAAGATTGAAGATTGAACATTAAGTATTGAACATTGAACAAGTCGCTTTGGCGATAGGGTAATCATAATTCTAAATTCTAAATTCATAATTATAAATTATTCATTGAATATGAAAATCGTAGAACTCGACGGCTATGCCGCCAATCCGGGCGACCTTTCGTGGGAGCCATTGAAACAATTAGGCGAACTGACGCTTTACGACCGCACGCCGCCCGAACTCGTTGTGGAACGGGCGAAAGAGGCCGACGCCATACTCATCAACAAAATTTCGATTGACGAGAAAATTCTTGCTCAACTGCCCCGACTGCGCTACATCGGCGTGTTGGCGACGGGCTATAATGCAGTTGATGTCGAGGCAGCGGCGCGGCGAGGAATCGTTGTAACAAACATTCCCGCCTACAGCACCGACAGCGTGGCGCAGATGGTTTTTGCGCATATTCTCAACATCACCAACCGCACTGCCCACTATGCGCGGCAGGCTCGCGAAGGCCGATGGAGCAGCAACCCCGACTTTTGCTATTGGGACACACCGCTCATTGAACTTTCCGGCAAGACGCTCGGAATCGTCGGTTTCGGAAACATCGGAAAGAGCGTCGCCGCCATCGCCCGACAGTTCGGAATGGACGTGTTTGCCTTCACGAGCAAAAACTCGACCGACCTGCCCGAAGGTGTTCAGAAAACCACGCTCGAAGGCCTTTTCGCCACGAGCGACATCCTTTCGCTGCATTGTCCGCTCACGCCGCAGACCAAGCACTTGATAAACGCCGAAGCCCTCGCCAAGATGATGCAGGGCAGTATCCTGATTAACACGGGTCGCGGTCCGTTGGTCGATGAGCAGGCCGTTGCCGACGCACTCGCCTCGGGTCATCTGCTGGCCTATGGAGCCGACGTGATGGCCGATGAACCGCCGAAGGCCGACAATCCGCTCTTCCAACAGCCCAACGCCTTCATCACGCCCCACATTGCGTGGGCTACGTTCGAGGCTCGCCAGCGACTGATGGACATCTGCGTGGCAAATCTCCGTGCTTTCATCGATGGAAAACCGCAGAATGTTGTCAATTAAGCTTCAAGATTGGCGTAATAGAAAATAAAAATCCTCTAATCGATTGATTTTCAATCATTTAGAGGATTTTTCGAGTGATTCCGGCGGGATTCAAACCCACAACCTTCTGATCCGTAGTCAGATGCTCTATTCAGTTGAGCTACGGAACCAATCCGTTTTGCGACTGCAAAGGTAGTTCATTTTTCTCGAACCGCCAAACTTTTTTCGGTTTTTTTGTGAAAATGGTCGAAAAAAGTTCATTTTTCAGCGGAAATTCGCCGTGAAGCGATACGTTTCGCCTTGTTTTGCGAACTTTGCGAGAGCTGTCCTTTCAAATAGAGTTCGATGATGAGCGAGGCGATGGGCGCAGCCAAGTCGGCACCGAATCCACCGTGTTCGACATAGACGGCGATGGCGATTTGCGGATTGTCCATCGGGGCAAAACCCACGAAAACAGAGTGGTCGGCACCTGAATTTTCAACCGTTCCCGTCTTGCAGCAAATGGGGTAGGAGGCCTTGATGCTCGTCGCTGTACCACTTTCAACCGTCAGCCGCATCCCATCGATGACAGGCGCATAGGCTTCGGGTGCAATTTTCGTCTGTCGCTTCGTCAGATAACGCTGCGAAAGTGGTCGATTTTCCGTAGCCTGATGGATGTGCGGCGTGATGTAGTAGCCTCGGTTGGCAATCGAAGCGACCATGTTGCAGAGTTGCAACGGCGTGGCGGTGATGTCGCCCTGACCCATGCCAGCCCACATGATGGTTTTTCCGTCCCAACCGTCTTTGTAGCGGCGACTCAGGTAGTTCATATTCGCGACCAAACCGCCTTTCTCGCCCGGAATATCGACCCCGACCGGACCGCCGAGCCCCATGCTTTTCATGTAGTCTGCCCACGTTGTGATGGCTTCGTTGCCGTCTTCGTACATGAATCGGTCGTTGATCATCGACATGAAAGTCGTCAGAAACCACGTGTTACACGACTGGGCGATGGCACCTTTCAGCGCAAGCGGCGAAAAATGTTTGTGGCAGCCCACGTGGATGTTGCCGTCCGTGAAACCATTGGTGCAGGGAATGGACATATCGGGCGAAATCACTCCTTCGGAAAGTAGCGTCAGCGCTTGCGCCACTTTGAAAGTCGAGCCGGGCGCGTAAGCCTTCGCGATGGCCAGATTGACGTCGAATCCGCTGGGCGAATTGGTCGAGAGGCAGATGATTTCGCCCGTTTCGGGTCGAATGGCGACAATGCTTCCCTGTTTGCCCTGCAGAAGTTGTTCGCCGAGTTGTTGGAGCATGGGGCGAACGGTGAGCGGGCCGTCGGTGGGCAGACCTTGCGAATGAATGCCGATGGTTGTCAGCAAAAGGGCTGAAACGCAGCAGATTCGGAGCATTTTTGTGATGATTTTCATGGTCAAATATCGTTTTACTTACGCGCGTACATTATTTAATATTGTTCTTCGAGTCTTTTTTCAATTCTTCGCGGAGAAATTTCGGCGTATAGCCTTTTTTCGACCGTGCAACCTCTTCGGGAGTGCCCGTAGAAAGGATGGTTCCGCCATTTCTGCCGCCCTCGGGACCCATATCGATGATGTGGTCGGCGAGTTTGATGACGTCGAGGTTATGCTCGATGATGATGATGGTGTTTCCTTTCTCGACGAGACGGTTGAGCACTTGCATCAGAATGCTGATGTCCTCGAAATGCAGACCCGTCGTGGGCTCGTCGAGGATGTAGAGCGTGCGACCCGTGTCGCGCTTGGCGAGTTCGGTGGCGAGTTTCACGCGCTGACTTTCGCCGCCGCTGAGCGTGGTCGATGACTGTCCGAGTTTGATGTAACCGAGTCCGACGTCTTGCATCGTCTTGATTTTTTGCAAAATGGTCGGAACATTTTCAAAGAATTCCACCGCCTGATTGATGGTCATATCGAGCACGTCGGCAATCGATTTTCCTTTGTAGCGCACCTCAAGTGTCTCGCGGTTGTAACGCTTTCCGTGACAGGTTTCGCAAGGCACCATCACGTCGGGCAGGAAATTCATTTCGATGGTTTTATAACCGTTTCCGCCGCAGGTTTCGCAGCGTCCGCCTTTCACGTTGAACGAGAAACGGCCTGGCTTATAGCCGCGAATCTTGGCCTCGGGCAGACTGACGAAAAGGCTGCGAATATCGCTGAAAACACCCGTATAGGTGGCGGGATTCGAGCGCGGCGTGCGACCGATGGGACTCTGATCTACATTGACGACTTTGTCGATGTTTTCGATGCCTTCGATGCTGTCGTAGGGCATCGGACGCTTCAGCGAGCGATAGAAATGCTGCGAGAGAATCGGCTGCAATGTCTCGTTGATGAGGGTCGATTTTCCCGAACCCGACACGCCCGTGACAACGATGAGTTTGCCCAACGGAAATTCCGCATCGACGTGTTTGAGGTTGTTGCCAGAGGCACCGCGGATGGTGATTTTTTTGGTGTTAGGTGTTAGGTGTTGGGTGTTGGGTGAGACTCGTTCCTCGTTTCTCGTTCCTCGAACCACACTCTTCGCACCATTCAGATATTGCGCCGTAATCGTGTCGGCCTTCAGCAACTCCTCGGGTGTGCCTTGGAACACCACTTCTCCGCCTTTTCGACCCGCGTGGGGGCCGATGTCGATGAGGTAGTCGGCGGCGAGCATCATATCCTTGTCGTGTTCCACGACGATGACCGTGTTGCCAAGGTCGCGCAGTTGCTTGAGCGAGTCGATGAGGCGCTGGTTGTCGCGCTGATGCAGTCCAATCGAAGGCTCGTCGAGGATGTAGAGCACATTGACGAGTTGCGAACCGATTTGCGTGGCGAGGCGAATGCGCTGGCTCTCACCGCCCGACAGACTGGCCGATTGGCGGTTGAGCGAGAGGTAGTTCAGTCCGACGCGGAGCAGGAAATCGACGCGTGTGCGCAGTTCCTTGACGATTTCGGCGGCAATTTTCTGTTGCATCGGTTCGAGGTGGTTTTCGACTTCGTCGAGCCAGTCGCGCAGTTCGTCGATGTCGAGCGATGCCACTTCCGAGATGTTTTTGTCCCAAATCCTGTACGACAGCGACTCGCGCTTGAGCCGTTGTCCCTTACATTCAGGACATTCGCAGACGGCGAGGAATTGGTCGGCCCATTTCTGACCTGCCGCCGATTCGTCGTTCTCCATCACCTGCCGCAGATACTTGATGATGCCGTCGAACTCGATGAAATAGTCGCTCGACGTGTGAACGAGGTCTTTGTTGATGCGGACGTGTTCGAGCGAGCCGTAGAGAATTTCGTCCATCGCCTCCGAAGGAATCTTGCTCACGGGCGTTTTCAGGTCGAGTTCGTATTTCTGAAGAATCGCCTCGACTTGCCAGAAAATCATCTGGTTCTTGTATTTTCCGAGTGGCACGATGGCTCCTTCGTAGATGCTTTGGCGGTCGTCGGGAATGACTTTTTTCAAGTCAATTTCGTTCACATAGCCCAGTCCCTTGCACTTCGGGCAGGCACCCTCGGGCGAGTTGAACGAGAAGATATTCGGTGCAGGTTCGCCGTAACTCATTCCCGTGACGGGGTCCATCAGCTGCTTCGAGAAATTGCGAATCGCGCCCGACTCCTTTTCCATAATCATCAGTGCGCCGTCGCCTTGTTTCATCGCCGTCTGCACGCTGTTGCGCAGTCGTTCGTGGTCTTTTTCCTGCACTTTCAGTCGGTCGATGACCACTTCGATGTTGTGATTTTTATAGCGATCGACCTTCATTCCGCGTGTGATTTCCTGCACCTCGCCATCGACGCGGATGTGCAGATAGCCCTTGCGCCGCATCGACTCGAACAATTCGCGGTAATGGCCTTTGCGCTGGCGCACGAGCGGGGCGAGAATGAAAATCGCCTTGTCGCGGTAGTCGTCGAGAATCATCTGCTGCACCTGTTCCTCGGTGTATTTCACCATTTTCTCGCCCGAGCGATAGCTGTAGGCCGTGCCGGCGCGAGCGTAGAGCAGTCGCAGATAGTCGTAGATTTCGGTGGTTGTGCCGACGGTCGAGCGCGGATTTTTGTTCGTCGTCTTCTGCTCGATGCTGATGACAGGCGACAATCCTGTGATTTTATCGACATCGGGCCGCTCCATATTGCCGAGAAAATTCCGAGCGTAGGCCGAGAAAGTCTCGATGTAGCGACGCTGACCCTCGGCGAAAATCGTGTCGAAAGCCAACGACGACTTGCCCGAGCCGCTCAGTCCGGTGATGACCGTGAGCGACTGGCGGGGAATCTCCACGTCGATGTTTTTCAGGTTGTGGACGCGTGCCCCCCAGACATTGATTTTCTCGGTTTCTCTTTTCATTGAGTCGATTCGTGTCGTATTAGAAAGTCGATTTGTGACATAATATAATAAGGTGTCGGCAGAAAAATCATTCCATCGGGCTCGAATTCGATTCCTCGTAATGACTGCGCAGCAGATTCACGTCGGTTCGGATGTTGAATTCGCGTCCGTCGGCACCTTTCGCCCTCACCAAACAGAAATAAACGCCCTCTTTGACGGGTTTTCCCTTGTATTTTCCGTCCCAGCCAGCCTCGTAGTGATAGCAGTCGGTCCAGGTGTAGAGCCGTTGTCCCCAGCGGTTGAAGATGATGCCCTCGAACTCGACGATGCTCTGCGGTCCGTTGCCGCCGTGCTGTGTGCCTTTCGCCTGATAATAGTCGTTGATTTTGTCGTCGTTGGGCGAAAAAGCATTGGGCATTTCGAGCCGACTTTCCGAAATCGATACGGTCAGCGGATCGCGCTCTTGGGTCCAGTATTCCTCAGTGTATTCGTGTTTTTCGTCGCCGCGTGTAAAGGTCGCGTAGCAGACGATTTTGTGCAGTCCCGCCTCTTTGAACGTGACTTCCGTGTTCTCGTCATAGCGAATCAGGTAGGGCGACGACTCCTCGGCACCGCTCAGGTGTTGCAGCGTAAAACGCCATTCGTAGTAGGCCGTCCAGCCCTCGGCATTTTTCGGGTTGGCGTAGAAGGTTGCGGTCAGCGGTGCCGAACCCGACACGCTCGTGCCCGTTTCTTCAGTTCCGTCTTGCATTATCGCGATGAAATACGGGTCGATGGTGGGGTAGTCATCAGCCATCGTCGCCAGTGTGCCGAAAAGTAGTGTTACGGTGATGAATATTTGTCTGAAAGTCATATAAAAAGCGATTTTTTGGATAAAAACTGATAAATTTCGTGCAAAGATACGAAAAAGTTGATAGATGTGTGCGTGCGGTTGAGAGTTTTTTTGTATTTTTGTAGTCTGAAAACAAAAAATCATATAAGATGAGACACTTTTTTAGATACTTTTTCGTCCTTTCGGCTTTGACGCTGAGCCTTTCGATTACAGCCCAGACCACGCAGTGGCGCGACATCTACAAGGCGAAGAAAAAGGACACGATTTATGGCATCGCCCAGAAGTACAACATCACGCTCGACGAGTTGAAAGAGGCCAATCCCGAGATGAAAAAAGCCGATTATCAACTCAAAAAGGGCGATTTCGTCTTCATTCCGTTTGAAAAGACGAAGGCCGACATCGAAGCCGAGAAAAACAAGCCCGTGATGCCCGTCAGAAGCGACATCCAGCAGCGTGCGATTCGCGTCGGCGTGATGCTACCGCTGCACAATGTCGATGGCGACGGACGGCGTATGGTGGAATACTATCGCGGTCTGCTGATGGCGTGCGACAGCCTGCGTCGGCAGGGCATATCTACAGATGTACGCGCGTGGAACGTGGCGATTGACTCCGACATTCGCGAAACGCTTCTGCAAGAGGGCGCAAGCCAGTGCGACATCATCTTCGGCCCGCTCTACACGAAGCAGGTGAAACCGTTGGCGAACTTCTGCAAGACCTACGACATTCGGATGGTGATTCCCTTCTCGATCAGTGGCGACGACGTGGAGCAATTCCCGCAGATTTTCCAAGTCTATCAGAGTGGCGCGTGGCAGAATCAGGCGATGATCAGCGCTTTTGTCGAGCGATTCCCCAACCATCACGCCGTGTTCATCGACTGCAACGACTCGACCAGTCGCAAAGGCTCTTTCACGATGGCGCTGCGCAAGCAACTCGACGAAAGTAAAATCACCTACAACGTCACGAACCTGAAAACGCCCGACGACGCTTTCTCGAAGGCATTCAACCGCTCGAAACCCAATGTCGTCATCTTGAACACGGGTCGGTCGCCCGAACTCAACCAGACGCTCGCCAAACTCAACATTCTGCGTCAGCGCGACGCAGGCGTGGCCATCACGCTCTTCGGCTACACCGACTGGCTGCTCTACACCGAGCCCTACGGCGACTATTTCCACCGTTACGACACCTACATTCCCACGAATTTTTACTACAACGCTCAGTCGCGGGCCACACAGCAGTTGGAGCAGAACTACAAGCAATGGTTCAAAGAGGAAATGCTGTTTGCACTGCCTCATTTCGCCCTCACTGGCTACGACCACGGGCAATTTTTCCTGCGCGGACTCCACCAATATGGCACGGCCTTCCGAGGCACGAAAGACCAGCGTGTGAAAGCCGCTCTGCAGACACCGCTGTACTTCAAACCCGCTTCGAAAACGGGTGGAATGCAAAATTCCCACTTCATGCTCGTCCATTACAAGCCGAACAAGACGATTGAGGCAATCAATTATTAAGGTTGAAAGATTGAAAAAATGAAGTCGAGAATCTTACTATTTTACCTTTTTACCCTTTTACCTTTGCAGATGCAGGCTCAAGTCGGCGACCACCGCAGCGACTTCGCCATCGGCATCAACGGCGGCTATGCACTGACCAACATCGGCTTCGTTCCGAGCGTGTCGCAAGGGTTTCACGGTGGTATGACTGGCGGTCTTTCCCTTCGCTATGTCTGCGAAAAATATTTCAACACGATTTGTTCCGTGCAGGCCGAGGTGAACTATACGCAAATGGGATGGAAAGAGGATATTCTCGACCGCGACGACCAGCCCGTCATCAATAAGGTGACAGGACTTGCCGAGGAATACAGCCGCACGATTAACTACGTCCAAGTGCCTGTTTTCGCCCATCTCGCGTGGGGTCGCGAACAACGTGGGGCACAGTTTTTCTTTCAGGTCGGTCCGCAGTTTGGCTACTACCTCAGCGAAACCACGAAGTCGAATTTCGAGTGGAGCGAGCGCAATATGGCTGACCGCGTCAATCCCGTTTGTGCACAAGACACGATGGCCGTCGAACACAAATTCGACTATGGCATCGCCGCCGGCATCGGCGTTGAATATTCCGTTCCTCGTATCGGCCATTTCCAACTCGAAGCCCGCTATTACTACGGTCTTGGCAACATCTACGGAGACACGAAGCGCGACTATTTCGCCAAATCGAACCTCGGCAGCATCGTCTTCAAACTCGCGTGGCTCTTCGACCTGAAGCGCACGAAAAAATAATTATTGCCAAAAAATGTGATTTTTCAAAAAAAATCATTATCTTTGCAGGCGAAAAAATGAAAATTGAATGTAATCTAAATAATTATTAACTTAAAAACTAAAAGAAAATGCTACAAGATTTATGGAACAACAATCGCATGGTGGCGATGCTGCTCGCGATTCTGGTTGTAGTTGTGCCCTTTCTCATCTACTATGTGATTGAAGCAAGGAAGAAACACCCTAAGGGTCTCATCTCGGCGGCTCTGTCGAACATGGGCGAGCGATTCGGTTACTACATTATGAACGCAGTGCTGCTGCTGTTCTTGGCATCGAAATTCGGCATCAGCGACAGTGCTGCCGGCTGGATTTACGCCGTCTTCTACTTCGGCATCTACGTGCTCAGCCTGCCCGGCGGTATGGTGGCCGACAAGTTGCAGAACTTCAAGGGAACCATCATGGCGGGTCTTGTCGTCATGGCAGCGGGCTATGCCATCCTGTCGTTGCCCGTGTTTGGTGGCGACCCTGGCGCAGTTCCCACGTGGGTGCTTGTGCTGACGTGCTTTGCCCTCTTGCTCATTGCTGCCGGTAATGGTCTGTTCAAGGGTAACTTGCAGGCCATCGTGGGTCAGATGTATGACAACTTCGAGGCTGAGGCCGCCAAGAAGGGTGCCGAGGAACTGGCGATTGCCAAGTCGCGTCGCGACAGCGGTTTCCAGATTTTCTACGTTTTCATCAACATCGGTGGTGTGATTGCACCTTTCGTGGCTCCGTTGTTGCGCAGTGCGATGCTGAAACTCGACGGTTTTATCTACAATGCTGATCTTCCTCGTCTGTGTCACGGTTTCCTGAACAACACACTGCAAGGCGATGATATGCAGAACCTCACGACGTTGGCCAGCAACTCGCTCGACGGCTATCAGATGACCGACATGGCTACGTTCTGCACGAACTATCTTGAGAGCTTCAACACGGGCGTTCACTATTCGTTCATCGCATCGGCTTTGGCCATGATTGCTTCGTTCCTGATTTTCGTGGTTACGCGCAAGGTCTATCCGAATCCTGTCAAGAAGGTAAAGGCTGCCCAAGTCAATAACGATGAAGTTGCTGCCGACGCCAAGGAGATTCGCCAGCGTATGTATGCGCTGTTTGCTGTGCTGGGTGTGGCTGTGTTCTTCTGGTTCTCGTTCCACCAGAATGGTCAGTCGCTGTCGGTGTTCGCACGCGACTTCTGCGACACGAACGCCATTGCTCCCGAGATTTGGCAGTGCATCAATCCGTTCTTCGTGATTGTGCTCACGCCGATTATTATGATTCTTTTTGGTACGCTGGCCAAGAAGGGCAAGGAGATTTCAACGCCGAAGAAAATCGCGTTGGGTATGTTTATTGCTGCCTGCGCCTACCTCTTCCTCATTGCCATTTCCGTCGCCAACGGCTATCCTTCGGGCGAAGAATTCAAGAGCTTGCCCGAGGCAATGAAGGCATCGATGAAGGCCGGTCCGTGGGTGTTGATTGTCACCTATTTCTTCTTGACGGTGGCCGAGTTGTTCATTTCGCCGCTGGGTCTGTCGTTCGTGTCGAAGATTGCGCCGCAGCACTTGCAGGGCATCTGTCAGGGTCTGTGGCTGTGTGCTACGGCCATAGGCAACCTGTTCATCGCCCTCGGTGTGACGATGCTCAACAGTTTCCCGCAGCAGTGGGAGTGCTGGGCAGTGTTTGCCGGCTTCTGCCTCATTTCGATGGGAGTGATGCTGGGAATGCTCAAGTGGCTTGAAAGAGTAACTGCATAATCCATTTAAAATTCAACTACAATGTTTGAAGGACAACCAAAAGGTCTATATGCCTTAGCGCTTGCCAATACTGGCGAGCGCTTTGGCTATTACACGATGATAGCCGTGTTTGCGCTGTTTCTGAGGTCAAATTTCGGTCTCGATGCTTTCTGGGCAGGTGAGATTTATGGCGATTTCCTCGGATTGGTCTATTTCCTGCCGATTTTCGGCGGATTTATGGCCGACAAGTTTGGCTTTGGAAAGATGGTGACCACTGGTATCATCATCATGTTCTTGGGCTACTTGCTCCTCTCTTTTCCACTCGGTGGAAAGGTTGTAGGACTCGTCGCCATGCTCATTGCGCTGTTGCTCGTCAGTTTTGGCACCGGCCTGTTCAAAGGCAATCTGCAGGTGATGGTCGGAAATCTCTACGACGATCCGAAGTATGCCGACAAGCGCGATGCAGGCTTCTCGATTTTCTATATGGCCATCAACATCGGTGCTCTTTTTGCTCCGACGGCGGCCATCAAAATCTCCGAGTATGCCAAAAACCACCTCGGCTACACCGCTCCCGGCGAGGCTTACCATTTCGCGTTTGCCGTGGCCTGTGCGTCGCTCATCCTCTCGATTGCCATCTACTACGCTTTCCGCAGCACGTTCCGCCATACTGAAGGTGGTAAGAAACAGGTTGTCAATCAAGCCGTGGAACAGCCTGTCGAGGAATTGTCGAAGGAAGACACAAAGGCTCGAATCGTGGCGCTCTGCCTCGTTTTCGCGGTGGTGATTTTCTTCTGGATGGCATTCCACCAGAACGGACTTTCGCTGACTTATTTCGCTGACGAATTCACTGCGAAGACAGCGTCTGGCGTCCATACCATGCCCTTCGACGTGTGGAATCTCGTCATCATTATTTTCATTGTTTATGGCGGTTTTTCGTTCTTCCAAAGCAAGACGCAGAAGGCAAAAACCATTTCGGCGATTGTCGTTTTGGCAGCGTTGGGCGTGCTCGTGTATAAATACTATCAGGCAACGGGTTCGATTCACATTTCGGCACCGATTTTCCAGCAGTTCAACCCGTTCTACGTGGTGGCTTTGACGCCGGTTTCGATGGCGATTTTCGCTTCTTTGGCGAAGAAAGGAAAAGAACCCTCGGCACCGCGCAAGATTGCCTACGGTATGATTGTGGCGGCGGTCGCTTTCGCAGTGATGATTTTCGCGTCGATTGGATTGCCGATGCCGCAGGAGGAAATTGGACCCGACGGTCAACCTGTGGGAATGCACGTGGCCGATGTTTCGCCTTATTGGCTCATCAGCACTTACCTGATTTTGACTTTCGGAGAATTGTTGCTCTCGCCGATGGGAATTTCCTTCGTGTCGAAAGTAGCTCCTCTGAAATACAAAGGTCTGATGATGGGCGGATGGTTTGGCGCGACAGCCATCGGCAACAAACTCGTCAGTGTGGGCGGCTATCTTTGGGGCAACATGCCGCTGTGGATGGTTTGGACGGTGTTCCTCGTGCTCTGCATCCTCTCCGCGCTGTTCATGTTTGCCATGATGAAGCGACTGGAAAAGGTGGCGAAGTAATATTGCGACCGACAACGAAAAACCCCGAAAGCTCGACACTTTCGGGGTTTTCTTTTGCTACTCGATGAAGTCGAAATTACTTGTTCTTCAGCAAGTCGCGGATTTCGCCAAGAAGTTCTTCCTGCGTCGGACCGGCGGGAGCGGCAGGCTCTTCTTCCTTCTTCTTGTTGAGTTTGTTCATTCCCTTAATCATCAGGAAGATACAGAACGCCACGATGAGGAAGTCGATGATGTTCTGAATGAACTGTCCGTAGGCAAAAACGGCAGCACCAGCTTCTTTCGCTGCTGCGAGCGTCTGATAGTTGCCCTCGCCGAGGTTCACGAACAAGTCGGTGAAACTCACGCCACCAGTCATCTTGCCAATCAGCGGCATGATGATGTCATCGACCAGACTCGAGACGATTTTTCCAAACGCACCGCCGATGATGACACCGACAGCCATGTCCATTACATTGCCCTTCATGGCAAATTCCTTAAATTCTTTTACAAATCCCATAATGTAATAATTTTAGTTAGTTAATGAAAAATTATACGAAAAACTGCTGCAAATTTAGGAATTTTTTCGTAACTTTGCACCCGAAAAGGAAAAAAAATGGCAAAAATGCCCGAAAATAGCCCGAAAATAGGCAAAAATAGATTGAATTTAGGTATAACCCTTTTAATTTAAAGTAAAAAGATGACAAAAGTTGCAATTAACGGCTTTGGCCGTATTGGTCGCCTCGCATTTCGTCAAATGTTCGAGGCTGAAGGTTATGAAGTGGTCGCTATTAACGACCTGACAAGTCCCAAAATGCTCGCTCACTTGCTCAAGTACGACACCGCTCAGGGCGGTTTCTGCGGCAAGTTCGGCGAAAACAAGCACACCGTAGAGGCTACGGACAATTCCATCATCGTCGATGGTAAGGAAATCACCATCTACGCTGTTCCCAACGCTGCTGAACTGCCTTGGGGTCAGTTGAACGTCGATGTCGTGCTCGAGTGCACGGGTTTCTACACCTCGAAGGAAAAGGCTTCGGCTCACATTCAGGCTGGCGCAAAGAAGGTTGTGATTTCGGCTCCCGCCGGCAACGACCTGCCCACCATCGTCTATAACGTGAACCATGAGACGTTGACTCCCGCCGACACCGTGATTTCGGCTGCTTCTTGCACCACGAACTGCCTTGCTCCGATGACCAAGGCCCTCAACGACTTCGCTCCGATTCAGAGCGGTATCATGACAACCGTCCACGCCTACACTGGCGACCAGATGATTCTCGACGGTCCGCAGCGCAAGGGCGACCTCCAGCGTGCCCGCGCAGGTGCCTGCAACATCGTTCCCAACTCGACGGGTGCTGCCAAAGCCATCGGTCTGGTGATTCCCGAACTCAACGGCAAGCTCATTGGCTCGGCTCAGCGTGTTCCGACGCCCACGGGCTCGACGACGATTCTCGTGGCCGTTGTGAAGGGCAAGGACGTGACCGTCGATGGCATCAATGCCGCTATGAAGGCTGCCAGCAACGAATCGTTCGGCTACACGACCGAGAAACTCGTCTCGTCTGACGTGATCGGCATGAAGTTTGGTTCGCTCTTCGATGCCAACCAGACGATGGTCAGCAAAATCGACGACGACACCTATCAGGTGCAGGTTGTCAGCTGGTACGACAACGAGAACTCTTACACCTCGCAGATGGTTCGCACCATCAAGTACCTTGCTGAACTGAAATAATCCCAAGCGATTTTTCAAAAAGTAACCAAATGCTCACGCAGAAAAAAGCGTGGGCATTTTTTTGTTCAGAAAAAAGAAAAATTATTGAAAAAAAGTCGCAAGTTTAAACAATTTTTCTCGATAATTTTTTACGTATGAGATTTAATGTGTAATTTTGCACAATAAAAATTGTTCCTTAAAACTTTTTATGATGGCAAAATACAATATCTCTGAGAAGAAAACGAAGAACGCAGCTTATCGCGAACTGGTGAACGCAACGCTGATGGACGAACTCAAGGAGAAAATTCTCGACATCATCCTGATTCGTCAGAAATATAAAGATAAGGATTATTCGGCCAAGCAGTTGGCCGCAGACCTCGGCACGAACACACGCTACGTTTCAGCCGTCGTGAACGTGAAATTCCGTATGAACTACACCTCTTTCATCAACAAATTCCGCATTGAAGAGGCGATGACCCTGCTGACCGACAAACGCTACGCTCATTGCAACATGCAGGAGATTTCCGACATGGTGGGTTTTGCAAACCGCCAGTCGTTCTACGCCGCTTTCTACCGTCTAACGGGTATCACGCCGCGCCAATACAAGAAAGAACACAGCGCATGACGAACGAAAAAATCAAGGAAATCAAACAGTCGTTTCGTCTGATGATGAACGGAACTGCATCGCGTTCGATGCGCGAAAAAGGGGCAGACTACAAGCTGAACTGGGGCGTGAGTCTGCCCGATTTGCAGGCGATGGCCGAGGAAATCGGAAAAGACTACGAACTGGCGATTTCGCTGTGGAAAGAGGACGTGCGCGAGTGCAAAATCCTCGCCACAATGCTCATGCCGCCCGAAAAAATGCTGCCCGAGGTTGCGGAAATCTGGATGGAGCAGACAAATTCGCAGGAAATGGCGGAAATAGCGGCTTTCCAACTCTATCAACACCTTGATTTCGCCTCGATTTTGGCTTTCCGCTGGATGGCATCCGACAAAATGCCTTATTTGGTCTGCGCCTATCAGATTTTGGCACGGCTGTTTGCCAAAGGACAAGAACCCAACGAGCGCGGCATCAACGAGTATCTCGACCAAGTCGCCATCGCCCTCGGCGACGAACACGCAGGCGTTCGCCGTGCCGCCTACAACAGCGTCGTGCATTTCACTCAATTGGGCGAAGATTATGAAAAGATGGCACGGAAAGCCCTCGATTTAGATTTTTTATAATCTTTCTTTCCTCGAATTTGTAAATTTTTACTACCTTTGTACGTCCTTTCAGAGAAAATGGCATGAGAGACGACCCCGTGAAATCGATGGTCAGGAAGATTCTGACCGATTATCTTGAGGCGAACAAGCACCGAAAGACGCCCGAACGCTACGCCATCCTTGATGCGGCATACAGCATGAAGGGCCATTTCACAATGGAAGAACTCGACGGCTATCTCGCGGAACACAGTTTTCGCGTGAGTCGGGCGACGATTTACAACGCCATGCGACTCTTTCAGGAACTGCGTCTGGTGACGAAGCACCACCTGATGTCGGGAACGATGTTCGAGGCGGCATACACCAGTCGAAACCATTGCCACCAGATTTGCACCGTCTGCGGAAAAATGACTGAGGTGCGCGTGCCAGAAGTGGTGCAGGCGGTGAATCGGGTGAGGCTCAAACGCTTCAAGAAGGACACTTTTTCGATTGATTTCTACGGGATTTGCAGCAGTTGTCAGGCGCGAATCACACGGAAAAAGTCGAAGTCAGAGAAAAGTAATAACAAGAAAAATAAATAGATAATGAATCAAGGCAAGGCAGACGTTCTGTTGGGACTTCAATGGGGCGACGAAGGAAAAGGAAAAGTGGTCGATGTGCTCACCCCGAGCTACAACGTGGTTGCACGATTTCAGGGCGGTCCGAACGCAGGGCACACGCTCGAGTTCAAAGGTCAGAAATACGTGCTTCGGAGCATTCCGTCGGGCATTTTTCAAGGCGATAAAATCAACATCATCGGCAACGGCGTGGTGCTCGCGCCCGACCTGTTTATGGAAGAGGCGATGAGTTTGGAACAGAGCGGTCACGAATTGAAATCGAGGCTGCAAATCTCGAAGAAAGCCCATCTGATTATGCCGACGCACCGCCTTCTCGACGCGGCCATCGAGGCTTCGAAAGGAAAAAATCGCGTCGGAACCACTGGCAAGGGCATCGGTCCGGCCTACACCGATAAAATCAGTCGTGCAGGTCTGCGCGTGGGCGACATTCTCGACGATTTTGAGGTGAAATATGCCCTTCACAAGGCTCGCCACGAAATTATGCTGAAGTCGATGGGCTTCACCGACTACGACATCGCCGAACAGGAACGGAAATGGATGGAGGGCGTGGAATATATGAAGCAATTCCGCCTCGTCGATAGCGAACACGAAATCAACCGCCACCTCAGCGAAGGGCGGACGGTGCTGTGCGAGGGTGCCCAGGGCACGATGCTCGACATCGATTTCGGCTCGTATCCGTTTGTCACGTCGTCGAACACCGTTTGCGCTGGTGCCTGCACGGGTCTCGGCCTCGGTCCGAACAAAATCGGTCGTGTCTTCGGCATTATGAAAGCATATTGTACGCGCGTGGGCGCGGGACCGTTTCCGACGGAATTGTTCGACGAAACGGGCAAGAAAATCCGCGACCTCGGCCACGAATACGGCGCCGTGACGGGTCGCGAGCGTCGTTGCGGCTGGATCGACCTCGTGGCACTGCGCTATAGCATTATGGTGAACGGCGTGACCGAACTGATTATGATGAAGAGCGACGTGCTTGATAGTTTCGACGAAATCAAGGCTTGTACGGCCTACAAAATCGATGGGCAGACGACGACGGATTTCCCGTATTCGATTGACAATGTCGAGCCCGTCTATGAAACGCTGAAAGGCTGGAACACCGATATGTCGCAAATGACTTCCGAGGATGAATTCCCCGAGGCGTTCCGCCGCTATATCGCTTTCATCGAAGAGCAACTTCACACACCGATAAGCATTATTTCGATTGGTCCCGACCGCGAGCAGACGATTGTTCGGAAGTCGTGAAGTGTGGAGTGTGAAGAGAACTGTTAATTGTTAATTGAAAATTGTTAATTCATAAAATGAAACCAAGCATCCCCAAAGGAACACGCGACTTCGGCCCAATGGAAATGGCGAAGCGCAACTATATTTTTGAAACGATTCGTGAAGTTTACGCGCTCTACGGTTTTCAACAAATCGAGACGCCAGCGATGGAAACGCTCCAGACGCTGATGGGAAAATACGGCGAAGAGGGCGACAAATTGCTATTTAAAGTGCTCAACAGTGGCGACTGCCTCGCGAAAGTCACTGACGAGGAACTCTGCGAGCGAAATCCGATGCACCTCGCAGCGAAAATGTGCGAGAAAGGCCTTCGCTACGACCTGACTGTGCCCTTCGCACGCTACGTGGTGATGCACCGCGAGGAGCTGCAATTTCCCTTCAAGCGCTATCAGTATCAGGCCGTTTGGCGTGCCGACCGTCCGCAGAAGGGCCGCTATCGCGAGTTCTACCAGTTTGACGGCGACGTCATTGGCAGCGACTCGCTGCTGAACGAAGTGGAGCTGATTCAAATCATCGACACCGTGTTTTCGCGCTTCGGCGTGCGTGTCGCCATCAAAATCAACAACCGCAAAATCCTTACGGGAATCGCAGAGGTTATCGGAGCTGCCGACAAAATCGTCGATATTACCGTAGCCATCGACAAACTCGATAAAATCGGACTCGATGCTGTGAACGAAGAGTTGAGAAACAACGGCTTGACCGACGCGCAAATCGACCAACTGCAACCGATTATCTCGCTGAGTGGCAGTAACGACGAAAAACTGACGACCATTTCCGAAGTGCTGAAAACGTCGGAAATCGGTGTGAAAGGTGTTGAGGAAACTCGTTTCATCCTCGAAACGCTGAAAAATACGGGTTTGAACAACGGAATTGAACTCGACCTCACGCTCGCGCGCGGACTTAATTATTATACGGGTGCGATTTTCGAGGTGAAGGCGCTCGATGTCGAAATTGGCAGCATCACGGGTGGCGGTCGCTACGACAACCTCACGGGTATTTTCGGACTTCCCGGCGTGAGTGGCGTGGGCATTTCGTTCGGTGTCGATCGCATTTTCGACGTGCTCAATGCGCTCAATGCCTATCCGACCGACGCCGTCGGCACGACTCAGGTGCTTTTCATCAATTTCGGCGACTGCGAAATGGCCTATTGTCTGCCTGTTCTCAAGCGTTTGCGCGATGCAGGCGTGCGCAGCGAACTCTATCCCGATGCCGCGAAAATGAAGAAGCAGATGAGTTTCGCCAATGCCAAACAGATTCCATTTGTCGCGCTTGCAGGCGAAAACGAGATGAATGCCGGCAAATTCACACTGAAAAATATGGCGACGGGCGAACAGATGCTGGTCGATGCCGATGAATTGATCAATATCGTGAAAGGTTGAAAAAGAGAAGCGTGGGTTCGAGGAATCACGCTTCTCTTTCGATGAATTTCAAAGATTAGATTTTCCAAAATTAGCCTTTGATGGCAGCCACGCCAGGAAGCACTTTTCCTTCGATGGCTTCGAGCATTGCGCCGCCACCCGTGCTGACGTAACTTACCTTGTCGGCCAGTCCGAACTTGTTGACAGCGGCCACCGAGTCGCCACCACCCACGAGCGAGAATGCTCCGTTTTCCTGCGTAGCCTGTGCCACGTATTTGGCTATTTCACCCGTGCCGTGAGCGAAGTTGTCGAACTCGAACACGCCCACCGGGCCGTTCCACAGAATCGTCTTCGACTCGAGGATAATTTTCTTCCAACTTTCCAGCGACTGAGGACCGGCATCCATACCTTCCCAACCGTCGGGAATGTTGAAAATATCGACTACCTGACGTTCGGCATCGTTCGAGAACTCGTTGGCAGCCACTGTCTGCACCGACAGGCTCAGGTTCACACCCTTCTCCTTCGCAGCAGCCATCACGCCGAGAGCCTCTTCCATCAGGTCGTCTTCGTGAAGCGAAAGACCGATTTTTCCGCCCTGTGCCTTGATGAACGTGAAGCCCATTCCGCCGCCGATAATCAGGTTATCGACCTTGTCGAGCAGGTTCTTGATGACAGCCAGTTTTGAACTCACTTTCGAGCCACCGATGATGGCCGTGAAAGGATGTTGGGCGTTTTTCAGCACATTGTCGATGGCAACAACCTCTTTCTCCATCAGCAGACCGAGCATTTTCGAGTTTTCGTCGAAATAATCGGCGATGACAGCCGTCGAAGCGTGCTTGCGATGCGCCGTTCCGAATGCGTCGTTCACATAGACGTCGGCATACGAGGCGAGTGTCTTGGCGAACTCTTTCTGCGATGCTTTCATCGCATTCTTGGCCTCGTCATACTCCGGCGTGCCTTTTTCCACACCCACGGGCTTGCCCTCTTCTTCGGGGTAGAAACGAAGGTTTTCGAGCAGCAAGACCTCGCCCGATTTCAGCGCAGCAGCCTGCTCAGCGGCCTTCGCACAGTCGGGTGCAAAGCTCACGGGAACGCCCAGAGCCTTCTCCACATCCTCGCGAATCTGTCCGAGCGAGAGTTTCGGGTTCACCTTTCCTTTCGGTTTGCCCATATGGCTCATCAGAATGAGCGAACCGCTGTCGCCGAGGATTTTCTTCAGCGTCGGCAGGGCACCACGAATACGGGTGTCGTCGGTGATTTTACCATTTTCGTCGAGTGGCACGTTGAAATCAACGCGCACGATTGCCTTTTTACCGGCAAAATTAAATTCGTTAATTGTCATCATCTTTTTACCTTTTTATTTTTATAATTGAAGATTTCAGTCTGCAAAGTTACGAAAAATCGAGTGAAATGCAAAAGGAAAACTCGTTTTCTTTTCATTTCCGAGTGCAAAGTAAGTTCGACGCAGTCAAAGTTACGAAAAAAACTGGAACAACGAGCAGTTGTCCCAGAATTTTTCTTTTAATCGATGATTTCGAAACCGCAGTAGGGCACAAGTGCCTTCGGAATGCGGATGCCTTCGGGTGTTTGGTTGTTTTCGAGCAGCGCAGCCACGATTCTCGGCAAAGCCAATGCCGAGCCGTTGAGCGTGTGGCAAAGTTCGATTTTCTTGTCTTCGCCGCGACGGTAGCGACATTTCAGGCGGTTGGCCTGATAGGTGTCGAAATTCGATACCGACGACACTTCCAACCAACGCTGTTGCGCCTCGGAATAGACTTCGAAATCGTAGCAGATGGCCGACGTAAACGACTGGTCGCCACCGCAGAGCAATAGGATGCGATAGGGCAGTTCGAGCTTCTGCAGCAGGCCTTCCACGTGGGCAAGCATCTCCTGATGGCTCTCGCGCGAGTGCTCGGGCTTGTCGATGCGCACGATTTCCACCTTCGAGAACTCGTGCAGGCGGTTCAGGCCGCGTACGTCCTTACCATACGAGCCTGCCTCGCGGCGGAAGCACTGCGTGTAGGCACAATTCTTGATGGGCAGCTGCGCCTCGTCGAGAATCACGTCGCGATAGATGTTCGTCACGGGCACCTCGGCGGTGGGAATCAGATAGAAGTCGTCCTGCTCGCAGTGGTACATTTGCCCCTCCTTGTCAGGCAGTTGGCCAGTGCCGTAGCCGCTGGCGGCATTCACCACCGTGGGCGGCATGATTTCCGTGTAGCCAGCCTTGCGTGCCTCGTCGAGGAAGAAATTGATGAGCGCGCGCTGCAGCTGTGCACCCTTGCCGACATAAACGGGAAAGCCCGCCCCCGTGATTTTCACGCCGAGGTCGAAGTCGATGAGGTTGTATTTTTTCGCCAACTCCCAGTGGGGCAGGTAGCCCCCCTCATTCCCCCCAATAGGGGGGAGGCTCGGATTGCAGTCCCAGTTGCCAACGGTGTCGGCGGCGGTACATTCCTTCAGATTCGACTTCACCACGCGATTCTCCTCTGCCGAAACGCCCTCCGGCACTTCGTCGTAGGGAATGTTGGGAATTTGGCAGAGCAGGCGCGTCATCTCCTCTTGCGACAGGTTCATCGCCTCTTCCAGCCGTTTGTTCGTCTCTTTTATTTCCGCCACTTGCGCCTTGATGGGCTCGGCTTCGTCGCGTTTTCCTTCTTTCATCAGCGCACCGATTTGCGCCGCCATTTTCTTGGCCTCCGACAGGTTTTTGTCGAGTTGCTGCTGTGCCTCGCGCCGGCGTTTGTCCACGGCCAGCACCTCGTCGATGGCCTCTTTCGCACTCTTGAAATTCTTCTTTTCCAAACCGCGAATCACGCGTTCGGTTTCTTCGTTAATCAGTTTCAGTGTCAGCATAAATATCGTTTTTTCTCAATTTGGCGACAAAATTATAAAAAAAGACTGAGATAGAGGTAGAAAAACCAAAACTTTTTGTATTTTTGCAGGCGGAAACAATCAATTATTAACGATATGCCAAAGATATTTGAATATTTCGGTTTCATTTTCTATTTCTTCTCCAACGAACACGAGCCGATACACGTCCACGTGCTTCACGGAGGCAAGGAAAGCATCTTCGACCTCATTATGATGGACGGTGAATTGGTCGAAATCCAAATCCGTGAGAAAAAGGGCGCCGAATCATTGTCTGAAAAGGAGAAGCGAACCTCTGAGGCCTTTATCCGAAAATATCATAAAAACATCATCAATAAGTGGGTGAAATTCTTCGTTTTGAAGCAGAGCGTTCGCAGTACAAATATCAAGAAGAAACTGTAAGGAGGAAACGATATGGATAAGATTTTCGTGATCAAAGCCGAAAACGCAGGCAATTTGACCGTCAGCCTGACATTCAGCGACAACACCGTGCAGACGGTGGATATTGGCGATTTCATTCGTCGCCATCCGCATCCGCAATACAACAAATACCTCGACCCTCGCAAGTTCGACCGTTTCACCATCGAAAACGGCAACATCGTCTGGGGCAAAAACTGGGACTTGATTTTTCCCGTCGAACAACTGCACGCAGGGGCAATAATGTAATTTAAACAATTTCGGGAAACCACGTTTTTTCAGCGTTGGCTTCCCGAAATCTTGTAACAAACAATTGTTTTATTTTTTCACGACCTTTTTCTGTCCGTTCTGAATATAAACGCCGTTTGTTGTGACATCCTCCACTTTCTGGCCATTGAGATTATAGATGGAACCGTCAGCAGAATTTGTCTGAGTCATTGGTTTAACACCAGAAGA
>JAFPYO010000021.1:0-20058 GCA_017412145.1 Prevotella sp.
TGGAGCGAAAGGAATAAGCCTGAGAATATTCAAAAGCTTCAAATGGTAGCATAAGGATTATGGTTAAGATAGTTAATATGGTTAATATAGAAAACAAATATACCCCAGCCCTCCGCTTCCCCGACTTCCTCAACGACGGGGAATGGGAAGTGAAGAGATTGGGAGAGATTGCAGAAAAGGTAACAAGCAAGAACAAAAGCAATGAGCAATTGCCTGTTTTAACAAATTCGGCAACGGAAGGTGTTGTAAATCAGCAAGATTATTTTGATAGAGAAATTGTTACGAAGGATAATCTAACAAATTATCATATTATTGAATTAAACGATTTTGTTTATAATCCTCGTATATCAGTTGCCGCGCCAGTAGGCCCGATTTCAAGAAACAAAATCGGTACAGGAATAATGTCGCCATTATATACGATTTTTAAATTCAAGGAAGGAAATATTGATTTCTTTGAACAGTATTTTAGAACAAATTGTTGGCATCAATATTTGAAGGATAAAGCAAATTTTGGAGCAAGGTTTGACAGAATGAATATTTCAAATGAAGATTTCTTTAATTTGCCGATTCCATTTCCCCCTCTCTCCGAGCAGCGCCGCATTGCCCAAGTCCTCACCGCCTTGGACGAACTCATTGCCGCCACCAACGAGAAGCTGGAACAGATGAAGGTGTATAAGAAGGGATTGATGCAGCAATTGTTTGTGGATTCAATGGGGGGGGGTAAATCGTTAAAAATCAACTACTTACAAATTACAAAATTAAGATTTCCAGAGTTTTACGAAGAAAAAGAATGGGAGGAAAAGAAATTGGGAGAGATAGTTATGAGAATTACGGACAGAAACAAAGAAAACAATCAGAATGTGCTGACCATATCCGCTCAATACGGATTAGTCAGCCAATATGATTATTTCAATAAGAATGTTGCTTCTGCGGATGTGTCAAATTACTATATCATAAATAAAGGGGATTTTGCTTACAATAAAAGCCGTTCACAAGGACATCCATACGGAGCAATAAAGTCTTTACGGCTGTACGATAAAGGCATAGTATCGCCTTTGTACATTTGTTTTAGAACAAAGAGTGATGATTTCGATTGTGATTTTTTGGAATACTACTTTGATACTGATTTAATTGATGGTGAAATTGGCCAAATTGCACAAGAAGGAGCAAGAAATCACGGATTGCTGAACATATCAACAACAGATTTTTTTGATAATGTCACCATTTTTGTTCCCCCTCTCCCCGAGCAGCGCAAAATTGCCTCGTGCCTTTCGACGATGGATGAGACGATAAACGCCTATACAGAGAAGGTCGGCCTGTTGGGACAATTTAAAAAGGGATTGATGCAACAAATGTTTCCACAAAACCAAATGAATTAGATTATGACACAAAACATACAACAAGAACTCGGTAAGACCCTTTGGAACATTGCCAACAACCTGCGCGGGGCGATGATGGCGGACGATTTCCGCGATTATATGCTGTCGTTCCTCTTCTGGAAATACCTGTCGGACAATTACATCAAGTCCGCACAGAAGGAATTGGGGTCGGATTATGCTCCGCTGCAAATCTGGTACGACAACAACCCAAGCGATACCTTCCTGTTCGAGAAACAGATGAAGCGTAAGATTCATTATGTGATTGAGCCGAAGTACCTTTGGGACAATATTGTCGAATTAGCCCGCACGCAAAGCGACGACCTGCTCCAAACCTTGCAGGACGGTTTCAAATACATTGAAAACGAGTCGTTTGAGAGTTCGTTCAGAGGCTTGTTTTCCGAAATCAACCTCAATTCGGAAAAGTTGGGCAAAAACTACACCGAGCGCAACGCGCTTTTGGGCAAGGTCATCAAGACCATTGCCGACGGCCTTGCCGAAATCCCATCGGATTCCGATGCCTTGGGCGATGCCTACGAATATCTCATCGGCCAGTTTGCCGCCGGTTCGGGGCAGAAGGCGGGCGAGTTCTATACGCCGCAGATGATTTCCACCATCCTCTCGCGCATTGTCACCCTCGACTGCCAAGACCCGTCTTCTGGAAAGAAAAACAGGATAAGCCGTGTGCTTGACTTCGCCTGCGGTTCGGGTTCTCTGCTTCTGAATGTGCGCAATCAAATGGGAGAAAGTGGCATCGGCAAGATTTATGGTCAGGAGAAGAACATCACCACCTATAACCTTGCCCGAATGAATATGCTGCTACACGGCGTGAAGGATACGGAATTTGAGATTCATCACGGCGATTCGCTCGTCAACGACTGGGACATTCTGAACGAGGACAATCCAGCCAAGAAAATGCAGTTCGACGCGGTGGTGGCCAATCCACCATTCAGCCTGCGCTGGGATCCGACGGAGGAAACCGCCAAGGATTTCCGTTTCAGCCGTTATGGCGTCGCGCCCAAGTCGGCTGCCGATTTCGCTTTCCTGTTGCACGGATTCCACTTCTTGAGCAACGACGGCACGATGGCCATCATTCTGCCTCACGGTGTGCTGTTCCGTGGCGGCAAGGAAGAAGTCATCCGCAAGAAACTGCTCGAAGACGACAATATCGATGCCGTCATCGGTCTGCCTGCCAACTTGTTCTATTCCACGGGAATTCCGGTTTGCATCCTTGTGTTGAAGAAATGCCGCAAGAACGACAAAATCCTGTTCATCAATGCCAGCGGCGAGGATCATTACGAGAAAGGCAAGCGTCAGAACTACCTTCGCGACGAGGATGTGAAGAAAATCGTGGAGACCTATCAGTTCCGCAAGGAAGAAACCCGTTTTTCGCGTTTGGTTTCATTGGCGGAAATCAAGGAAAATGATTTTAACCTCAACATCACGCGCTACGTCAACCTGTCGAAAGATGAAGAACCGATTGATTTGGAAGCCGTCACCAAGCAGTTGAAGGAGGCAGATGCGAAAATCGAGGAATCACGCGGCAAACTCAATAGTTTCTTGAAAGAATTGGGTTTGGAGGAGATTTAATCGCGGTTCTTCGTCGTTTTAAGATTTTTTTTGAGCCAATATGATGGTGAAATCGCGAGAAATGCTTATCTTTGTCGGTCGAAATGACGTATGAAATAGTCGAAAATAACAAAACCAATTGATAAAAACAATGAAAAAAATCTTAGCAATCATCGCAGTGGCCGTTTTGCCACTCGTCGCACACGCGCAGTTTGAACAAGGTAAAATCTATGCCGGTGCAGGTCTCACAAGTTTGAATCTCAGCTACAGCGGTCAGGAGGAGTTGTCGCTCGGACTGCAGGGGCAGGGCGGTTATTTCATGGCCGACAACATCCTGATTTACGGTCAGGCTGGTTGGAACCATCTGGGTGGCGCGAAGAGCGATGCCATCGAATTGGGTGCTGGTGGCCGCTACTACATTCTTCAAAACGGCATCTTCCTCGGTGCCAACGTGAAGTATATGCACGGAAATGGCGGTTACAACGACGTGATGCCGGGCGTGGAAGTGGGTTATGCCTTCTTCATCAGCCGCACGGTGACGATTGAGCCGTCGGTCTATTACCAGCAGTCGTTCAAGGACCACAGCGAATATTCGAAAATCGGTCTGCGCGTCGGCTTCGGCATCTATCTCTAAGAATTTTTAATTCAAGAAAAAGGCAAGACTCGAAGTTCTTGCCTTTTACCTTTGCAGCCGTATGAAAGATTTTCTGCAAGTGCTGCGGCGATTTGTGCCGCCCTACAAAAAATATTTGGTGCTGTCGGTGGTGTTCAACATCCTGTCGGCCATTCTCAACGTGTTTTCGTTTATGTCGCTCGTGCCGATGCTCAACATCCTCTTCAAGACGGGCGACGGCGAGAGTGCCACGCAACTGATGGCGTGGGACTGGGAGCACATCGACACGGTGGCGATGAACAACATGAACTACTACGTGAACCAACTCATCGAACAGATGGGCGCGACGACGACGCTGCTCATCATCGGACTGGTGTTGGCGGTGCTGACGTTCCTGAAAACGGGTGCCTACTTCCTGTCGTCGGCGACAATTGTGCCGATTCGCACGGGCGTGGTGCGCGACATTCGCAACCAACTCTACCAGAAAATCACGTCGCTCTCACTCGGATTCTTCTCGGAGGAACGCAAAGGCGACATCATTGCACGCATGAGTGGCGATGTGCAGGAGGTCGAAAATTCGATCATGGCATCGCTCGAAATGCTGTTTAAGAACCCGATTTTGATTGTCGTCTATTTCGCCACGTTGCTCATCGTTTCGTGGCAACTGACGCTGTTCACCATCGTTTTCGTGCCGATTTTCGGCTGGTTTATGGGCTTGGTCGGCAAGAAACTGAAGCAACAGTCGATGAAGGCGCAGTCGCTGTGGAGCGACACGATGAGCCAGGTCGAGGAAACGCTCGGCGGACTGCGAATTATCAAGGCGTTCTGCGCCGAGGAGAAGATGAACGAGCGCTTCGACCGCGTGAATTCGGCCTATCGCAACGACATTACGCGGGTGAACGTGCGGCAGTCGATGGCGCATCCGATGTCGGAATTTCTCGGTACGGTGATGATTGTCATTGTGCTGTGGTTCGGCGGCATCCTCGTTTTGAACAATCAGTCGCTGTCGGGGCCGGTTTTCATCTATTACATGGTGATTCTCTACTCGATTATCAACCCGTTGAAGGAATTTTCAAAAGCGGGCTACAGCATTCCGAAGGGTCTGGCCTCGATGGAGCGCATCGACAAGATTCTGATGGCTGAAATCGAAATCAAGGAGAAGGAACATCCGACACCCATCCACTCGTTTGAGCATCAGATTGAGTTTAGGAATGTGAGTTTTGCTTATGGTCAGAATTACGTTTTGAAGAACATCAACCTCGTGATTCCGAAGGGAAAAACCATTGCGCTGGTGGGGCAGTCGGGTTCGGGAAAATCGACGTTGGTCGATTTGATTCCGCGCTACTACGATGTGCAGGAGGGCGAAGTGCTCATCGACGGCATCAACGTGAAGGATTTGGGCTTGCACGACCTTCGTCAACTCATCGGAAACGTGAATCAGGAAGCGATTTTGTTCAATGATTCATTTAGAAATAATATTGCGTTTGGAACAGCCACCTCCAACCTTTCCCCGACGGATGAGGCTGTGGAAAATGCCGCCAAAATCGCCAATGCCCACGACTTTATCATGCAGTCGGAAAACGGCTACGACACCAACATCGGCGACCGAGGCGGACGACTCAGCGGCGGACAGCGCCAGCGCGTTTCGATTGCCCGTGCCATCTTGAAAAATCCGCCGATTCTCATTCTTGACGAAGCCACCTCGGCCCTCGACACCGAGTCGGAGAGGCTCGTGCAGGACGCGCTCGAACGACTGATGAAGACGCGCACCACCATCGCCATCGCCCACCGCCTTTCGACCATCAAGAATGCCGATGAAATCTGCGTGTTGCACGAAGGAGAAATCGTCGAGCGCGGCACCCACGACGAACTGCTCGCCATCGACGGCTATTATCGAAAACTGCATGATATGCAAAAAGTATAGAAATCATGAAAAACTTGCTCAACAAAATCTATTCGCCCGCAGTGGCAGTCGCTTGGAACCTGATGCTCGTCTATGTGGTCTATCAGATTGCACGCGTCGAGTATTACCTTGAAAATTCAAGTTATCTGAACTATACCATCGAGGCGTTTCGGGGCGGATTTGTCTTCGACACGTCAGCCATTTTCTACACCAATGCGCTCTACATTGTGATGATGCTCTTCCCTTGGTACGGCAAGGAAACGCGCACCTATCAACAGATTTGCAAGTGGCTTTTTCTCGTGGTGAACGGCCTGACGCTGACCATCAATCTGGCCGATTCGGTCTATTTCAAATACACGATGCGCCGCACGACAACGACGGTTTTCAACGAATTTTCAAACGAGGGCAACCTCGGTAGCATTTTCGGCACCGAACTGCTGAACCATTGGTACCTCGTCGTGCTTTTTGTCGTCATCATGCTGCTGTTGTGGAAACTCTATGCCATGCCGCAGTTGGAAGCGAAAAAAATACTCCATCGCTGGAAATACGGCCTCATTTGTCTCGCGGCATTGCTGACGCTCACGCCGTTTGCCATCGCAGGAATGCGTGGCGGATGGACCACAGCCGTGCGTCCCATCACCATTTCCAATGCCCATCAGTATGTCGAACAACCCACCGACGCGGCTTTGGTGCTCAACACGCCGTTTTCGCTGATTCGAACCATCGGAAAAGCCGTTTTTTCTGTGCCGAATTATTTTGACAACCCCGAGGAGATGGAAGCGGTGTTCTCGCCGATTCACGAACCCAACGATTCTGTTTCCACCACCCACCACCTATCATCTACCACCCCCAAAAACGTCGTCATTCTCATCGTGGAGAGTTTCGGACGCGAATACATTGGCGCACTCAACAAAAGCCTTGAAAACGGCCAATACAAAGGTTATACGCCCCATGTCGATTCGCTCATCGCGAAGAGCACAACCTTCAAATACAGTTATTGCAATGGTCGGAAGTCGATTGACGGAATGCCGTCGATTCTCTCGTCGATTCCCATGTTTATCGAACCCTTCGTGCTGACGCCGTCGTCGATGAATAATGTGACGGGAATTGCCGGAATTCTTGGCGAAGAAGGCTATGAAACCGCCTTTTTCCATGGCGCTCAGCGCAATTCGATGGGATTTCAGGCTTTCGCCCGTAAGACAGGATTTCAGAATTACTATGGCCGTGAAGATTTTTGCGAAGACGGTCGTTTTGGCGACGACAGCGAATTCGACGGCATGTGGGCCATCTGGGACGAGCCGTTTTTGCAGTATTTCGCTGCGAAAATCTCCGACTTGAAAGAACCTTTCATGACGGCTGTTTTCACGGCGACGAGTCACCATCCCTATGCCATTCCCAAGAAATACGAGGGTGTCTATCCCGATGGAAACCTCGTCAATCACAAATGTATGCGCTACACCGACATGGCCATCGGCAAATTTTTCCAGAAAGTCAGTCGTGAGCCGTGGTTCCAGAACACGATTTTCGTGCTCACCAGCGATCACACCAGCCACAGCGACCATGCTTTCTATCAGACGACACTGGGCGGTTTCTGTTCGCCGATTGTCATCTACGAACCCGGTCAGGAGCCGCAAGTGATTGACAAAATCGCCCAGCAAATCGACATTATGCCCACCGTTTTGGGCATGTTGGGCTACAACAAGCGCTTTTTCAGTTTCGGCATCGACCTTTTCAACACGCCAGACGAGGACACGTGGGCGGTGAACTACCTGAACGGTGTCTATCAGTACGTGAAACACGGACATGTGCTGCAATTCGACGGCACGAAAACCACCGCCGTCTATTCGCTCGAAGACTCGCTGATGCAGCACAACCTCGTCGGAAAAGTGCCGCAGCAGCCGCAGATGGAACGCGAAGTGAAGGCCATCGTGCAGCAGTACATGGAGCGAATGACGCAAAATCGGCTGATGCCTTAAATGATTTGGCGGAAAAGTTCGTCGAAAGGTCGAAAATCGGTTGAATTTGGAGTTTTTTCGGGATTTTTAATCCAGTAGAGTGGTGTGTCGTGATACATCGCCGCCACGAGCGTGAACGTGCTGGGCGCACCCATCAGAAAGTCGCAATGCGACAGCAGACAAAGGTCTTCAGCAGGATTGCCCGCGGGGAAATGCACGGAGCAGTCGGCGAGTTGTTCGCGATAGAAATGTTGGTCGATTTTCGGGTCGTTGGTGCAGAAATAGACCGACAATCGCTCCGTCGGACAGCAATTTTCGTGGTAGCGGCGAATCAAATCGACGTATTGCTGGTCGCTGTAGAAAAACCGACCGCCATGAAACGTCGCATAGTCGCCCCGACGAATGTGAACACCCAGCCGAATGCCGTCTTTTTCGCCCAAAATCTCCTTCACCTTTCGCTCCACCGACTCGTCGAAGGCGAAAAGTTGCAGAATGTCAGTCTTATACTTCAAAAAAAGTTCGTACCACCGCGCATACCAGCCTGCCACGAGCACCATCCGCTTCGTCAGCATCAGTTTTTCTTCGCGGCTGTAGTCGGCATCCTCTTCATCGAAGCGAACCGTCGGAATCAGCCCGATTTTCGCGGCATATTTCGCAAAAACATAGGTCGGAAAATTATGGTGGCGCGTGTGGCAGATGTTGAACCACGGATATTTGTAGGCGAAGCGCATCGACATGGTCTTGCGCCCGTGTTCTCGTCCCCACGCATAGACGTGGCCGTATTGCAGAATATTGTTGGCCATGCGGCCTTTGTCGTGTACGAAAATCATTCTTCGACTCCTTCCTTTGGTATTACTTTCCCGTCGATGACTTGGAATCGGCGGTTAAATTCCTCTCGTGTGCGTTTCCATCGGTTGTGGCTCCAGAGCCAGAGTTCGGGCTGTCGGCGAATCGTCGTTTCCAGCATTTGATGGAAAATGTCGGTCAGTTCAAACTGTTTCAACTGTTCCGGTGTGCGAGTAATCAACTTGAATTCGGCCTCGTAGTAGCCTCGTTTTTTCTGAGTCATATCGAGGTAGAAAGCCGCCTGTCGATTCTTGATGACGATGCGTTCGGCTCCCGTCATGACGGGCGTGTCGTGGTTCAGGAACTGGCACCAGTGGTGGATGTTGTTCCAATGGGGAACTTGGTCGCCGATGTATCCGATGACGGTTGGCTGGTTCTTTTGCTTGTATTCAATGGTCTTACGAAGAATATCGACGAGGACGATACAATCAGAATTCCATCGCTCTCGAATTTGCAGGAACAATTTGTCGAAAATGGGGTTTTCCAACGCATGATAGAGTTGGCCGCAATGGGGATTCGACTTCACCCACAAAGGCAGCGACGTGACCCATTCCCAGTTGAATACGTGACCCAAGAAGAGGGCGCACGACTGACCGTCCTTGACACATTCGTCGAGGGCTTCCACGCCTTTGAACACCATGTGGTGCCGCATCTTCCGCTCGCTCATCGACATCATTTTCACCGTTTCGACAAAATAGTCGCACAGGCTTCGGTAGAATTTCCGTTCGATGCTGCGCAATTCCTTCTCCGACTTCTCTGGAAACGACGTTTCGAGGTTGTTTCTCACGACTTTGACCCGATAGTGCAGCACCCGATATATAATCAGGAAGAAGAAATCGCTCAAGAGATAGAGAACGCGAAACGGCAAGAGCGACAGCAGATACCAGAGGCCGCGCAGCAGGTTATAGAGGATGGTCATAGATTTGTTGGATTCGGGAATAAAAATGTTCGTAGGTCAGATGGTCGTCGAAGTCGGCCTTGGCCTGACGGCCCATTTGAAGGCGCAGCGGGGCGTCGTCGATGAGTTTTTCGATGGCGTCGGCCAGTGCCTTTGCGTCGCCCGGTGGCACGAGCAAGCCGTTTTTGCCGTGCTCGATGTATTCGCGCTGTCCGCCGTTGTTGGTGGCAATGATGGGATGGCCTTGCGACATGTGTTCTTGGGCGGCCAACGAACAACCTTCGCGCACGATGGACGGCAGTAGGCCGATGTCGCAGGCGACCACGTAGGACAAAACGGGATTGCGGAAGCCAGCCAAATCGACCTTGTTTTCGACGTGTTTTTCGGCGATGAGTTGTTTCAGATGGGCGGTGTATTCGTCGCTGCCCCGACCGAGCAACACCACGCGCAACGGTTTTTCGCGCAAGCGTGCGACAGCTTCGATGAGCACGTCGAGGCCTTTTTCGGGGTCTAATCGCCCGTGATACATCGCTAAAACCTCGTTTTTGGCAATGTTGAATTCGCTTCTAACGTCCTGAGCGACAATATTTTCGGGAACAACAACGGCGTTGAAAATGACGCGCAATTTATTCTTGTCGATACTCGGACGGGTGCTCAGAAACGTGTCCATCGCCAACTGCGAGTCAAACACGATGCAATCGAGTTGTCGGTAAAGCCATCGGTAGAGCCACGAATTTTTACCCTTTCGCGTCAAATTTCGGCACATCACCACGCGAATATCCTTCCGACCCGACAACTTTCGGGCGTATGCCGCCGTGAAAGCCTCTTTGAAATTGTGGGTGTGGACGGCGCAATCGCCACTCCGCTTCAGGATTTTCGCCATCTTCCAAGCGCTTTTGAAATCCAGCGCACCGCGCAATGGCAGCGTGTGAATCGGAATGTTGAGTTCGCGAAATTTTTCGCGCATCGTGTCGGAGGGCAGGCAGAAGATTTCCACCTCGATGCCGTCGGCCAGTTGCCGTCGGCTCAGGTCGAAAACGGTTTGTTCGCCGCCGCCCCATTCCTTGTTGGAGATGGTATGGAATATCTTCATGCTGCAAAAGTAACAAAAAAAGTGAAAAGTGGAGAGTTAAAAGCAAGAAAATTGCTGTCAAAAGCTTTTTTTTGTAATTTTGCATCGAAATCTGTAAATAGTAAATTGTCAAATCGTCAAATAGCAAATCGCCATGGCTTCCTACGACATTGAAACGCTCCATGCCCACATTCTGAAAATCATGCTGTCGGTTGACCGCGTCTGCCGCGAGCATGGCATCCGCTATTATTGCTGGGCAGGCACCATGCTCGGAGCCGTGCGCCACAAGGGTTTCATTCCTTGGGACGACGACATGGACATTTGTATGCCCCGACCCGACTACGACCGCTTCATGGCGCGCGCCCACGAGTGGCTTCCGAAGCCGTTGGAGGCGTTGAGCATTGAGACGAGCGCGACGTTTCCAGGCAGTTTCGGCAAAATTGTCGATAGCAGAACGACGCTCATCGAACGAGGCCACAGCGACTACGTGGCAGGCATCTATATCGACGTTTTCCCCATCGACGGCATTTCCCCGAACAAACTGATGCAGCGCGTGGCGGTCGCCCGCTATAAAATGCTCGACAAACTGCTTTATTTCCTGCATCGCGACCCTTACAAACACGGTTGGGGGCCGAGTTCGTGGCCAGTGTTGTTGATTCAGAAGATTTTTACGCACGAGTGGGTTCGCAGGCAGTTGAGAGCGGCCAATCTCGCCTACGATTACGAAAAATCGGACTTTGTGCTCGACTACGACGACGGTTTCAGCGGCATCATTCGGAAAAACATCTTGGGAACGCCGCAGCCCGTCGAATTTGAGGGTCACGAGGTGATGGGTGTGGAGCATTACGACGATTATTTGCGCACGAAATACGGAGATTACATGAAAATGCCGTCGCACGACCATCAGCGACAGCACAATTTCTTCTATTTAGACTACAATTTGCCTTATCGTCAGTATCGCGACCGACGCTCGTTTGTCAAAAAATCAGACGCTCAGGATTCGGAGTCGCGATAACGCTTTTCGATGATTTTCGCGATGAGCACGAACTGATATTGCGCCGCCATCAGCGCACGGATGAGGCCTCGCGTGCCCATGCGGAAACTGCCGTCCATGAAATATTTTTTTAAAAAACGCCACGCCGGACGCCACAGCAAGGCACCCACGCCGTAGTTCTTCCCTTGTTTTTTCTCCACTTCGTTGTCGGTGTATTGGTTCATTTTTTCAAGATACTCGTGCATGGTTTCGTCCATCAGGTGCAGCAAGCAAGCCTCTTTTCGTGCCTTCAGCTTCCCGACCTTGCCCTGCACCTTGGGGAAGGTGTGGACGTAGGGCGGCCATTCCGTACCCTCGCGAATGAAAAAGCGCAGTTGGAAGTCGAAATGGAAATCGCGCACGAACATTCCCATGAACATGTTCTGACGGGGAATGTAAAACCCTTGCGGACAGTGGGGCTGCGCGATTCTCCGACGGAGTTCTTCGTGCAGTTCGGTAGTGACGATTTCGTCGGCGTCAACCACCAATACCCAATCGTTAGAGGCACTTTGTATGGCGAAGGTGCGGGCGGGCTCGGCACTTTTGTGGTTGGCCTTGGGGAAGGTGACAATCTTGCAGCCGAACTGTTGCGCGATGGCCACGGTGTTGTCGGTCGATTCCATGTCGCACACCACGATTTCATCGAAATCCTTCACGGCCTCCAAGCATTTGCGCAGGTGCAACTCGGCGTTGTAGGTGTTGATGACCACCGAAATTTTCTGTTCTTCGTTCATGGCTTTATCCGTTTTAAAAACCGTTTTTCACCAAAGTTCCTTCGGCAGTAGCTCCGTTGCGCGCTCGAAATCTTCGGGCGTGTCGAGTTCGTAGGAGAAAAACTCGGTGGTATCGACCACCTTGAAGACGTGGCCCTGCGGGATGAGCCGTTCGAAGGCTCGTTCGTAGAAAATGTCGATGAGATTTTCCTGCAAAATCATCTGGTCGAGTTCTGCGGCGAGGGCTTCGCTGTAGTCGGCGGTGATTTTCTCGATGCCGACCGACTCGCCGATGGCATCTTCGGGGCGGCAGGTTTTGCTGATTTCGGTGATGCGATGGTCGGCATCGACCACGATTTTCATCTCCTCTTCGCCCAGTTCGTGGCGGTTCATCGCCAAGGCCGAAACCGACTGTTGCGCCACTTCCACAACGGCTTTCGGGTCGCAGAGAATGTCGCTGTCCATCAACAAAAAATCTTGATTGCGAACCTCGCTCATCGCCATCCAAAGCGAATAGATGTTGTTGTTGTGCTCGTAGTCGGCGTTGTGGAGGAAGCGAAAAGTGAATTGTGGGAAGTGAATCGTGAGGAAATCGCGGATTTGTTCGGCGCGATAGCCTGTGACAATGACAAATTCCGTGATGTCAGCCATCGCCATCGCCTCGACTGTGCGCTGCAACAGCGTTTTTCCGCCCACTTCGAGCAGGCATTTCGGCTTCGTGTCGGTCAGTGGGCGCAGGCGTTTCGCCATTCCTGCCGCGAGAATTACTCCTTTCATAGTGGTTGAATTGTTGGTTGTTGAGGTATTGAATTGTTTAGAGTTTGTCGGCCATTTCGCGGCAGAAGTTTTCGTGGCGGTGGTTGACGTATTTGTAGAGCAGTCCCATCACGATGATTTCAAAAAGGAAATGGCAGCAGGGAATGTCGAGCAAACAGAACAGAAACAGCCACGATTCGCGGAAATTGAATGTCAGCAGGCCATTCCAGAAGATGACGGGCAGCGATTTCTGCCGAAATTCCTCGCGAACGGTCGGCGGAATGTTGTCGGTGGAGCCGTATTTTTCGCCCAGACGCGCCAACAGCCGCTGAAATTGTGGGGTGACTTGCTCTTGTTTGCGTGTGTAGTCGATATACGATTTTTGGAACAGACGCTCGTAGAGTGGGGCATCCTTCGGCATTTGGTCGTAAATCTCCTGCTGTCGCACGGAATTGTCGAGTTCGCTGCCTTTTTCGCCTTTCAGGAAAAAGAGGTGAACCTGAATGTAGTAGTCGGCCAAACGACCTTGCGCAGCCATGCCTGCAAAGCCGGCAATCAGTCCGAGAACGACGACGACCGCCGTGGCAATCAGCGCATTCTGAGGGGTGTCTTCGATGCCCAACCAACCAAATTCAATCGTGTGATGCTTCCAAAATCGCCACACGAGCAAGACATAGATGGGCAAAAACCATGTGAAACCGGCGATTCCATCGAGAATGCGGCCTATGCGGCTCTTTTTCCCCGTCAATCGCGCCAGTTGTCCGTCGGTGCAGTCGAGAATGTCGGCAGCCATCAGCAGTGCAATGGCGATGAGGTTGTAGATGAGTCCCATCGTGCCGCCATAGTAGAAACTGCCTTGTGCGAAAAACCACGCGCTGGCGGCCCCAATCACCATCGACCAAATTGTCACGGTGTTGGGATGGATGTCGAACTTGGCGAAAAAGACGGCACAATAGTAACAAAAGGGTCGAATCACGTGTAAATCGAGCCAATCTTCCGTTTCTGCCGACTTGAGCGTCGCTCTGTATTTCTCGTTCATATCACTTCACACTCCTCACTTCTTCCACCACTCGTTTGATGGTATCAACGACCACTTGAGTCTGTTCGCGACGACCCAGCGTGATGCGCAGGCACGATTCCAGCCCTGGGTCGCCCATGAATTTAATCTTGTAGTTCTGAATCTTCAGTTCCTCCATCAGTCTTTCCTTGATTTCAAGCGGATATTTGATGAGGATGAAGTTCGCCACCGACTTATAGACCTTGAAACCAGGCACGTTGCCGAGTTCCTGCTTGAAAAGTTGGCGCCCCCAGTCCATGTCGTCGGCCACGCGGCGATAGTGTTCGTCGCTGTCGAGTGCAGCCAATGCCACGGCCTCAGAAAAACGGTTGTAGCCCAAGTATTTGTTGATGTAACTCACGAAATGGGTGTGACCCTTGCCGATAAAACCGAATCCGCAACGCAGACCGGGCAGTCCGTAGAACTTCGACAGCGTGCGCGAGATAATCAGGTTCTCGTATTGGTTCACCAACGGAGCAATGTAGTCCGTGTCGGTCGTGATGAAACTGGCGTAAGCCTCGTCGATGAGCACCATCGTGTCGGAAGGAATGTTCTCCATAATCCGCCCGATTTCCTCTGGCGTGAGGCTGTTGCCCGTCGGATTGTTGGGCGATGCCAACAGTAACATTCGAGGATGGATTCGGTTGGTGTATTCGATGACTTCGTCGATGTCGTAGGCGAAAGTGTCGTCCTGTTCGTGCAGCGGATACATCTCGAAAGTGCCGTAGCACTCGTCGGCCACCTTGTTGTAGTACCACCACGAAAATTCGGGAATCAGAATCTTCTTGTTGTCGCCCTTCATCAAGTAGTAGTGAATGGCGTTTTTCAGGATGTCCTCGCCGCCGTAGGCCAGCAGCACCTGCTCTTCGGGCACGCCGTAGATTTCGCTGACTCGCACGCTGATAACACTCTTTTTCCCCTCGTCGTAGATGCGTGTATAGAAGCACAAATCCTTGGGGTCGAAATTCTTGATGGCCTCCACCACTTTCTGGCTCGGCTCGAAGTTAAATTCGTTTCTGTCGAGAAAATTCATCATATTTTCCATGTCAATTTTTATTGATTTGTGTGCAAAGGTACGAAGAAATCGAGAATTATGGATGAATAATTAAGAATTATTTGTATCTTTGTGGCGAAAAAGCGTAAGTTTATGGAAAAGTGCAGTGAAAATTTGGTAGTAGGATTCGATGCCAAACGCATTGTGAAGAACGGGACGGGGCTTGGCAGCTACGGACGGACGCTGGTCAATGACCTGGCGGCGGACGAAAGGCTGCAACTGCGGCTCTACGCACCCGACAAAGGGCGCGACGACCTGCGAAACCAAATTGTGAGCCGTCCGAATGTGGCGTTTTGCTATCCCTCGCCTCTCACCTCTCACCTCTCACCCCTCTCCTCTTATTGGCGCACACGCGGCATTGTCGGCGACCTGCGGCGCGATGGCGTGCAACTCTATCACGGACTGTCGGGTGAACTGCCCATCGGCATCCGAAAAAGCGGCATTCGCAGCATCGTAACCATCCACGACTTGATTTTCCTGCGCCATCCCGAATTCTACCATTGGCTCGACACGAAAATCTATGCTTGGAAATTCCGCCAGACCGTGCGTGAGGCCGACCATATCATCGCCATCAGCGAGTGTACGAAGCGCGATATTATCGAGTTTGGCGGTGTCGATGAACGCAAAATTTCGGTCGTTTATCAGAGTTTTTCGCCCCGATTTTCTGCTCAAGTCGCACCAGAATTGTTGGAACGTGTCCGACAGCGTTATCAACTGCCGAACCGCTATATTCTCAACGTCGGCACGATTGAGGCGCGAAAGAATATCTTGTTGGCTGTCAAGGCTTTATCTTATTTGCCAGAGGAAATTTCATTGGTTGTCGTTGGCCGTCGCACGAAATACACCGATGTGGTCTTGGAATACGCGAAAAATCACGGTTTAAACCCTCGAATCAAGGTTTTTCACGGCGTTTCCGACGACGATTTACCCGCTTTTTACGCACAGGCCGAAACTTTCGTCTATCCCTCTGTTTATGAGGGTTTCGGCATTCCCGTCATCGAGGCCATCAGCAGCGGATTGCCCGTCGTCGCCTGCACCGGTTCGTGTTTGGAGGAGGCAGGCGGTCCCGATGCGCTCTATGTCGCTCCCGACGACGAGCAAGCGATGGCTGCAGCGATTCGACAAAGCCTTGTCGGGGCCGAGGGTCGCGAAGAGCGTATCCTTCGCAGTCGCGACTACATTCGTCGTTTTGTAGGTCGCGATGTTGCCCGACAAGTCGCCGATTTGTATAGAGAAACGCTGAAAAATAAATAATTACAACCTAAAACCGCCACTTCATTTGCACGTCGAGGTCGGTCATCGACGAGGCATTGATTTGCTGGTAGCTGCTGCCGATGGTCGAGCGGTCGAAGTAGTTGGTGGTGGCGATTTTGACGGTGAAAAGCAAGCGACGCGAGGGCTGCCATTGTGCCATTAGCATATAGCGGATGCCGTGACCATAGACCATCGGGATGGAAAAAGTGTATTGCGGACCACTTTCGTAGAGGTAGAGGCGGCTGTCGTAGTTGTCGGTGTGGAAATAGGCGAAGAGGGCGTTTAAATTGACATTTTTCAACTTGATGCCAGCCGTTTCGGAAACCATCCAACCAAAGCTGTTTTCGGCATTTTCGCCCCCGATGTGGCTCAGGTCGAACTGCGTTTTCAGGTTCCAATTTTTTTCATCGTAGGCCACCGAGGCGCGAGCCCGTTGTTCCGTGCGATTGTCGAGTGCGGTGCGCTCGCCATTGTCCTTTTCGCGCAGTCGCAGCCGATAGCGCAGGTTGATTTTCCACTGATGGCGCTTCCACGTGGCCGAAACGAGGTTGTCCCACGCCTGCGACCGCTGACTGACCTGATAGCGAGCCCACGGGAAATAGGCGAAATCGGTGTAGGCGGTGACGGAAAGGGCATACGACGGTCGCCACGTGGCACCGACGAGGATTCCGCTCTCGTTTTGCGTTGCGCCGCCTTCGCTGAGGCTCTGGCTGTGGATGGCGTAGTAGCGATAGCTGTAGAAGCGCTGGATGGCGATGAGCGACAACTGCCCTGCCAACTTCACGTTGAGCGTGTTCATCGTGGCCACGCCGCCGCACGAACCCGTCGCTGTCTCGCCACTGAAGGTGAAGCGGGCGTGTCGGTAGCCGTAATCGACACTGGCGTTCCAGAAATGCTGTCCTGCAGGTTGAATTTCGCGATAAAGATTCGTTTTCGAGCGCTTTTCAACGGGCTTCAATGGTTTGTCGAAAGCATCGTAAACTACCGTTGCAGCGACATTCCAACGGTTGTAGCGATAGGCGATGCGACTACCGCCGAGAAATTCCGATGCATTGCGCCGCCGTTGCATTTCCGAGTTCGTGCGATGGTAGCCCGACGTGAGAATCGTGCGGATGTTCAGGTTGTCGTCGGTGGGTGTCACGTCGATGTCGCGATAAGACAGAAACGCCGTCAAATCGAGGTTTTTCGTGAGTGAAATCGTGGCGGCAGCGCCCTGCAGATAGTTGTATTCCATCCTCGAAGAATGGCCTCGGATGATGTTCTGATTGCGGTCGGCAGCACTGAGCGAGAAGAGTTTTCCGAAGGAAAGGTCGTTGTTGATGACGAGTCCGTGTCCGAAATTCAGCCGATAATGGCCGACGGTGAGGTTTTTCAGCCGTCCGAAACGCTGCGCCTGCACGTAAAACGCATAAAAATCGTAGCCGAGGCCGTTTCCGTTGGTAAAAAATGGCTCGCCAGCGTCTTGCGACCCGATGAAACCCGCTTTGAGTCGCTGCTGGTTCTGAAACGTGTAGCGCAGGGAATGTTTGTAGGGCGGTCCGAGGTAGGCATCACGGTCGCCACGCCTCTCGTAGAAAGGGATTTTTCCTGTGGCAATCAGTTCGTGGCGACCCCTGTGCAGTAGTTCGTTCAGCGACGGTTTTTTCGTTTCCATTTCGCCGAAATAGGTGAATTGCAGCAGTCGTTGGCGCGTCGTTTCGTCGATGCACGGAATCATCGCCAGTTCGCCCTCCGATTGCAGGGCTCCGTAGCGGTAGATAAACGCCGAAATCTCCTCGATTTGCTCTTCGTTGAGGAAGGGCAGTTGGCGCAGGTCGTCGGGTGTGGCGGTGTTGAGGTTCAGGGGATTTTCCAGCAGGTCGCTGAGCAAGTCGTAAGTCTGTTCCCACGATTCGGCGTCGATGTCGTCGATGGTTGTCAAATCCTCGAGAACATCGACGATTTGCGCCCTTAGTTCCGATGAAATCGGCAAAAAGAGCAGCAAAATTGCCAGAAATCGAATTTTTACTTGATGATGATTCATATACACACCCGTTGTGCGGTCAAAGATACAATTTTTTCTTGAACACAGCAAATTTATACGCAAGATTTTTCTTTCCACTGTAAGCGGTACACGAAAAAATGAGCGAAAGCACAAAAACTTTCACTCATTTTTTATTGGAAGTTAAGCCCAAACAGTTCCTCCCCTTCGGGGGAAGGGTGGGAGGGGGCTTTTTTCGTTTCACTCAAGGGAACTCCCTTTTTACTTCTTTACCTTTTTACCTTTTTACCTTTTTACCTTTGTAAATATAGATTCCCTTTTTCGTTGGCTCACCATTCAGTTTCACGCCGTCGATGGTGTACCAACTATCATTTGTCATTTTTCCATTTTCATTTAGCGAAGCGTCAATGGCTGTGGTTTCACCACGCTCGAACTCAATGCCATAAATCTTCAGGGCGGCATCATCCGTTGCGTTGGTTGTGCCGAAGCCCTTCGCTTCGTTGGCTGCGCCTGCGTAGATATAGACATAGGTTGTTTCCGACACGTTATAGGGGAAGGTCACTTTCAGTTTGCCGTTCAACTCCATTCCCACAGGTTCATTGTTGCCAATCTTGACTTTCAGCTGCATATTTCCTGTTGTTTCGGCGGTTACTTTCACAGTACCCTTTCCAGCCGGAACTTTGAAGACGATTCCCGTGAACTGGCCTTTGAAATCTTCGCCAAAAATGTCCTTTCCACTGAGGCCATCAACCGTGCCGTCGTCGGTCGTTTTCTTGATGACGACACAGCCTTCATCGGCGTTGTATTCACCCTTTCCGTCGCCGATATTATAATAAATGTCACGGATGACAGCACCGTCCAAATTGTCGCTTTCATCCATACCGTTTCCGAAATCCACATTGTTGTCCTCATCCACAGGAACAAGGTCCATTTCCACAATATTTACAAACTTGTTCCAGTACCTCGTCGCTTCGTATTTCGCTTTCGTGCCGTATGGAACGTAGAGCGTGGCAGTCTCGAAACTGTTATAATCGGACTTCTCGCCGCCAAATGCACCATCCTCGATGACAAACGGCTCTTCAATCTTAGAAATGACAGTTTGCAAAGGACAGTTCATAAAGGCATCTCCTTCTATCACCAACAGTGATTTCGGCAGGGTAACAGAAGTGAGTTTGGTTCCCAAGAAAGCATCATCCCCGATAAAAACGAGCGATTCGCCCAAATCAATATTTGTTATGGGACAATATTTGAATGCTTCTCCGGCAATGTAGGTCAATCCCTTAGGAAGTGTAATCGATGATAATTTATCACAGCCTTCAAAAGTTTCTTCCTCAATGCGTGTAACTCCTTCTGGAATTACAATTGATTCAATCGCAGAGCCATAGAATGCCGACTCTCCGATGCTTTTCAAGGAATTGGGCAATGAAATGGTGGATTTCTTGCACAAATAGAAAGCATCTCTGTAGATTTCCTCAACCCCTTCTGGAACTGTTTCCGCAGTGTTGGCTTGAGGGCAAAATAACAGCGTTTTCTTGTCCTTTGTCAGCAACATTCCATCGACTGAGGCATACGTGGTATTGGCCTCATCGACATTCACTTCTTCCAACAATTCGCAGCGGTCAAACACCCAGTTATAAAGATCACCCTCGTACACCTCGCCGGTTCTTTCGTCAATTCCAGGTGCATCGCCCAGATATTTTACATTTTTGGGCAAGGTGATGGAAGTCAGTTTTGTTCTCTCAAATGCCTCCTCTCCAATACGGATAAGCGATTCAGGTAAAATAATACTGGAGATAGCGCATCTATAAAAAGCACTTTCCCCGATGCTTGTTACGGTGGAAATTATAACTCTTTAGAAATCATCTTGTTACCTTACTTTGAATAGCAATCAGGTAACGATTTAGAAACGAGCTGAATTACATATTCTGTCTCGTTATACACATTTCCAAAGAACGCTTCTTAGTGAGTGCAAAGATAA